>CAIQNN010000011.1 GCA_903873185.1 uncultured Actinomycetes bacterium
CGTGTGAAAATCAATTTCTATTACAACTTTCTTTTTATGTTCTTAGTTAATAACTATGAACATAGAGAGATGTAGTAGTAAAAAGTTTTCATTCGATTATTGATGAGATTCGACTGATGTAATCGAGATTTTTCGTTGCACACTCGTTGCTCCCTAGTGTCAGAAGTGAGAGCCCACAAATGCAAAAAATCTCACATATTATGCGAGATTAGGAGTGCGTTGTGAGGGACTCGAACCCCCGACCCGGTGATTAAGAGTCACCTGCTCTACCAGCTGAGCTAACAACGCGGGAAAAACTGTATTTACGTGCGGAGCAGACCCTATCAGCGCTGGTCGGCGCGGGCAAAAAAGCTATAGAGCGTCGCTACCGCGTTCATTTGTGCGGACTCGGACGACGGTTTCAACTGCCGTGACCCAGACTTTGCCATCTCCAATAGCGCCGTGATTGGCGGTTGCGACGACCAAATCCACGATCCGGTTGAGATCCATGTCATCGACCAAGATTTCAAGGCGGACTTTCGGGATCAAATCCACGGTGTATTCGGCGCCGCGGTAGACCTCTTTGTGGCCCTTTTGACGTCCAAAACCGCTGGCTTCGGAGACGGTCATGCCGGCGATCCCATTGGCTTGCAGAGCGGTTTTTATATCATCGACTCTGGCTGGCTTAACGATGGCGGTGATGAGTTTCATGGTTCCCCTTCTCTGTCTAAATCTTATCGAGTTGTGTAAGAAGTGATGTCGTAAGCGGATTCGGCATGGATAGTTGTGTCCAAACCTTCAAGTTCGATGTCGCGACGGACTCGAAAGCCGATCGTCTTTTCAATCGTCTTAGCGATTGCAAAAGTGGCAATAAAGGAGAAGGCCGCCGTGGCTACGATCGCAATTAATTCTTTAACAAGCAAGCCGGCATTGCCATGAATAAAGAGGCCGTTGCCACCAAGTTTGTTGACGGCAGTTGTTGCTATCAATCCAACACCGATCATTCCGACTATCCCGCCGATGCCATGGACGCCAACAACGTCGAGAGAGTCGTCGTAATTAAATTTATATTTTCGCGAAACGGCATAAGCCGAAATTAATCCAGCGAGTGCGCCGATTACTAACGCGCCCAACGGAGTAACGAAGCCGCAAGCTGGCGTGATAGCAACGGCACCTGCAATGGCACCGGAAGCAGAACCTAACGTTGTGGATTTGCCTTCTCGAATCTTTTCATAGGTTAACCAAGACATTGCAGCAGCAGCGGTTGCGATCTGGGTATTGATCATGGCAGTGGCAGCGAGCTGTCCGGCAGACATTGCAGATCCAGCGTTGAAGCCAAACCAACCAAACCAGAGCATGCCGGCACCCAGAAGAACTAGCGGCATATTATGAGGGCGCATTGGATCGCGTTTAAATCCTTCACGCCTTCCCAACACAATTGCGAGAGCTAAAGCGGCAGCTCCGGAATTAATCTCAACGACTGTGCCACCGGCAAAATCCAATGCGTGAAGGTGATCGACTATCCAACCGCCGTGGCCATTTTGTGAGGCGAAGGCCCAATGTGCAACTGGGGCGTATACGAGAGTTACCCAGATAGCTATGAAGAGAACCCATGAGCCGTACTTAGCGCGATCGGCAATTGCGCCAGATAAAAGTGCAACGGTAATGATGGCAAAAGTTAGTTGGAACATTACATAAGCCAATTCCGGGATTTGATGTCCCGGGTTTCCAACCACTTCGTTAAGTGTGTGGGCTAAGCCAATGTTATGAAGGTTGCCGATTAAGCCGGCTTTGGCATCAGGAGCAAAAGCGAGCGAATAAACGTAGAGCACCCACAAGATTGTGGTGACGCCCATCGCAGCGAAGGACATCATCATCATGTTCAAAGTTGATTTAGCGCGAACCATGCCACCGTAGAAGATTGCAAGCCCAGGGGTCATGAATAGAACGAGCGCACCGCTCATTAGAACCCAGGCGGTATCCCCAGCGTTTATTGCAGACATAGCGAACCCCTGTTTCTAGGCGGGAAGATTTGCTGATTCTTGGTTAGTGCTTTTGATACCGGTCGTACGAATTAGTGATCTCCATCTGGGCTTCATCGTGATTTACCCATTCGCCACCGGTGACGTGCTTGTCCGGTTCGAGCGCTTTGTAAACCTGGAAGAAGTGCTGAATTTCATCTAGTTCGAATTGACCGACATCAGCTAAGTCCCGAACCGGGTTCTTTCGAACATCGCCCGCAGCTACGCACAAGAGTTTGTCATCGCCGCCAGCCTCATCGACCATGCGATACATACCTATTACGCGACAGGAAACAACACATCCTGGGAAAGTTGGCTCATCCAACATAACCAAGGCATCGAGCGGATCGCCATCGTTGGAAAGAGTGTTCTTTACGAAGCCATAATCGAAGGGGTATCGGGTCGAGGTGAAGAGCATGCGATCCAGACGGATCTCACCAGTTTCGTGATCGATCTCGTACTTATTGCGGCTGCCCGCAGGGATTTCGATTACGACATCGAAGATCATGCTTTCCATGAGACCTGACCATCTGCTTGCCGGGCAAGCGCTAAAAGGTTCTCTAGAAGGGGATATCTAGAAAGGGAAAAAGTGGGGTGAGCGACGGGGCTCGAACCCGCGACATCTCGGACCACAACCGAGTGCTCTACCAGCTGAGCTACGCCCACCATGAAGCGCTAATACTACGGTACCGCCGAACCAGCGCGAAAACCGTCCTTAATTATTAGGGATGAAGATGGAATTGCGGTAGTACTCGAGCTCTTCGATTGAATCTTGAATATCGCCCAAAGCGCGGTGATTGCCGGTCTTCTTCGGAGCCGCGAAATAGACCCGGGGATACCAGCGGCGGGCTAACTCTTTAATTGAGGAGACATCAACGGTCCGATAGTGAAGGTATTCGTTTAGCGCTGGCAGGTCCCGAGCGATAAAGGTTCGATCCACGGAGACTGAGTTTCCGGCCAGCGGAGATTTACCCGCATCGGGGGCGTACTTCTTTAAATACTCCAGAATGGCGGCTTCGGCTTCGGAGAGGCTGACCCCATTGGGGATCTCGGTTATGAGGCCGGATTCGGTATGCATATTGCGGACAAAATCGCCCATGCCATCTATTTGGGCTTGTGTGGCCTTGATGACCAGGTCCACGCCCTCGCCAAGGATGTTTAGTTGGGAATCGGTAACCAGCACCGCTATCTCTACTAAGGCATCTTTATTGAGATCTAGCCCGGTCATCTCGCAATCAACCCAAATAAGGTTGGGGGAGTCAACGGCCATTTGCCAAGCCTAGGCCATGGGCTGGTTCGGCCGTTAAAAAGGGGGCGACCGTGATTTCACCCGTCGTTCACCTTGTGTTCACCTTAGTTCCACGTAGGAGCGCCAAATACCAAGGACTATCACTTCCGTGAGTTCAACTGTGACCCAAAGGCCAACTCCGCCTGCGCCGCGCGAGATTACAACCAAGCCGCGCCTGTCGGATCGAATTTTTCGCGGGACGGTCACCGGCTTCGGAATGGCTTCGTTGGTCATTCTTACGTTAATCGGACTCTTCTTAGCGTTGCGCGGCTTTCAAACTTTTAAGCACGAAGGTTTTCATTTTCTTACTGGCGTGAAGTGGGAGTCAGTTACCTCAGACGCTGGCAAGGTTACAAATAACTTCGGCGTCGGCGCGATGTTAGTCGGAACAGTCTTAATTGCAACGGTTGCTCTGATAGTTGGCGTTCCTCTATCAGTTTTGTGCGCGCTCTATTTAACTTTTTATGCGCCAGAACGAATTAAGAAAATAATGGTCTCTGTAGTCGACCTCATGGCCGCCTTTCCTTCGATCCTGTATGGACTTTGGGGATTCTTTGTTTTAATGCCAATGGTTCAATATTGGGCCGGGTTGTTGTTCAAGTATCTGCGTTGGATTCCAGTCTTTAATGCGCCGCAGCCATTCTTTGAGCGCTCGCCATTTGTTGCCGGCATGGTGCTGGCCATCATGATTATTCCGATTGTCACATCTGTATCTCGAGAAATTTTTGCCCAAACTCCACTCGATCGAATCCAAGCTGCATATGCGTTGGGTGCAACGCGTTGGGGAATGATCAAGACCGTCGTATTTCCATTCGGATCTTCGGGAGTCGTTGGTGGCGCCATGTTGGGCTTAGGCCGCGCATTTGGTGAGACCGTTGCCGTATTTACCGTTTTAAATATCGTATTCAAAGTTAACTTGCACATTCTTTATGGCATGGGCGGAAACGTTGCCTCCATGATTATTTTGAAGTGGGGCGAAGCGGTAGGCGATGAAACTAAAGCGCTCCTTGCCGCTGGATTCATTTTGTTCGTGCTGACGCTGCTCGTGAATATGGCAGCGAATACAATTGTTAAGCGCACTTTGAAATCAGGCAAGTAATGACGACAACAACTATTGCTCCCGTCGCGCCTTCAAAACCATGGGCGCCAACTCCGCTCGAAATTTTGCCTTCGATTCTGCTTTTGGTCGGTGCCGCAGTTGCTAGTTATGTAATAGTGGCGATTACACCAATGAAGGGAAAGTTGGCTTATGCCTTCTTATTCTTTGTTATAGGAACCACATTAATAGCTGGTCGAAATGGCTTAAAACGTGGCCGAAGTGCGCTGGTGGATTCGCTCGCTTCCTCGATAGCTTTCACGGGCGCTGCAATGGTCTTTTTGCCGGTGGCTTCGATTTTATGGACGACGGTTTCAAATGGCGTAAAGGGCCTTCATTGGACCTTGTTCACGCAAACTATGTTCACCGCTTCTTTTTCAGATCCAATTTCAAAGGGTGGCTTGCTACATGCCTTGGTAGGTACCCTTTATCTGATCTTCATCAGCATCGTCGTTTCCGTGCCGATGGGAGTTTTGACGGCACTTTATCTAACCGAAATTAAAGGACCAGGTTCTGGCTTTATTCAATTCGTGGTTCAGGCGATGTCAGGTGTCCCATCCGTAGTCGCTGGTCTCTTTATTTTTGCTTCGCTGATTGTCGCCACCCCAATAAAAGCCTCAGCGATCGCAGGCGCGCTTGCACTTTCGATTTTGATGATTCCAACCGTAACCCGAACTGCACAAGAAGTTTTGCTTTTAGTGCCAAATGATTTACGTGAGGCCGGCCAAGCGTTGGGCGCAACCCAATGGAAGACGGTTGCAACCATTGTTGTGCCAGCAGCCCGCAACGGATTAATTACTGCGGTAATCCTTGGTGTGGCTCGAATTGCCGGCGAAACCGCGCCCTTGCTTTTCACAATTGGCGGCTCCGATAACTTGAACTGGAATCCTTTCAAGAATTACCAAGGTGCACTTCCGGTTTATGTCTGGAAAGGTTTAATGCTTGGAACGCCAGAATCCATTCAGCGCGCTTGGACTGGAATTTTGGTCCTATTGGTTTTGGTTCTAATACTTTTCGTTCTAGCCCGAGTATTCGGTGGTCGAAGGATCAAAACAAAATGAGCCCAGCTGAAGATATGAATAACGAAACCCCTGGAGAAGATATGTCGATTGATTCCAAAGTCTCTTCGAGCGCGTTGGCAGATGTTGCGAACGCCCGCTCCGCCGCTCGCGAACCTGGAAAGGCCCCAATGGGTTCTGGTCTGGAGGCTCGTGGAATTCATGCATGGTTCGGCAAGCACCATGCATTGGAGAACGTCTCTTTGGATTTCGCATCGGGCACCGTAACTGCTTTGATCGGCCCTTCAGGATGTGGCAAATCCACATTCATTCGCACGTTAAATCGCATGCATGAATTTATTCCATCAGCTGCAATGGCCGGGGAAGTTCTTTTAGATGGCAAAGATATTTACGCAAAGGGAACTGACGTCACCAAGATTCGTTTGCAAATCGGAATGGTCTTTCAAAAGCCAAACCCATTTCCTTCGATGACGATCGGCGAGAACGTTTTGTCTGGCCTGAAGTTGGCGCAACTAAAAGTTGATAACAAAGAAGATTTGATGCAGGAGTGCCTTGAGCGCGCTGGACTTTGGAATGAAGTTAAAGATCGTTTAGGAGCTCACGCCGGCGGCCTTTCTGGCGGACAGCAACAACGCCTTTGTATTGCTCGTTCGTTGGCGGTAAAGCCAAAGGTCCTACTAATGGATGAGCCTTGCTCGGCTCTGGATCCAGGCTCAACTCTGCGGATCGAAGACACCATCGGCCAATTGGCTCAGTCGATGACGATCATTATCGTCACGCACAACATGCAGCAGGCTGCCCGGGTTTCGGATTACACCGCCTTCTTCTTATCTGACGGTGGGCCTGGCAATATGATCGAAGTTGGTCCGACAAATGAGATCTTTAGCCGCCCACGAGATCAACGCACTGAAAACTACGTCTCCGGTCGCTTCGGCTAACCCCCACAGCGACCCCAGTTATTCACCCTCCGTTTCCTAGCCGTTTAGCCCCTATCTAGGGGCAGTTTCTTGGCCAATTTAGAGTTTCCTCACGTAGCCATACCACCGAGTCTTTTTATATAGAGAGGTTTCTATGAAACTTTCATCATCACTAAAGGTTGCAGCTGCAGGCGCAGTTGTTGCCGCACTTGCTTTTGCACCAATCGCTAACGCTGCTGTTCTAAAAGCCGCTGGCGCAACTTCTGTTTCTGGCATCATCGATGCTTGCAAGGCTGAGTATCAAACTGCGACTGGCGATTCATACGACTACCCAGGCGGCGGTTCCGGAGCCGGCAAGACTGCAATCCAGAACAAGACCGTTGATTTTGCTTATTCTGACTCAGTTCACGCAACCCCTGTTGCTAACGAAATTCACATCCCAACTGTTATTTGGCCAGTCGGTGTCTTGACTAACCTCAACACCACAAAGCCTTTGAACCTTTCACGTGAGACCATTGCTGGAATCTTCGCTGGCAAGATCACTCGTTGGAATGACGCAGCTATCGTTGCCGATAACAACAAGACCATCACGACCCCAATCCTTAAGAAGGATTCACAGGGCGTCGTTGTTAAAGATAAGAATGGAACTCCAGTAGTTCTTCGTATCAACACCACCAACATTGCACGCACCATGCCAAACCAACCAATCACCGTTATATATCGTGCCGATAACTCAGGTACTACAAACAACCTAACTCGCGCTTTGAACAAGGTTGTTCCTTCAGTTTGGACCAAGAGCCCTGCAGATGCTTTCACTGCTGCATTCCCTGGTGATATCACTGCAGATCCAGTTCACTTCCGTTCAGCTTCAGGTTCTGCCGGAGTTGCCCAGTTGGCTAAGAAGACCAAGTACTCAATTACTTATGCAGAAATCTCCTTTGCTTCTGCTTACGGTCTACAGCTAACCAACGTCATCAACGCCGCTGGTAACTCAATCACTCCTAACTCTGACTCAGCACTGGCAATGGCTGCGCAAGCAACCGTTAACGCTGATGGCACTGTTACCTTTGATTACAACACCGCTGACAAGTCGGCTTACCCATTCACAGCAACCACTTACGCCTTGGCTTTGACCAACTACGGTGACGCTGCAAAGGCTGCTTCAGTCAAGAAGGCAATCTCATTCCTCGGCTTTAACTGCCCAGGATTGCACCCAGCACTTGGCTTCGCAGTAACAACCCACAGCTCAGCGTTCGGTATCAAACTTGATACCCAGCTTGCCAAGCTTGGTGCATAAGTAAAAGCAAGGATTAACGGATACAGAAACCGGGTCACCCTGAGGGGGGTGGCCCGGTTTTTTTAATAACTAGCCAAGGGGAGTGCAATGGTTCATCCAGAAGGACTTTATAACTTTGATGATCTTGAAGGAATGTTGAAGCGAGCCGCTGATCGATTAGATGATCGGTTCGCCGGAATCTTCTCCTCTGAAACTGTTCACCGCTATGTTGTTGAGTCGTATGAGATGTTGGCAAAAGAGGCGAAGGTCTTGGCGGATGTTCCGTCACTTGCCGAAAGATTCGCTCGCGACCGACTGACCGCCTTGGCACAATCCGAGGCAAAATTTTCTAAAGAGCAACCAGAAATACTTTTTGTTTGCGTTCACAATGCCGGCCGCTCACAAATGGCCGCAGCGTTGGCCGAGCGAATCTCGGCAGGCAAGGTTTCAGTGCGTTCCGCAGGATCCGCTCCAAGCGATTCGATCCCTGAGTTCGTTGTTGCAGCGATGGGTGAAATTGGAATTGATTTAGTAGCAGCTTATCCAAAGCCGTTGACCGATGAAGTTGTTCGAGCTGCTGATGTTGTTATCACGATGGGATGTGGCGATGCTTGCCCAATCTATCCAGGAAAGCGATATTTGGATTGGGAATTGTTGGACCCATCTGAACTTGATCTCAATGGCGTTCGCGCAGTCCGCGATGAGATAGAAAATCGAGTTCGAATCTTGTTGGGCGAAATGGGAATTGCTAGCGTTTCACTTTAAAAGAGTGACCGCGATTTCAGTCAATTGATAGTAAGCCCATTTGCCGCGTTGGGCTCTTGTTAGAAGTTCAGCATCCACCAGGATCTTTAGGTGATGGCTAACCGTGCTCTGCTTCAAACCGGTATCCGGGGTTAAGTCGCAAACACAAGCCTCAGCAGTGGAACTTTGGGCGACGGCCATCATGAGCGCCAATCGAGTCGGGTCACCAAGCGCCTTGAACTGGATAGCAAGCTTTTCCAGGGTTTGTTGAGATTTGGTGAGCGAGATCGCAGTAGCCATGTGCTGATCATACATTGACAAACTTCAATATGAGGAGTTTACTACGTATTGACGAACTTCAATATGAGGAGATCCACGTGGATGAGCTGAAGGTTATTGATCAAAGTAAGGCAGCCTGTTGCGCTCCGGTTACCGCAGAAACGGCTTGCTGCACCCCTGCGGCGACGACTGAGGCTTGCTGTGAACCTGGGGAAGCCGCAGAGTGTTGTCCCACTAGCGCGACCTCCAATAAGGCCTTGAACCTCCTGCAATCGATCGGTATTCCAGCAGGGCTCCTTGGCGGTTTCCTATTCTCGGATTATTGGCTGTCATCATTTCTGCGTTCGCATTTAACTGGGTTCTCCACCAAGGCTGCAGACTCGGTTAGTTTCTTTATCTCGCACTCAATAGGTTTGATCTCACTTTTGGCGTTAATCACTTACCTTGCGGTCTTTGCTCGTTCCTTTATTGATGCCGAAAAGGTCCGCGCTCGATTGGATCGGACCAACTCCACTTCAGCACACGGTTTGGCTGCTGCGGTTGGTGTGGCGACGCCGTTCTGTTCTTGCAGCGCCGTCCCAGTCTTCACCGGCTTCGTCCGCTCTGGTGTTCCAGTTAGCCAAGCAATTTCATTTCTGGTGGCTAGTCCTTTGGTCAATGAAATCGCCATATTCTTATTAGCCGGCACTGTTGGTTGGGCGATTGCCGGTTTATATGCGGCAATGGGCTTTCTCATTGCAGTTGGTTCGGGATTGATTCTGCGCCGATTCGTTACCGCGGCTTGGACCGAGGTAGAACCAAAGCAATTGCTTTCACTCTTCGATGCTTCTGGCGTGGCTATTAAGCCCGCATTTGGCGAACGCACTTATGCGGCTATGACTGAAGCGCTTGATATTGTAAAAACCACCATCGTTTACATCTTGATTGGGGTCGGACTTGGCGCCGCGATTCACGGGTGGGTTCCCGTAAGTGCGATAAGAGAGATCGTTAGTTGGGGTCCAGTTGCTGGCGTTATCGCAGCTACCGCAATAGGAATTCCGTTGTACTCAGGAATAGCAACGGTTATTCCAATCATCACGGCGCTTTCCGAAAAGGGAATGCCAATGGGTACTTTGTTGGCTTTCTCTATGAGCGTCACTGCTTTGTCTCTGCCAGAGGCGATGCTGCTTCGCCGGGTCATGAAGCCAAAGTTGCTGGCGATCTATTTTGCAACCGTCGCAATGGGCATCATTTTGGTGGGCATTCTCTTCAACCTGATTTTGAAGTAAAGGGTTGGGTGCTGGCGCGCCTGGCAGGAATCGAACCTGCGACAACCCGCTTAGAAGGCGGGTGCTCTATCCGACTGAGCTACAGGCGCATTAACCAATCTCGATTGGTCAGGAACTGAAGTCTATCGAAGGTAAGCGTATGCATTGACTTTCTCAATTAAAGATCTATTCAGGGTCGGCGCTTTCGCTTATGGTTCTGGTCTAGGAATTGGAGAGTTCTTATGACCAGTAATGGCGATGTATTTAGCGCACCCCTTGCCGCCGCCGCAAAATATGCTCAAATTTGGCTCGATGAGATTCCCAACCGGGGTATAAATCCAAAGATTGATGTTGATCAAGTCCGAGCGGCATTCGGAGATGTCCTACCAAAAGTAGGGGTTGATGCCGCCGAGGTCATTGAACGACTTGGAACCCTGGGAGAACCAGGTTTGATGGGAATGGGTTCGGGTCGTTTCTTCGGCTGGGTGATCGGCGGAACAATGCCCGCGCCATTGGCGGCAGATTGGTTGATAAGTACTTGGGATCAGAATTCTGGAGCACCCCTGCTTACGCCAACCGTTGTAACACTTGAAGAAATAGCGGGCGAATGGTTGTTGGAAATATTAGGGCTACCCAAAACGGCGGTCGTTGGATTTCCCACTGGTGCGCAGATGGCAAATTTTGGTGGCTTGATAGCAGGACGCGGTGAAGTATTGGCACGAGTTGGTTGGGATGTAAATGTCCAGGGATTATTTGGCGCTCCGCGAATTCGAGTGTTAGTAAATGAAGAGCGACACGTAACGATTGACACTTCACTTCGATATCTAGGGCTGGGTGAACCAGAAGCGATTGCGGCTGATGACCAAGGTCGGATTCAAATTTCGGCATTAAAGGCAGCTCTGGAAAGTGGAAGTGGTCCATCGCTTCTCGCGCTTCAGGCCGGAAATATTCACTCCGGTTCTTTCGAGCCATTTCGAGAAGCAATTGAATTGGCACATCAACACGGTGCCTGGGTGCATGTTGACGGCGCCTTTGGACTTTGGGCGTTGGCTTCGCCAACGCTACGACCATTGCTCGACGGCATTGAACTTGCAGATTCTTGGGCGACCGATGCACATAAGACATTGAATGTTCCATACGACTGTGGCGTAAGCATTGTAAATAACGCAGGTGCACTTCGGCGAGCATTCGGTGTGGAAGCTAGCTATCTGCCCAGTGAGCGCGATGTGAAATTGTGGCCCAGCGAAAAAGTGGCTGAACTTTCTCGCCGAGGTCGCGGAGTTACCGTATGGGCAGCGCTCCTTGCACTTGGCAAGGATGGTGTCATCGATCTCGTAGATGGCTTGGTTAAAAATGCAAAATTCTTGGCGAGCGAATTAGCCAAGATTCCTGGTTGTCGCGTGTTGAACGATGTGGTCTTTACGCAAGTCTCCTTCGCTTTTGAAAATGATGAACGTACCGAAGAAGTTGGCGCCGCGTTAATTGCCGATCATTCGATATGGATTTCTGGTTCCCATTGGGCGGACCAAAAAATATTACGTATCTCGGTCAGTAACTGGAGCACTAGCGCTGAGGATTGCGCGGCCACGATTTTGGCCGTTCGAAGAGCCGCCGGATAGCCGCTCGATAGCCAAAAGCGCCAGTTTTTTGGCCAATTTAGGTCTTATCTGCCCAACCGATAGGGTTTGCCACTATGGCTGAGTTCATTTACACGATGAAAAAGGCGCGAAAAGCGCATGGCGAAAAGGTCATTCTCGATGACGTGACTCTGGCCTTCTTTCCAGGTGCCAAGATTGGCGTGGTCGGACCCAACGGAGCCGGTAAGTCAACGGTCTTGGCGATCATGGCCGGACTTCAGCAGCCCTCGAATGGCGAAGCTTTTTTGAGCCCTGGTTACACCGTTGGCATCTTGATGCAGGAGCCCGTACTGGATGAGACCAAGACTGTTCTGGAGAACGTACAAGATGGCGTTTCCGAAACTATTGCCATCCTAAATCGCTTTAACGAAGTTTCAGATTTAATGGGTCAACCGGATGCCGACTATGACAAATTGTTGGCCGAGATGGGCACTTTGCAAGAACAACTCGATCATCGAAATGCTTGGGAGCTTGATTCCCAATTAGAGCAAGCGATGGATGCTCTCCGCTGCCCACCACCTGATGCCGATGTCTCAGTCTTGTCGGGCGGAGAACGTCGACGCGTCGCGCTTTGCAAACTGTTGCTTCAAGCTCCAGATCTATTATTACTGGACGAACCTACTAACCACTTGGATGCCGAATCAGTTCTCTGGCTCGAGCAACACCTTTCGAAATATCCCGGCACCGTTGTAGCGATCACTCACGATCGATACTTCTTGGACAACGTTGCACAATGGATCTTGGAGCTTGACCGCGGTCGCGCCTATCCATACGAAGGTAATTACTCCACATATTTGGAAACCAAATCCACCCGTTTGAAAATCGAAGGTCAGAAGGATGCCAAGCGCGCAAAGCGTTTGACGGAAGAACTGGAATGGGTTCGAATGAATGCCAAGGGGCGTCAAGCAAAGTCGAAGTCTCGTCTGGCACGTTACGAAGAGATGGCGGCGGAAGCTGATAAGACTCGCAAGTTGGACTTTGAAGAAATTCAAATTCCAATGGGACCACGGCTTGGAAATATTGTTGTTGAAGTTGATCATTTGAAGAAGGGCTTCGGCGAGCGGTTGCTTATCGATGACCTTTCATTCACCTTGCCCCGAAATGGAATTGTTGGAGTCATCGGACCAAACGGTGCCGGTAAGACCACACTCTTTAAAACTATTCTCGGAATGGAAGCCCCTGACAGTGGGACAGTAAGAATCGGCGAAACCGTAAAAATTTCCTACGTCGACCAGTCTCGCGGTGGCATCGATCCAAAGAAATCGCTATGGGAAGTTGTTTCCGATGGCTTGGATTTCATGAAGGTCGGAAACGTTGAAATGCCTTCTCGCGCTTACGTTTCTGCCTTTGGATTTAAAGGTCCAGACCAACAGAAGCCAGCCGGAGTTCTTTCCGGTGGTGAGCGAAATCGTTTGAACTTAGCGCTGACTTTGAAGATGGGTGGCAACTTGTTGTTGCTTGATGAGCCAACTAACGATCTGGATGTTGAAACTCTTGGGTCGCTGGAAAATGCGTTGTTGGAATTTCCTGGGTGCGCGGTAGTTATCTCGCACGATCGCTGGTTCCTGGACCGCATCGCTACTCACATTTTGGCTTACGAAGGCGATTCGCAATGGTTCTGGTTTGAAGGAAACTTCGACTCTTACGAGAAGAACAAGGTGGAGCGCCTAGGTGCAGAAGCTGCTCGGCCGCACCGTGTTACCTACCGAAAGTTAACCCGTTAATGCGCTTCCAAGGAAAGGCGCATGTGCGTTGGGATGATTTGGATGCTTTCGGTCATGTAAATAACGCCACGTACTTAACATACGCGCAGGAAGCTCGGTCTGATTTCTTGTGGTTCGATCGGGTTCGCAATGGTTTTGAACCAATGCTGAATGACATGGTGGTTGGCCGTACTGAATGTGATTACTTACTTCCGATAGTTTTAGGAAGTTTCGATCTGCGCGTGGATATGTGGATTACCAATATCGGTAACTCCTCATTCACTATGGAATATGAGCTAATCAGCAAAGCCGGATTACACGCTCGAATTAAGACGGTTCAGGTTGCGGTCAGCATGGAAACAAAGAAGTCTCGGCCACTCTCATCAGCAGAGCGCGAATTCCTAACGCAATATTTGGAAGCAGCTGTTTAACTAAGAATTTGCAAAGTGTTATTCAGCCAAGCGCCAAATCTCTTTGAGCTCCATTAGGTTTCCTTGGCTATCTGCCAAGTTCACAATGATGTCTTCAAACCACTTCGACCATTTAGCATTCACAGTAAGTGTAATCGGCTATGACGATATCGATTTTGCCAGGAGCGCCGCTGTCCCGCTGACTTCGATTTCACAGCCAGCATTTGAACTTGGTTATGCCGCTGCTGAATTATTGATCTCTGAGTGTGAATATCCAGAACGCCATGTACATCAAAGAATTGAATTTCAGCCTAACCTGGTTGTGCGTGAATCCACTGGACCAGCATCAGAGCAGCTAAGTCACTTGAAGATCTCTTAAGGGTGGCGTGAAAAAGGCTCAATTTGCCCAATAGCTGGAAGGAAAACCCCTTAATATATGCCCATGTCAAAATCCCAGGAATCAGTATGGTGGCGTGATGCCGTTACCTATCAGATCTACATTCGTTCTTTTGCTGACGCCAACGGCGATGGGAAAGGCGATGTCGAAGGAATTCGTTCGAAGCTTCCTTATCTAAAGAAGTTAGGGATTGATGCAATCTGGATAACTCCTTGGTATCCCTCACCTCAGAATGATCACGGTTACGACGTGGCGGACTACATGAATATTGAGCCGGATTACGGCACGCTAGAACAAGCAGAGCAGTTAATCCGCGAAGCGCACGAACTTGGAATTCGCTTCATCGTTGATATCGTGCCAAATCACTCTTCCGATCAACATCGCTGGTTCCAAGATGCGCTCAATTCAGAGCCCGGATCACCGGAAAGAAATCGCTATATTTTCCGCGAGGGTAAGGGCGAGCACGGCGAACTTCCACCTAATAATTGGCAGGCAGTCTTTGGTGGTCCCGCGTGGCACCGTATTACCGAATCCAATGGTGAAGCAGGCCAGTGGTATTTGCATCTCTTCGCCGTAGAACAACCTGACTTCAACTGGGAGAACCCAGAGGTTCGGGCACATTTTGAAGAGGTATTAAAGTTTTGGCTCGATCGTGGCGTCGATGGATTTCGCATCGATGTTGCGCACGGCATGATCAAAGAGCAGGGCTTGCCAGATATCACAACCGATCCAGAACTTCTAAAAGTTCAGAAAATGCCGTACTGGGATCAAGATGGCGTTCATGAGATTTATCGCGCCTGGCGCAAAATTTTGGATTCCTATCCAGGCGATCGAATGGCGGTGGCGGAAGCTTGGGTTTCACCAACAAGTTTGCCACTTTATCTACGCAATGATGAATTGGCTAACTCATTCAATTTCGATTTCTTGGATTCAAAGTGGGATCGCAAAGTTTTGAAGAAGAGCATTGTTAGAACGATAAAGAATCTATCTGGCCTAGGGGCTCCAGCATCTTGGGTCTTTAACAATCATGATGTGACTCGCTCGGTTACTCGCTTTGATTTGGGTTTAAAAGGTGGTGGCGTTAGCACGATTAAACAACGTTTTGGAAATACTAAGAAATTCAATGCCGAGCGGGGTGTGCGTCGTGCACGTGCTGGTGCAATGTTGATGTTTGCTCTTCCCGGTGGCGCTTATGTCTATCAAGGCGAAGAGTTAGGGTTGCCTGAAGTTACAAATATTCCGCAAGATCGACTAACCGATCCCCGTTGGAAGATGAGTGAGTACACCGACCCAGGACGAGATGGTTGCCGAGTTCCCTTGCCATGGGCTGCCGCTGAAGCTGGCTCACATGGTTTCTCTACAAATGCCGAATTGAGCGATCAAGATTCTTGGTTGCCACAACCAGCTTGGTGGGGCAAGTACGGTGCTGATTCCCAAGAGAGTGATGAAAACTCAACCCTAAATATCTATCGCAAGGCCTTAGCAATCCGCAAAACCGAATCTGGTCTAGGTGATGGCAAATTGAAGTGGGTAGATATGGGTAAAGAGGTATTGGCATTTTCACGCGCCGGAGATTTCTTGTGCCTAGTTAACTTTGGCGATCCGATCAAGGTTCCCAAAGGTGCAGAAGTTTTGCATTCCAGCTCCCCACTGGATGGCAAGAAGATTCCTACTGACACAACGGTTTGGCTGCGTACTAAATCCAAATGACCAGAAGAATTCATCCGGCCTGGACAGCTTTCGGGGTCACTTTTCTTACGCTCATAGCAACTGCCGGTTTTAGATCGGCACCATCAGTTCTGATTGTGCCCCTTGAAGATGCTTTCGGGTGGAGCAGATCCACTATCTCTTTGGCTTTAGCTATTAACGTGTTGCTCTATGGCTTAACAGCGCCATTTGCCGCCGCATTAATGGAAAAGTTTGGGATTCGCCGCGTCGTTATGTTTGCGCTAGCAACCGTTGCAAGCGGTGCGCTGGGTACGGTTTGGATGACCCATCCTTGGCACTTAATCCTGTTGTGGGGCGTAATCGTGGGAATGGGTACCGGCTCAATGGCCTTAGTTTTTGCGGCATCGGTTGCCAATCGCTGGTTTATTCAGAAGAAGGGCTTGGTGCTGGGTGCCTTAACAGCAGCCGGCGCAACGGGCCAATTAATTTTCCTTCCTGGTTTATCTTCCCTAGCCGTTCATTACGGTTGGAAGTGGGTTTCAATCACCGTTGCTTCAGCAGCATTTTTAATGGTTCCTTTGATCGGCGCATTCCTCAAAGAGCGGCCATCGGCTGCCGGCGTTTCACCATATGGTGCTCCGGAAGATTATGTGGAACCTCCGATCGTTCGACGAAATGCCGCGAAGGAAACGATCGATACCTTACGGGCAGCTTCAAAGCACAAAGATTTTTGGTATTTAGTTGGATCCTTCTTCGTCTGCGGACTCTCCACCAGTGGTTTGGTCGGCACCCACTTTATTCCAGCCGCGCATGACCACGGCATGGCAGAAGTTACCGCCGCCTCACTTATGGCAATGATCGGCGTTTTCGACGTGATAGGCACGGTATTTTCGGGTTGGTTAACCGATCGCGTCGATCCACGCAAGTTGCTCTTCTTTTATTACTTGTTGCGCGGACTTTCGCTCTTCTTGTTGCCTTCAATTCTGTTTTCAACGCTTCACGCCTCAACTTTGGTCTTCATTATTTTCTATGGGCTGGATTGGGTTGCCACTGTGCCACCAACCGTTGTTCTCTGTAGGAAAGTTTTGGGACTTGAGCGCGGGACGGTTGTTTACGGCTGGGTATTCGCGGCACATCAAATTGGGGGATCGATTGCGGCATTTGGTGCGGCCGTTCTTCGAGTGAAGTTCGGCAATTATTCAACTGCTTTCTACATCAGCGGCATATTGTGTGTAATAACTTCTTACTTTGTTCTTCAGATCGGCAAAGCGAAAGAGAAGGCCCTGGCTGCCTGATGACGGAAAGAACCTTTTACGAGAAAGTCGGCGGCCATGAAACTTTCGTCGCGATCGTGGATGGGTTCTATCAACAACTAGAAGTTGAACCTTTGCTGCTGGCTATGTACCCGAAGAAAGATATGGCTGGAGCTAAAGAACGACTGATGCTCTTTCTTGAGCAGTACTGGGGCGGACCTACTACTTATTCCGATCAACGTGGACATCCTCGACTTCGGATGCGCCACGTTGGCTTCAAAATTGGCGAACCAGAGAAGCAGGCCTGGCTTCGCTGCGCCCATGTGGCAATCATTGATCTTCCGTTAGAGGAGGCACTCAAAGAGGAGCTATGGAGCTATTTTCAATATGCCGCTCATTCCATGTTGAACCAATCGGAGTAGCCTTTTCCGCGTGAATCTTGAGCAACTGGCCAAAATGCGTAACGGCGCCGGCTTTGTTGCCGCTTTGGATCAAAGTGGCGGGAGTACCCCAAAGGCACTCAAGTTGTATGGCATCACGGAAGCGCAATATTCCGATGAAGCGGCGATGTTTGATCTGGTTCACCAGATGCGCGCCAGAATTATTACCAGCCCAGTTTTTACTGGGGAGCGCATCTTAGGAGTAATCCTCTTCGAGATGACCATGGACCGAAAAATTGAGGGTTTAGGCAGCGCCGAATATTTATGGAAACGAAAGCAGATTGTGCCTTTTCTAAAAGTTGATGTAGGTCTGCAATATGAAATTGACGGTGTTCAATTAATGAAGCCGATTACAAATTTGGAAGATAAATTGGAGAGCGCACTGCGGCATGGCGTCTTCGGCACAAAGATGCGCTCAATAATTGCGCATGCTGATCCAATCGGAGTCACAAAAGTCGTTAACCAGCAGTTTGCCTTTGGCAGGCGAATCATGGAGAGCGGCCTCGTTCCGATTATTGAACCCGAAGTTGATATCAAAAGCACTACAAAGTTGGAATCCGAAGTTCTATTGAAGAAAGAGTTGATCCAAAACCTTGATTCACTTACCGGCTCACAACACGTGCTTCTTAAATTGACGCTCCCAGAAGAAGCAGATTTCTATACCGAATTGGTAAACCATCCTCGAGTTATTCGAGTGGTGGCGCTATCAGGTGGTTATTTGCGAAATGCGGCCAACGAACTCCTTGCTAAAAATCATGGCGTTGTTGCCAGTTTCTCGCGAGCTCTTACAGAAGGATTGACCGTTCAGCAATCTGCCAAAGAGTTTGATCAATTGCTGGATGCTTCAATTGAGAGTATTTATCAAGCCTCGGTTAAGTAATATGTTCATCCGAGCGCGGTATCGCGTCGACTAAAACCAACTAAACCCGCCAAACTAAGAACCACTGCGATTCCGAGCAATAGCAAGTTCTGTCCGCCTCTGGGCGACGCAGCAGGAGCAAATGCCATGTGATGCAAGAACGAAGTATCCAAAATGTAATGATTAAGTTTTAGCGTTGAGCCGATTAACTCCAGCAAAAAACTCCAAGCTAAGAGTGATTGCCCGACAATGCTCACAGCTCGGGGGTAGAAGCCGAAGACCAACAGCGAAACTCCAAATAAGACCATCGCACTTGGAACCATATTTAACCCAGCCATAAGTGCATCTTTGATTCCCAGATCTCCGGTTCGAAGGCTGGAACCTGAAAAAGCGCCAAAGCCAGCCATTAGCGCGATGAAAGTTAACCCAACGATGCTAACGAGCAGGCGGCTTAGGTAAACCTGAGTTCGAGATTTGGGGGAGACCAAGAGGTGATCGATATAGCCCTCAGCTTCTTGTTCCCTAAAAGCTGCCGCATGACTGTTAGCAGCAAACATCAAGCCGGTGGAGAGCATTAGAAAGATGATCCCAAAAAAGAGCTCACTCATTTTGGTGATTCCTAAAGCGCCAAAAGTTTTTTGAATTGTTGAAGAGCCGGAGAATGCCTGGGTAGCGCCATGGGCTACTAGGCCGAAGGCAAATGACATAAAGAAGAAACCTGCGCCCCAACTGAGGATATTTAAACCCTGCAATTTAACCCAGAGTCTTGGGATGCTCTTGATTTCACGACCATTTGTATCGCTTATTCGTTCTGGGATGAGGCTTGCCGTTAAGTCACGATTGGAGCTCAGCGTGATGGCGATTCCGGTACAAATAATGGTGGTGGCGAATACCAACGATAAACCAAGCCAATGCGATTTAGTGAGTGGCGCAGTGGAGGTGATCCAACCCAGAGGAGAGAACCAATGAACCCAAGCAATTGATGGCGATGAGTCCGCAACGGCTCGAATCAAAAACGAAAGTCCAATTACTAAACCAGTGATTGTTGCAGCAGTTCTTCGAGTGCTAACTAATTGGGAAGCTACGGCGCCAATGCTGGCGAACAGATATCCTGACGAGACCAGCGCAAGCGCGAAGAATAAGGCGGCGCTGACTTTGAAGTCGTGTGAAATTAGTGCAGTTGCAGAGAGCGCTACCGAACCAATCACCAAGGTCATAGTCAGTGAAAGGTAGATGCCACGTAGTGCAGCCAAGGTTGCAGCTCTGCGCGTGATGGGCGCGGAAATTAGGATTTCCCATTGTCCAGTATCTTCGTTACCACGCAGCGCCTTGGTGGCGGTAAGCGCCGCCCAAATCCCAATTATTAATGGGATGACCGCGAGCGAACGAAATGCTGTGAACCCAGCAACAGTTTCTAGCGAGTGCGCGGGACCAAAGACGGCCGCGATCCCGGCATCGTGTGAAAAGGAAGCCGATAGTCGCAGTCGATCAGTTAGATGCGGATAGGCAGTGCGATATGCGTAAACGGTAGAAATTGATACGACCGCGACCATCCACCCGAGCGCGGCGGCAACCATTCTTCGTTCTTTGAGGAAATGCTTTGTGATAACCAAGCCAGTAGACATGGGCTAACTTCCGTAATGCGAAAGGAAGATTTCTTCGAGCGATGCTTCGTGAGCTACAAGTTTGGTGACGTTGGCGTTGGCCAATGCCTGCATTAGAGCCGTGGGCGTGCCAGCTAACTCGCAAGAAACGCGATGCCCCTCGACCACAACGCGCTTAACATTTTCAACTTTGGAGAGATCTATCGGGGCGCCGGCAAAAGTAATTTGATAGGTAAGAGCAGACAGGTGACGCATTTCTTCCAGAGTTCCGATCTCAATGAGTTCGCCATTTCGAAGCAGCCCCACTAAATCACAGAGAACTTCAACTTCACTCAGAGTGTGGGATGAAAGAAAAATTGTTTGTCCGCGCTCTTTGGCTTCCAGCACGACGCTACGGAAGACTTCTTGCATTAATGGATCCAAGCCACTGGTTGGTTCATCTAGTAGTAGAACATCTGAACGGGTAGAAAGTCCGGCAACCAATAATAATTTTTGACGATTTCCTTTGGAGTAGGCGCGAACCCTTTTGCTGGGATCTAATTGAAAGCGCTCTACTAAATTTGCTTGATAAGCGGAATCAACTTTTCCATGCAATGAGCTCAATAATTCCAACGTTTGTTTTCCAGTTAATGAACCCCAAAGGTTTGATTCACCTGGTACATAAGCTAAACGTTTATGAATCTCTCGGGGATCTTTGGTGCAATCTAAGCCAAAGATTTCGGCGCTACCAGATGATGGCTTTATCAACCCAAGCATCATTCTGATGGTCGTCGTTTTGCCAGCGCCATTTGGTCCTAGGAAGCCAAAGACCTGGCCCTCGGTTATATCTAGATCTAGATTCTTGACGGCGGCTTTGTCACCATAAGTTTTTGTAAGCCCGCGGGTCGTAATTATTCCCATATCAATAGCGTAGCCCTGAATTTATCTAATGTTTAGGTTGGGACCTATTGCCCAACTTTAGAATTTCACCGTTTCGCAGATACCAAAGAGTTCCCTCTTCGTTGCGCACCGTTGTGATTCGAAGGCCGACTGACTCCACCATCCCTTTAACTTCCATAACTTCGACGCTGTCGCCGACGCCATACTGATCCTCGATCAACATGAAGATTCCAGCCAGAACGTCGCGGACAATCGTCTGCGCGCCTAGACCTAGGGCAACGCCAATTACTCCTGCCGATGCAATCAAAGGACCCAAGTTCAAGCCGAATTCACTCAAGGTCATGGTGCTGGCGATTAGCAGGATTGCCGCATTCATTGCCGATCGAAGGACGGTGCCAGCGGTCTTTGCCCGCTCCTTTTGACGCAAGCCCGCGCGACGCGGTCCTGGAACTAAATCGGTTTCAGCCAGGCGATTCATGGCTTTTGTTATAGCTCGAGAGCCAATTTTCTGCACGATAACGGCAAAGGCCAAGATGGCCAAGATATGAAGTGGGGCGCCGCTAAACCAGTTATAAGCCGCTTTTATGTGGGTATTTACCACTAAGTGAAGATTCATTGTGGTTCTGACTTTATCTAATTCACCTGGAATTCAACGTCAAGCCACAGCAAATTGGCTATGAAATACCGCGAATTACCCCCGCAATAGGGCAGTATTTACCCGACAGCACGAGCCACGCGCTGCCAAACAGGGGAGCTAAATTCAGTGCCAAATACTTTGGTCCTGAACGCCACCTACGAGCCACTAGGTGTCGTTTCGGAGAGACGAGCGTTATTGCTTGTGCTTAATCAGCGCGCGATCAGCGTGGAAGATTCTGCGACCGTGCTTCACTATGCCGGCGGCCAAGTAACCTTGCCATCCGTAATTCGATTAGTTAAATATGTTCGCATCCCTTATCGACATTCAGTCCCGCTCTCTCGTCGTGCGATCTTTGCCCGCGATGGTGGACGCTGTGTCTACTGCTCTGCGACCGCGACCTCAATAGATCATGTAATTCCACGTAGTCGTGGTGGCGGTCACAATTGGGAGAATGTGGTCTCTGCTTGTCATCGATGCAATCATCTAAAAGCAGATAAGTATTTGAAAGAGATCGGTTGGCGCTTGCGCTCCCTGCCTCGCGAACCAGTCGGTGCCGCATGGCGAATCCTTGGGACCGGACGCCCAGATGCGCGTTGGCTGAGTTATTTGGCGCCGTATGGGGTGGAAAGCTTCACGCCAAACGCTGCGACGGCGTAACAATTTTTCTTCGCTAGACTTCGCCCCATGTTGTTACATACTCTCGCATCCACCTTTCACTTTGCCGCTCAAGAAGATGGTTCCTTGCCAGGTAAAGGATTGACGGCAATCCAAATCGTACTTCTCTTTGTAGCAGCACCGATTGGGTTATTTACTTTAATCGCGGGAACTGCATATGCATTAACAGGAGAGCGAAAGAACAAGTCTTCCGCCATCTCCCATATCGAATAACTTTTACTTATCTTTTTGTTGAGCCGATAAATCGCGCTTGATTGCATCGGCGCCCTCGGATACGTATCGACGAAGCGCGGCAGGTGCGGCTTGATTTGACTCTAACCAAGTGATTGTTTTAACCAGAGTTTCTTCGGTATTGATGAACTTTGGATAAGCTGCGATGACAAATTGATTGGCAACCTCGAATGAGTTCTCTTCCCAATACTTCAGCAAAATATCGTGGAAATGATCTACATACTCGGCCAGAAATTCTCGGTGTCGGGCACGCTGAAAACCTTGCAAGGCTGCCCTTCGATACGAGATCGAAAGCTCTTTGCCCATCAGGCTCTCCCACGCTTGTTCTTTAGCTTCCGATGTTGGAAAAGCGGCGAGACATTCGGCGTAAGCAAGTTGCCCATCCAACGTGCTGTCACGTTCCAGTTCCCTTGCTAATTCTTCGTGAGTTAGTAATCCGCGCTCAACGAGGGCAGTTACAAGAATCCAGCGCAAATTATTATCAACTGAAAGTCCGCTGAGTGAGCCAGCCAATAATCCGGTAATTCGCTCACATTGTTCATCGGATTCGGCAAAACTCGCGAACGATCTGGCGAACTGCAACTGCAGGTCACTTCCGGCCGGGGATTGGTCCATGACTTTCTCGAGTCCAGCGGCCACGAAAGTTCTTAGTTCTTCGCGGTGAGATGGGTGGGCGTAGTTCTCAATTGCAGTCCCCAATTGGGAGGTCACAATAAATATGACGTCCATATCAGTCTCTGTGAGTAACCCGGAGATTGATAGTTTTACAAATTCGGTTGCTGAAAGTTCAGCATCTCGAGTCATATCCCACGCCGCGCTCCAACATAGAACTCGGGCCAGCGGATCTTTAATCTGTCCTAAATACGAAGTCAGGGTTTTGACCGATCGTTGGTCGAAGCGGATTTTTGCAAACGCTAAGTCGCCATCATTTATAAGTAGCAGATCAGCTACTTCTTCACCGGCAAGTTCTGGCACTGCTGTTAAGGCACCTTCGACATCTACGGCAATACCTTTTCGCAGTTTTACTTCGTCAGCCACAATGTCATAAAGCCCAACTGCCAATCGGTGAGGTCGAAGTTCAGTCGAGTCGGTAGGGATAGAAGGTGCGGTCTGCGAGATGGCAACGGATTGGTATTTTCCATCTAATTCCTGCAGCACTGGGCTCAAAGTATTAACGCCGGCTGTTTCTAACCATGTTGCTGACCACTTGGTTAACGAACGACCACTAGTAGCCTCAAGTTCGATCAGCAGATCTGCGAGAGTGGTGTTGCCCCATGCATGTTTTTCAAAATACTTTTGCAAGCCTGAAATAAAGGCTTCCCGCCCAACGTAGGCGAATAGCTGTTTCAAAATTGAAGCACCTTTGGCATATGAAATTCCATCAAAGTTAGTGCTTGCGGTTTCGACATCTGGAGCATCGGTGACTATTGGATGAGTTGAAGTGAGTTGATCTTGGCGGTAGCCCCAATTTTTGACGTCAATATTGAAACTAACCCAGCTGTTGGTGAATGGCGTGCTTTCAGCAAGTGCAAGATACGAAACCCATTCAGCAAAAGATTCGTTGAGCCAAATGTCATTCCACCACTCCATGGTGACCATATCGCCAAACCACATATGAGCCATCTCGTGAAGAATGGTGCTGGTTCGCCAAGAGTATTGGCGTTCGGTTACTTTGCTGCGAAAGATAAAGCGATCTTCTTTAAAAGTTACTGCGCCGGGATTCTCCATAGCGCCCCAGTTGTAGTCGACTACGGCGATCTGATCATATTTTTCAAATGGATATGCCAGGCCAAACACTTCCTCATAAAAAGCAAAGCCGGCTTTGGTGGCAGTGAAAATATTCTCGGCGTCCAAGTATTGCGCCAAAGATTTGCGAAGGTAGATTCCGAGTGGAACACGCTTCTTGCCAACGTACTCATCGTGGACGTGGTGATACGGACCTGCGATCAAAGCGCAGATATAGCTTGAAATTCTGGGGGTAGGGGAGAACTCCCACTTAACCCGTGCTTCTCCTAGTTCAATGCGATCTTGCATTGGGCTATTCGAAAGAACTTCCCACCCGCTCGGTGCGATAACCGTCAGGGTGAACGGCGCCTTTAAGTTAGGTTGATCAAAGCAAGGAAAGATCAGCCGAGCGAAAGCAGGTGCCGCTTGGGTGTAGAGATATATCTCGCCATCGGAAGGATCGACTGAGCGTTGCAGTCCTTCACCGCTCTTGGAATAGATACCTTCGAGTTCAACAACTAGTTCATTGATCTCGGCCAAGTTCGGCAGGTGAATACTCTGTCCATCGTAGTTTGAAAGATCAACTGCCTCACCATTTAGAGTTGCTGAAATTACTCGGCGAGCAACCGCATCGATGAAAGTGCTAGATCCTGGTTTGCTGCTAGTGAATCGTGCAACGCTCTTTACGCCGAATAACTCATCTCCGATTGTTGTGTCGATGGTTACTTCATATCCTAAAACTTCTAGGTGCGAAGAGCGCTCGAGCGCTTCAATCCTGGTGATATTCGATCCGGGCATTGCTTCTCCTAGATTAAGTTGTGCTTAGGCATCCTTGGCTTGAGCGCGCAAGGCAATTTCCATTGCATCGATACCGTCAATTACTAAGCGGCGAAGAGTTGCATGTGCATCTTTGCCGACGCCATCGAGCCAAGTCTTGGACTTAGCTACAGTCGTCTCGCTCACAAATTGTCCTGGATAGATGCTTTGTACAAAGCGACGGGCGATTTCGTAAGAAGCCTTACCCCATACTTCAAGCAGGACCTCAAAGTACTTATCTACATATGGCGCTACAAGATCCAGTTGAGTTGGACGAGCAAAGCCACCCAGTACTGCAGAACGTTGCGAGGTGCTGAGTGCATCTCCCAACAATTCATTCCATGCTGTCTCTTTTGCCAGCGCAGTTGGTAGTGAGGTCAATGCGCCCAAGTGAGCAAGCTGACCACTAAATGTATTGTCGCTCTCGAGTTCGGCATTGAGTTCTGCAACTCCTACCAGACCATATTCGGCTTGAGCGGTAATTAAGTACCAACGAAGATCGGAGTCCATGGTCAAGCCGCCGATGCTTCCATTTAGAATTTCTGCGATCCGAGCACGTTGAGCTGGGCTCTTAGCTGCAGCTGCAAAGGCACGAACATATAGAAGTTGGAAGTCGCTGCCAGGGGCGGCGCTATTTAGCAGAGCTTCAAAGCCATCAGCCAATTTGGTGGTGAGAAGTTCCTTGTGTGCCGGGTTTGAGTAAGTGTTTGCAGCGCTGGCCAATTGTGAGACCACAATTCGACCAATGGTGATGTCGGTTTCTAATTGAAGGGCGTTAAGTGCCATGGTGACGAAATCCGATGCTGAAAGTTCGGCATCGCGAACCATGTCCCATGAAGCGCTCCAACCGAGAACGCGGGCCAGTGGGTCAACCACTTTGCCGAGGTTGTACTTCAAAGTTTCAATCGAACGCTCATCGAAGCGGATTTTGGCGTAGGTAAGATCGCCATCATTGATAATAAGTAGATCAGCGACTTTCTCGCCGGCTAATTCATTGACGTTGGTTAGCGCTCCGGCAATATCGACCTCAACAGTGCGACGAAGAACCAGGCGGTCATCTCGCATGTCATATAGCCCAACGCCCAATCGGTGTGGACGAAGTTCAGTTGACCCAACGGGAATTAGCGGCACTTCTTGAACGACAGCGACAGAGGTATAGACCCCGTCAACGATTTCAAGTTTTGGACGCAAAGTGTTTACGCCGGCTGTTTGCAGCCAAGTAGCAGCCCAAGAAGTTAGATCGCGACCGCTAGCGGCTTCTAATTCATCAAGTAGGTCTTTGAGGGTGGTGTTCTTCCAAGCATGCTTTGCAAAGTATTTTTCAAGGCCCGCCAACATGTTGTCGCGACCGACGTGAGCAGCCAACTGCTTGAGCACGGATGCTCCCTTGGCATATGAAATTCCGTCGAAGTTCGCAGCAACCGTATTCAAGTCAAACATGTCGGTAATGATTGGGTGCGTGGAGTTTCGCTGGTCCTCGCGGTAGCCCCAGTTCTTGCGTTCGGTATTGAAGGTAACCCAAGAGTTGGTAAAGCGTGTTCCTTCCGAGACGCCGAAATAGGAACTCCATTCCGCAAATGATTCATTTAGCCACAAGTCATCCCACCAGGTCATTGTGACCATGTCGCCAAACCACATATGTGCCATCTCGTGGAAAATAACGTTGGCACGCCAGGCGTAGCTTTGATCGGTGACCTTGCTGCGGAAGATAAATGAGTATTCGGCATAGGTGACGGCGCCGGCATTTTCCATTGCACCTGCATTGAAGTCCACAACTGCGATCTGGTCGTACTTATCAAATGGATAAACCAAGCCCATGGTTCGCTCAAAGAATGAGAACCCTTGCTTTGTTAATAGAAAAATATCATCTGGGTCAGCGAACTCCGCTAAAGATTTGCGAACATAAAGTCCAAGTGGAATAACTTTCTTTCCAACATATTCATCGCTGAAGCGTTGGTATGGACCGGCGATGATTGCCGCCAAATAAGTTGAGATTCGAGGAGTTGCAGTAAAAGCCCAGATAGTTTTGTCTGCACCAATTTCAGTTTTGGACTCGATTGGGTTATTTGAAATTACTTCCCAATGGTTAGGAACAATTGCCGTTAACTTGATCGTTGCTTTCAAGTCTGGTTGATCCCAACAAGCGAACATTCGACGGATATCGGCGATCTCACCTTGGGAATAGATGTAGACCTCATTATCGACCGGATCGGAAGAACGTTGTAGACCTTCGCCAGTTTTTGAGTAAATCGCTTCGAGTTCGATTATCAGTTCATTATTTGCTTGCAAATTCTTTAGGTAAACCGTCTCGCCATCGAAATTGGTGGTGTCCACCGGTTGGCCGTTGAGCGTGGCTGAAATAATGCTCTTGCCGACAGCATCGATAAAGGTGTCGTAGCCGGGGGTATTGCACGAAAACTTAACGACCGTCTTAGAGTAGAAGGTCTCTTCGGCAACAGTGAGATCCAGCGAAACGTCATAACTCTCAACGCTTAGGTGTGAGGATCGTTCAGCTGCTTCCGCGCGGGCAATATTTAGACCAGGCACTTAGGGCTCCTTGTAGTTGTTCTTGTACTCTTTGCCCTTATCTAAGCAGAGATTGCAGGTTCAATTCTTATGGAACGGCCAGCCAACCGCTCGTACATGCTCCGTGGCACCCGCATCACTCAGGCTCAGGAAGTGGCCACCGAAAAATACTGGGCCCAATTTGGCATTTCTGTGGATGGAATTGAAAACCCGCCTCCGATCGTACCGAGCGAGTATTTTCCTAATTCTGGCGTGATCATCATGGAAATTGGAACCGGCATGGGGGAGGCGACCGCTGAAATTGCAGCGCAGTTCCCAGAAACCGGCTTCTTCGCCGTTGAATTACACAAACCAGGAATTGGCGCCCTTCTTGTTCGAATCGCAGAAAGTGGTTTAAAGAACATTCGAATAATTAATGACGATGCCCGGATGGTGTTGGAGCATTTAGTCCCAGATCAATCGCTGGATGCCTTCCATCTCTATTTCCCAGATCCGTGGCCCAAGCGAAAGCATTCAAAGCGGCGCATCGTTCAAGCTGATTTCGTTGAACTTATTGCAAAGAAACTAAAACCCGGTGGTTACATTCACATTGCTACAGATTGGGTTCCCTATGCCGAATGGATCGAGGAGCTCTTTAATCAGAGTTCAGCCTTCCATGGCGGCATTATTGAAAAGCCCGATTTTCGGCCGACCACCAAATTCGAAGGTATCGGATTGCGAAAAGGGCACGAAGTGAGAGACCTGAAGTTCTATATACGTTAGTTCTTTTCTTCGTACTCCGAAATCAGATTGATTCGACGCACATGACGCTCATCGCCAGGAAATGAAGTTCCAATAAAAGTATCCACCAATTGCAAGCAGAATTCTTCAGTATGCATTCGCCCACCAATTGAAATCACATTGGCATTGTTATGTTCGCGAGCAAGCACGGCAGTATCCAGGCTCCAAACCAGTGCAGCACGCACGCCTTTTACTTTGTTCGCCGCTATCTGCTCCCCGTTCCCAGACCCGCCAAGCACTATTCCAAGTGAACCTGGATCGGCGACTACAGCTTCCGCTGCAGGAATACAGAAAACCGGATAGTCATCTAAGGCGTCATAAGCATGTGGACCATGGTCAATTACTTCATGACCCGCGCTCTGCAAGTGGCTAATAATTACGCCCTTAAAATCCAAGCCTGCATGATCGCTTCCGATGTGAATTCTCATAAGGGCATTGTGCCAAAGAATCCAAACAAAAAAGAAGAAGCCCCCGCACGTTCGGAGACTTCTTCTTTTGATCCAACTTTATTTAAGTCTGGGGACTTTCATAAAGTGGAATTAGGCATGGATGCTTGGTGAAGCAGTTGGTTTGCCGAGCAAGGTTCCGGCGCCGGCTGGCTTCTTGCCCTTGCCGTCATCTTCACCAAAGCCGAAACCACGAGCGCTATTTACCTCTGAGGTGATGCGACCCTTAAGGCTGGCAAGAAGCGCAGTCTGTTGCAGGGCGGTTAGCGTCTTGGCAGTAACAGCAGCAGCGATTGCAGCAGTATCAAATGCAGTTAGATCTGCAATCAACTTTGCTACCTTCGCTGGATCGGTTGTCAATGAAGCTAAGGACTTGTGGGCAGTTCGTGCCGCGGTTAGAGCTGCTTGATTAGCAAGCCCAAGATCAGCAACGATGATTGCATCGCGCGCAGTGAGGTTTAGTCCTGGAATTGGACGAGGACCTTCAGGGCCTTCTCCTCTTGGAAGAGGTGAAAGAGTTGGCTTTGGTAGAACTGGTGGCTTTACCTGCGATGCGATGAAAGCGGTTACAGCCAAATTAATATCGGCAATATTTGCATCTGTTAATTTCCCGGCGGTCTTTAGACCAGCCAAAATGGTGGTGAGTTGCGCTTGGCTAATGCCAGCAGGGGCGCCGGGCATGCCTTTGCCGTTATTCGAATCGGCTACGGCCGCAGAGACGGTGCCGAGGGAAAGTGCAGCAACGAGTGCAAGAGCGGTGACTTTACTTCGCTTCATTTAAAGCTCCTTCAAGTGAGTGATCGGGATGAATCGGCCGAGCTATTAAGGCGATTTTCCAAATGCCCTCACACTTGGATGGGTATAGATAACTCAAAAACCCTGAGTTAGAGGGATATTGTGCCTGAGAACTTGGTGAGAGTTTTTCGACCTTGGGTGACTCGAATCATGTTGAAATCAAAATCCACCAGGTGGAAAATATGAAATCCGCCCTCGTTATCTGGGGGATTTCCAGACCCTAATTGGAGGGGTGGAACCATGAAAACAAAAATCATTTCAAATTCTCGTGGGCTTTTAATTATGCAAGTTGCATTGGGTTTGATTCTCTTCGAATCGGCTCCCGAAGCTCTTGGAGCTGGATTATCTAAAACCAAAACACCCGCTAAGGCTGGCCGAGTCGCCGCCGCATCTGCGGTAAACACAATCTTGAATGGCAAAGGCGCTCCAAGCTCGAGTTTGGGAAATAACGGCGACTTTTACTTGGACACCAAAGCGCTCACAATTTATGGCCCAAAGATTGGGGGCAAATGGCCAACCGGTGTCAGTCTCAAAGGAAGCAATGGGGCTGATGGAAAGCTCGTTGAGAAATCCACGACCCCATCAAATGGCGCAACCGGTCCCCAAGGTGAGCGGGGATTGACTGGTGCCAAAGGAGATAAGGGCGAGAAAGGTGAAACCGGAGCCACGGGTCTCGCGGGACCGATTGGGTTAACTGGGAAAGCCGGCGCCGATGGCGCCCCGGGAGCTTCAGGTCTGCCAGGTAAAACCGGCGCCGATGGGGCGGCAGGTGCCGCAGGTGTTGCCGGCCCAGCTGGCTCTTCTGGCGCGGCCGGGGCAACGGGCCCAGCTGGCGCAACTGGAGCAACGGGTGCCACAGGTCCTGCTGGTCCTGCTGGTCCGACAGGCCCCGCTGGTCCTGCTGGTCCGACAGGCTCAACCGGCGCCACTGGTGCGACCGGACCCGCTGGAACGTCACACATATCAGGTGGAGCAATTACTTTTTCGGGGAGCATCAGCGGATCCGCAGGATCTTCGGCAGTTTCAACGGCGTTTGGAAATTTTTCTGCCGGAAGCTCATATGAAGTCGACATCTACATTTATGGAACTTCGCCTTTCGGTTCAGCCCATAATTTGTCTTTGAGCTTTACTTCAAGTGCCGGTTTGCCAATCACCTTTAGCAACTTTCAAACCGTTTCCGGCCTTAGTTATCGAACCGGAGTTAATCGAGTAGAGAGTGGAGTCATAGGCAGGGTGCTTATAAATTCAACGAACGCTTCATCTCTTTTTGCAACTGTCTATTGTGGCGATGCAACCACGGGAGACACTCTTACTTTGAGCGGGTTTTTCCTTGCCCAACAAGTGGGAAGTGTTTCTTAAAAGAACGGGTTAGAAGAGAGCCCCGGAAGATCTGGAGCGGGTGACCGGGATCGAACCGGCATGGCCAGATTAAAAGGCTGGCGTTCTATGGC
>CAIQNN010000012.1 GCA_903873185.1 uncultured Actinomycetes bacterium
AAGTAAATCTTTAAACATGACTCGATTATTCAAAATATCTACCCAGTAAATCTTATTTTGATCGCCTCCAGTCGCCACTGGACCTTCTCCCACGTGACACTTCCGAGTATCCCAAACGGTCGGATTCATCTAGCATCCCCAACTGCGATTAGAGAATCGAGAGAAATAAATAACATTTCTAAATCCTCGGGTCGACATGGATTTTAGGACCATTTTTTGCGGCTTTGCCACGGTTTCCTTGTAATCGATCCGCGACCTCACTTAATCCAATAACTTCGCCTATCAGTTTTTCTGGATTAACTTCTCCGGAGGCAAAGTAATTGATAGCGCCTGGTAAACCTGGTGATGCCGAAAGGATTCCAACCATCGTCACATCTTGAAGCACTGAGTCGCGGGTATCGATCAAACTTGAAGTTGCGGATAAACCAATGAGCACCACCTTGCCGCCAGGCAGGACTTTTTGGAGCGCCAACTTTGGCATCGACTCGATGCTTGATGCATCTATGACGGCATCGAATTCGCGATTGGAATCAGTGCTGATTTCATCAAGGTGATAGGTGCGAGTTACTCCCAGATCTCGAGCAAGTTCTAGTGATGACTTCCGGTTACCCGCGATATGCACTTCAAAATTCTTAACTAATGCGAACTGAGCGGCTAGCAGTCCAATCGTGCCGGCACCTAAGATCAACAACTTCTGATTTTCCTTCAGGCCCGCAGCTTCAACGCTACGAAGTGAATTACCAGCTGGCTCGATCATTGCCGCCGTGGCAATCGAGATTGAATCCGGAATTTCAAAAGCAAACCGTTCTGGTATCAACATTTGTTCTGCGAGGGCGCCGCCCCAACCATCGGTGATCCCTAATTCAATTCGATCATCACATAAGTAGGTCTTACCCGAATTGCATCTGACACAAACGCCACAGCCAAGCATGGTGTCACCAGTGACTCGCTTACCAATCCACGATGAAGAAACTCCAGTGCCAACTGCAACCACAGTTCCGACCCACTCGTGGCCAATTTGAACTGGATAAGAAGTCCGCCCGGTTCGGTAGTAAGCCATTTCACCCGTAAAGAGCTCAACATCGGTGCCGCAAATTCCAACGCGTTCAACATCAACTAACAGCTGGCCAGGCCCCGCCTGTAAATCTGGCACTTCTTGGACCACTGCAACCCGAGGAGCGATTATTCGTAGCGCTTTCACGACTCTCCCCTAATTGAAACCGACTAGTGAGTTTGGTTCTCTAAAAATTGAATAAGCACCGTGTTATAGTCTTCCGAATATTAGTATGAAGTACGTACTAATGGAACGGCCAATGAGCATCGATGAATGAGGACCTGCTATCTACCCGAAGTATCGATCGTTATCGAACTTCATCGGACGCCTCTCATTTCCAATTAATTCCTTCGGCGGTTGCAATTCCAAAAGATCTCACGGATATAGCAAAACTGTTTACCTATTCAACAGCAAATAGGACCAGTGTTACCTTCCGAAGCGGGGGAACCAGTCTTTCCGGTCAAGGTGTAAGCGATGCAATTCTGGTCGATTCTCGAAGACATTTCCGAAAAATTGAAGTGCTTGACGATGGAGCCCGGGTCAAAGTTCAACCCGGCGCTACAGTCCGCGCGGTCAATGCCAGACTAGCCAGGTTTGGGCGAAAGCTCGGGCCAGACCCCGCAAGCGAGATCGCCGCAACAATTGGTGGCGTTATCGCAAATAATTCGAGCGGTATGGCTTGCGGCATTATTGATAACACTTATCAAACGCTACAAAGTGCAACCCTCGTTTTGTACAACGGAACCATTATCAATAGCGCCGATCCCGACTGTGACTCGCAATTGATGTCCGCGGTGCCAGAGATCTACGAAACCTTGAAAATGATCAAAGCTGACTTGAAAAACAAGCCTAATCTTTTGGATGCAATTAGAAGGCAATATCAAATAAAGAACACCATGGGGTATGGCCTCAATTCCTTCGCAGACTTTGAATCCATTACCGAAATTTTGCTGCACTTAATGATTGGCAGTGAAGGCACTCTGGGATTCGTAGCGGAAGCCATTTTCAAAACCGTCCCGTTGCTAAAAAAGTCCGCTACCTGTCTTTTAATCTTCGAGAACATTGGATCTGCGACGCAAGCGCTAGCCGAGCTCATAACGAGCAACCCGGCCACCATTGAATTAATGGACGGCGCTTCGCTGCGTGCTGGAAAAGTGGACTTAGACGGTGTGATTCCAACGGATCATGTAGCGCTGCTCGTTGAGTATCAGGCGATGGATGATCAGCAATTGGAGATAATGATTACCTTGGCAAACTCGGTTTTCGCCAAGCTTCCAACGGTAAATACGCCAAATTTGAGCACCGATCAGCAGGTTCGAGAATCGCTTTGGCATATTCGCAAAGGCTTATATGCCGCTGTGGCAGGCGCGCGTAGCCCAGGCACAACCGCTTTGCTTGAAGATATTGCGGTCCCGGTCGATCAACTGGAAGTTACCTGCAGCGGTCTGCAAAGACTTTTCTTAAAACACGGTTATACCGATGCCGTCATCTTCGGCCATGCCAAAGATGGCAATCTGCATTTTCTAGTTTGCGAAGATTTTGCAAACCCAATAAAAGCCGAGCGCTACCGAGTCTTCACCGAAGATATGGTCGAACTAGTTCTCTCCAGGAGTGGCTCACTCAAGGCTGAGCATGGGACTGGCCGAATGATGGCGCCATTTGTGGAACGTCAATTTGGACCTGAGCTCTACGCAATTATGGTCAAAATCAAGTCAGTCTTCGACCCATCAAATGTCTTAAATCCTGGCGTATTAATCTCATCTGATGCGCTAAGTCATATGCGAAATATAAAGTCCACTCCAGAAATTGAGGCAGTAGCAAATAACTGTGTCGAATGCGGCTACTGCGAACCAATCTGCCCAAGCAAAGACTTAACAACTACTCCGAGACAACGAATCGTTATTCGCCGAGCCATCTCAAGTGCTTATGAAGGCGGAAATAGCGAGCTATACAACGAGCTTGTTAAGGAATCCCAATACGAGGTAGAAGAGACTTGCGCCGTTGACGGTTTATGCGAAAGTTCCTGTCCGGTCGGAATCAATACAGGAACTCTGGTCAGAGATCTTCGTTTTGATCGACTTGGCGCTATCTACAGTGGCTTTTGGAACCAATCGGCGAACCGCTGGGGAAAGCAAGTTCGTACTGTTGCCGGGTTACTTAATATCTCCGCAAAAATTCCCAATGTTTTCATCGAACCTTTAAATCGATTAGCTCGAACTTTGCTCGGAACGGAAAAGATCCCACTTTGGTCAAGCGATCTTCCAAAGGGCGGCAAAGCTCGCACTCCGCACCCAAATGAGAACGCCAGTTTCGTTTTCTTTACGTCCTGCATTGAAACCATGTTCTCATCTGACTCTTCGGACTCGCTGAAATCACTGGCCGACAAAGCTGGACTTGCCTACACAATTCCTTCGAATATCGACGATCTATGCTGCGCAACCCCATGGAAGTCAAAAGGGTTGAAGGTCGGATATCAAAGCATGATTAACAAAACTTATCGCTCACTCATGACGGCCAGCGATAATGGTCGGATCCCAATAGTTTGCGAAAACTCCTCCTGCAGCGAAGGGCTAATAAAAGCAATTTCCGAGATGCCCGATACGCCGCTTCGAATAATAGATTCCGTGGATTTCGCCGCGGAATACTTGCTTCCAAAATTGACAATAGCCACGAAACTGAACACCGTCGCACTTCATCCAACATGTTCAAGCACCTTGCTCGGGTCAAATAAGAATCTGGAACAGTTGGCTAACGCAATTTCAGAGAAGGTCACTACCCCTTTTGACTGGGGCTGCTGTGCCTTTGCAGGTGATCGCGGGATGCTCCATCCAGAGCTAACTGCTAGCGCCACTGCCGCAGAAGCCACTGCCTTAAACGATCAACAATTTGACGCTTACCTGTCGACCAATTTAACTTGTGAAGTCGCGATGTCTCGCGCCACCAAACAGAAATATGAACATATTCTCTGCCGATTAGATCAACTTTCTAAACCCAAAACCTAAAACCTACCCGCCTTGGCTTAATCAGGCAGGACTCTCGGCATATCGGGCAACCGTGAATCCAAAGAGAATCGGCAAGTTAATGGCAAAGATAAACAGAGCCGAACTCATCAGCGCCAATAACGAACCGCGCATCCCATCGTAAATGAAGACGTATTCCAATGTCCCGCTGATAATTAAATAGACCAAGAGCGTCCATTTAGCCACCAAAGCGAAAGTCTTCCAATTGAAATTCTTCAGGCGCGATAGCAAGCTCACATTAACTAATACCAAAGCGGCGGCGATTGATACAAGTGCTGTCGTTGGTGCCAGTGAAATGTGGTTTGGTAGATGAGAGGCGAGATAGACACCTCCGATTATGACTAAAGCTAGAGTTGAAACTGCAATCTCAGCGATCGGTGGAAATTTTCTTGAGGTGAAATCATTATTTGTGTTCATAGCGTGGCAATCCTTGTCATAATTATTAAGGTCGCAACTTGCATGGCGCCCGTCAACCCAGCGGTGTAGAGGAATCGCTTCATCAACCGACCAATAATTTCGCCATTTGGTCGCTCTTTCTTCAGCTCGAACAAGACGGCGATATTTGCCGGCTCTAATACGCCTAATGCCACCGTGGCCATAATCCCAACAACAATCATTGAGGCAACCACCCATGGGTGGTGTTTATCTGAGGACAAGATGAAATCTTGATGGCGGGCCAACTGCCAGCCACCAGCCAAAGTCATAATTACCAACGTTGGCATTATCACCAACATCATCGGCATAAACTTCTTCGAGAACTCCATCCGAGCTGGGATGCTTAACCTTCCAAGAATTGGGCCAATCACAAATCCCAAAAAGAGGTCGATACCAGTCCAGAGCCCGCCACCAACGACATGAAAGAAGTCCAAAGCCCATAATTTGTTTGACCCTACTGAAACAATCAAAGCAATATATACAACTGCAATGATTGGTAAGGCTCCAGTCGGAACTATCTTGAAATCTGTTTTTTCCGGCGCTAACGCTGCATGTGCCATTTATAAACCCTCTCTCCAAAGGATTTCGAAAAATTCTTTGCCAAAAGGTATTGCATTCAGCGCCCTAAATTTCTAACAATCTCCTCACAATTGTCATTCGAGTCCAAGCATCGGTTTCTCGATTACGAATACACAACTCCAATAAGCGGTGAAGCCAACGAAGAGGCCACCATAGATATCAATTAGGTAGTGCTGGTGCAAGAAAACTGTTGCTGGCAAGATCAACACAAACCAGATCATTAAAATCCACGTGGTTCTTGGGGCCCGAGAGCGAATACGCCATAGGGCAATGATTGAGATCACCGACCAAGTCACATGATTAGAAGGAAACCCGTTTAGAGTTTTGTCGTTTCCATATACAACGTGAACCAAGAGCCAATCAAATGCCGAATTGCCGGCTATTGGAGTCCGCGGCACTTGGGTTTGAAAGAAGGTGTAGGCCACATCCAGGCAAAGTTGACCAGCGATAATCGCTATCCCGTTTACAAAAAAAGCCTTGCGCCCACCTATTTTGAGTGAAAGTAATGGCACTACCAGCGCGGCAAGAAGATGAAAACTCAGGTATGGGATCACGAAGATCGAGATAACGGGGATCTTTGCGTCTAGCCAGCCCTTCATAATCAAGGGCGAATAAGAATAACTAGCTTTATTGAAGAGTTCATACGAAACAAAGGCGAGAACGATTCCAATAAACACTGACCAAACCTGGAGGTTTTGCTTGGTAACGACTTTCTTCATGACTGAAAAATACACCCGAGAGTTGTATTAGGTGTCAGACCCTCCTGTTATTTTGGCAAAATGCTGAAAACCAGAAATGCTGTGCTCCTCGTTCTGCTAGGCACGGTCTTAACCACGTGGGCGATTGGACTAATCCCCTTTAACAAACTTCCAGTTTCTTCTTTCTGGCAAGTGTTGGCATCTAGATCGATTTCTACTATTTCTTCTCTGATCCTCATTGGATTGTTCTGTCCCATTGCCTTTCGGCGCTTTAAGGGCCGGCTAACGTCACGAAGATTTGTTATTGGTTTGGCCATCGTGGCCTACCTGCAATTGCCCGGGCTCATTCATTCAGCAGTCTTCAGCGCTTCACTCTGTCATTTACTTGAAGGTTTGGTCTTTTCAATGTTTATCGGAATAGATGAAGAGTTGTTTAGTCGCGGTCTTATCTTCGGAGCCCTCGAAGGCTTTGGCGTCGGAATCGCGGCCGCCATTTCTTCGATTCACTTTGGCTTGTTGCACCTGGGCAATTTCTTCTGGGGTGGGCAATCCCTGACTTTTACTTTAGGTCAAACTCTGAGTGCCGCATCTTTTGGATACCTCGCATGTGGGCTAATGCTCTTCACTGGCAGCATTTGGGTACCCGTACTGATGCATGGAATAGCGGATTTGCCTATGCAATTCTTCAGTAACGCTCAATTCACTAAGGAAGTAACTGGGGGTGCCAACTGGATTGGCGTCATCGTGGAATCGGCCATTTTCATTCTTATTGGTTGGACTTTAATACGATTAAGTCGCGCCAACAAAACTTTAACTTTTCAAAGTTAGCCAAAAGCAATTACTTTTTCTTATAGCCAGCTGGGCACTTCGGCGCGGTACCGTAAACTTTCTTTACAACTTTGCCCTTTACGCAACTGATCATTTTTTCTTTTGCCGCTTGCTTCTCTAACAGAATCAAAGTGTCGCCAAACTCCCCTGCCTCTTCTTCAGCATAGGCTCTAACAGAATCCAAATCGGAAGTGGGATCAGCAAGATTTGCCAGAATTGTGTCGCGCGTCTGAACGAAGTCTTTATAAATAGTTTTGAATGCTGGCATTGCGGCAGTGTCATTCTTCATCTTGGCCCCGACCGCCAGAAAGCGAGCGGTATCAGATGCGAAGATTGGGTCGTAGTGGGCATGAATAGCAGCCAGTTGATCGGCGCGAAGTGGGGTGGCAGATGGTGAGGCATCGACTGCTACGGCTGGGGATGCGCCAGCAACCAAAATGGCGCAAATCAGAATTGGAAAGACTCCGCGAATTTTCATAGTTTAAGAATACTTTGGTGCCCAGAAGCCAAGGAGTCTGCACGCTTTTCGTAAGTGGTACCGCTCAGATTATGGGTGTGAGATTGGTAATTAACCGATAGAAATGGGTGAAATAGGCGGGAAATTCCACAAGATTGGTAAAGGGCTTTCACAGAAACTCCACAAAGAGGGGTTTGAATATTTAGCCATGGGCAACAGCGCCCAAGTACCCGAGGAGATTCAAAATGAAGAGTACAAAGTTGATCAGCGTAGCGATCCTCACCGCCGGCCTTTTGGGCGGTTCGGTCAGTGCAGTTTATGCCGAGGATTCCGCTACCCCAAAGCCTGGCACCACAGTTATAAATCCAAATAACGCCGCATACCAGGCACAGTTGGCCGCTTATAAAATTGCAATGATTCAGTACCGAATTGCCATGGTAAAAAATGACATTTCCTACCGCACCGCTATGCGCGCCTATAACACGGCCTGGAACAACACGATGAAGGCTTATGAAGCTGCTTGGGCAGTAACTGCCGCTGCAAACAAGGCAGCCAACGATGCTTACCAAGCCAAAATGCCGCCGCTAGTTGCCGCACGTGATGCCGCAACCGACGCCGCGGATGCTGCTTTTCTAGCTGCAGTAGCAGGAAATCCAACTACCGCCGTCCTGGATGCTGCATTGACCGCACATAACGCCGCGAATACCGCCGCTCAAAACGCCTTCAAGGCAGCTGTTGCTGCACTCGGTGCTAAGCCAGTACCAGTCGCAAAGCCAGCAGCACCGGTAAAGCCAGCAGCACCAGTAAAGCCAGTTGACCCAACGAAGCCGGTTGCACCAGTAAAGCCAGTTCCAACACCAAAAGAATCAAAGCACAGCTAAGTAATAATTCCCCGCAAAACCCAAAGGCCTCAGGCGATAAACCTGAGGCCTTTGTTATGTTCGAAAATTTTAATGCGAATGCGAACCAAGATCTGGAGTATGGAATACGCAAGCCACTGGCAGAATAAAATCGCGAAGTGAATCGACGCTTTCGGGAATGCTTGCCACTTTAACTTGGGAAGAATCATTAATCTCAGGGCGAGTTGTTGCAAGCTCTTCTGCCATGGTGATGTAACTGTCCAAATCTTGTGAGCGTGATGGAATTATGTGTTCGTGCGGTGCATGACTCCAATTTGTCAGAGTCTCGAAACCCAAGGTCTTAATTGTTGCTGGGGTTTGATGCCACCAAAGTCCAACCATGGGATCAAAGTAATAGTCAGCTAAAAAGCGGGTTCCATTTTTTGCAATAAAAAGCAGAGCGGCAGTTATGTAGTCTCGGACTGCCTCGCTGATGAAATAGTTTAGATTGACGCGAACCCAGCCGGGCTTCATTCCTTCCCAACCCTGATCGATTACTTCCTGGAATAAGTGGGATTTACTCTGATCGATACCCAGCAAGCGATGGCCGTATGGACCGGCACATGAGCAACCGCCGCGGGCTTGGATTCCGAACAGATCATTTAGCAGCGCCACTACAAAGTTGTGATGTAGATATTGGCCATTGTGGCCAATCCGCAACGAGAGAATTGAAAGGCGCTTGGCATCCGCGCTACCTAAAATATCGATGTCGGGGTTCGCGGATAGTTGTTTTCGGGCCTTTGAGAGCAACGCCGCTTCGCGAGCTTCGATTTCATCAGAACCAACTGAGCTCTTTAACGCAAAGGCTAAACCGGCACGAATCGAACCAATAATGTCCGGGGTGCCAGATTCTTCGCGCCGAATTGGATCGGCTAGGTATTGAAAGTTTTCATCACTGACGTAGCTAACCGTGCCACCGCCAGGGGCGCTTGGTTTCACGCCTATAAGTAGATTCTTATTGATAGCGAGAACGCCAGGTGATCCCGGACCGCCAACGAATTTATGAGGTGAAAGAAAGATGGCATCTTTATTTGCCGCAGGATTTTTGGAATTAGTCATTTCAATTTTTACGTAAGGTGCCGCTGCGGCATAGTCCCAAATAGCGAGCGCACCATATTGATGGAGCAAGGTGGAAATAGCATCGGTATCGGTAATGATGCCGGTGACATTGCTGGCGGCAGAAAAGGAACCGATTTTGAGCGGACGGTCTTGGTATTTCTTCAGAGCTTGTTCTAGCGAAGCGATATCGATATGGCCGGTCTCATCTTCCGGGATGCGAACGACTTCAGCTATTGATTCGCGCCAAGGCAAGTCATTGGAGTGATGTTCAAATGGACCCAGGAAGACAACGGGGCGCTGATCATCGGGGATCTGGTTGGTGAAGTGATATTGCTTGTTGAGCGCATCCGAGATTGTTAAGCCCAAGATAGAAATCAATTTGTTAACCGCACCTGTTGCGCCAGATCCAACGAAAATTATTGCGGTGTTGGAGTCGCCCCCGACGCCATCTCGAACCGCTTCGCGAGCGGCTTCTCGGAACTCAGTGGATTGCAGACCGGTGCCGCTGGATTCGCTGTGGGTATTGGCATACCAAGGCAGAACGATCTCGCGGATGGCATCCTCGATGAAAGTGAGCGAGCGCCCTGATGCGGTGTAATCGGCATAGATAATGGGCCTGGAACCATATGGACCTTCGAGTATTAAGTCGTTGCCGATCAGGCTGGAGCGAATAAGTTGGATTAATTCATCTGACATTTTGATCTCTAGAACTCGCCTCGAAGTTGGTTGAGATGGCCTTCGCGGTGTTCGGTGCCCTTAGTCAGAATCTGAATCAGAGTTAACTCGCCGGCGCTTTCATGGATTCCGATTCGGTTCCATTGAACATCGGTGATCGCCGAAAGGACATCCAGGTTGACTTGAAAGATGCCTTCTACTGCAGCAAGCGAGGCAAAGGGGTCGCGATGGGCGTAGTTAAGATTGGCGGGATAGAGATCCTCATCAAAATTGGCAAGTAGCGGCTTATTCACGGTCAGAACATGCCAATATCGAGCAGCAAAGTGGATATCGGCATCGGCCATGTGATGGATGATGAAGGCGCGCGACCATTCGCCATCCTTGCCCGGCAAATCCAACTCCTCGCGGGTGAGCGAATTGGCGAAGTCGATTAACTCCGTGGTGGCAGTGGCATAACGGGCTAACAGCTCTGAACTCATGGGGTGAGCCTAGAACAAGATAAGCAAAGTGGCGCCTAGTTCTGCGGGAATCCCAGGTTGATGCCGCCATGGCTCGGATCCAACCAGCGACTGGTTACAACCTTGCCGCGGGTGAAGAAATGGACGCCTTCGGTTCCATGAGCGTGGGTATCGCCAAAGAGCGAAGATTTCCAACCGCCAAATGAGTAGTAGGCGGCAGGGACCGGAATCGGAACGTTAATCCCGATCATGCCCACTTGAATCTCATTCTGGAATTGGCGCGCTGCTCCCCCGTCGTTAGTGAAGATCGCGGTGCCATTGCCATAAGGGTGATCGTTGATCAGCTTCACGCCTTCATCGTAGGAATTAACGCGAACCACAGATAGAACTGGACCGAAGATTTCATCGGCATAGATACTCATATTTGGCTTAACTTCATCAAACAATGTTGGTCCAAGCCAGAAGCCATTGCTGGCACCATTGACGGTTGGGTTGCGGCCATCAACGACTAACTTCGCACCTTCTTTAACGCCAGCCTCAACATAACCGGCCACCTTGTCGCGGTGAACTCGCGTGACCAAAGGTCCCATATCCGAACCCTTGGTGCCATCACCAGTAGAAAGATTGGCCATGCGGGTTTTGATTTTTTCAATTAGCGCATCGGCAATTGGCTCAACCGCAACTAAAACTGAAATTGCCATACAGCGCTCACCGGCCGAACCAAAGCCGGCGTTAATAGCGGCGTCGGCAGCTAATTCAAGATCAGCATCCGGCAGAACCAGCATGTGGTTCTTGGCGCCACCAAGGGCTTGAACTCGCTTGCCATTCTTGGTACCGGTCTCATAGATGTAACGGGCAATCGGTGTGGAACCAACGAATGAAATCGACTTGATGCCAGGATGTTCCAACATGGCATCTACGGCAACTTTGTCGCCATGCACCACGTTGAAGACGCCGGCTGGCAAACCTGCCTGCTCCCACATTTGAGCGATTAAGTTTGCGGCAGATGGATCTTTTTCAGAAGGCTTCAAAATGACGGCATTACCAGCGGCTATTGCAACAGGGAAGAACCACATCGGGACCATGGCTGGAAAATTAAAAGGCGAAATGATTCCAACAACTCCAAGCGGTTGTCGAATGGAATAAACGTCGATCCCATTGGAAACTCCTTCGGAGTACCCGCCTTTGAGCAAGTGCGGAATTCCGCAAGCAAACTCAACAACTTCTAGGCCACGCGTCACTTCACCAAGTGCATCAGAAAGTACTTTGCCGTGCTCGGCCGTGATTACCGCAGCTAGTTCTTCCTTGCGAGTATTTAGAATCTCGCGAAAGGCAAAGATCGTTTGGACGCGCTTTGTTAACGAAGTCTTTTGCCACTCAATCGCAGCCAATGACGCCGCTTTTACCGCTTCATCAATGACTTCAACAGTCGCGAAATCAACATGCGAACTAACTTCACCAGTGGCGGGATTAAATACCTCACCAGATCGGGCTGCCGTGCCGCTCCAAGATTTTCCGTTTATGTAGTGGGTGACGTTGTTGCTCACTTGTCACTGCCTACGTAGTAATGCGCAATGCTTTCAAATGCTTTATCCATAATTGCCAGACCTTCGTTGATTTCAGCTTCGGAAACGGTACATGGTGGGCAGACGTGAATTCGATTGAAGTTTGCAAATGGCAGAAGGCCGGCGCCTTTGCAAAAGTTTACAAATTCTGTCATTGCGGGGCTGGTTCCGCCGTATGGAGCAAGCGGTGCTTTGGTAGCTCGATCGGTAACTAGATCTAGTGCCCAAAATACGCCGGTGCCACGAACTTCACCAATGATTTTATGTTTAGCCATAAGCGCGCGAAGTCCAGGCCCAATAACTTTTTCGCCGATTTCGGCGGCGTGCTCAATAATCTTCTCTTCTGCCATCACATCGATCGTTGCAACCGCTGCGGCAGTTGCAAGCGGATGGCCAGAATAAGTAAGCCCGCCAACGAATTGGCGATCATTGAACGTTGCAGCAATGGTGTCAGAAATAATCACGCCACCAAGTGGAACGTAGCCCGAGTTAACTCCTTTTGCGAAAACAATTAAATCTGGTTCAACGTTCCAGTGTTGGAAGGCGAACCACTTACCAGCACGGCCAAAGCCACACATAACTTCGTCGGCAATCCAGATAATTCCGTACTTATCGCAGAGCGCTCGAAGACCTTCGAGATACCCAGCTGGTGGGATGAGAACTCCAGCGGTTCCAACAATCGTTTCAATCAAAATTGCGGCAATGGTATTTGGACCTTCGAAATTAATTACCGATTCCAAATGTTCTAATGCGCGAGCGCTCTCTTCAGCCTCATCTTTTGACCAGAAAGCACTTCGATATTGATATGGACCAAAGAAATGAACGTGCCCGGCCGCGTACTCGTTTGGCCAACGTCGTGGGTCACCCGTAGCGGCAATAGCTGAGGTCGTATTGCCATGATACGAACGATAAAACGAAAGTACTTTGTTGCGTCCGGTATGCATTCGTGCCATTCGAATGGCATTCTCATTGGCATCGGCGCCACCATTGGTGAAGAAGACTTTGTTGTGGTTCTTGCCAGCGCGATCGGAGATCCGTTTGGCGGCTTGGCCGCGAGCTTCATTGGCGGCCTGGGGCGCGATCGTGACTAGTAGTTCGGCCTGATCTTGGATCGCCTTTATAACCTTCGGGTGCTGGAAACCAATATTGGTGAAGATCAGCTGCGAGGTGAAATCCAGATAACGCTTGCCATCGAAGTCCCAGAAGTAGGAGCCCTCCCCGCCTTGGATCGGCAGCGGCGAAATTGCCGCCTGAGCGGACCAAGAATGGAAGACATGGGCGCGGTCTAAGGCAAAGACCTCGCTGCCGCGGGCTGGATCTGCTGGAGGTTGAGTCATACCTCGTATCTAAGCATCAAAAACCGAGAATCTGTGCCGAGCCAACCCGCTAGCACTATGAATAACGGTTAAATAGCGTAGAAATTCGCTTTCGCTCTTGCAGCGTGGTCCTTAACAATCGTGGCGTTAGTCGCCACGGCCGCATCATCATGAACTCGAATATCTCCGATGATTCGCGCACCGGCACCCAAAATGACGCGATTGCCGATAGTTGGGTGGCGCTTGGCGTGCGAGAAGCCACGGGCTCCCAAGGTCACATCGTGATACATCAAAACGTCATCGCCAATCACGGAGGTTTCACCGATTACCACGCCCATGCCATGGTCGATAAAGAATCGTCGGCCAATAACCGCAGCCGGGTGGATTTCAATACCGGTTTTAGCGCGTATCCAAGCCATATGGATTCGTGCCAAGAGCTTTAAATTATGGCGCCAGAGAAAATTCGCCCAACGATAACCCCAGACCGCATGCAGCCCTGGATAGACCAAGAAAACTTCTAACCGCGTTCTAGCAGCGGGATCGCGCTGCAACGCATTAGTTATATCTTCGCGAAAATTGAAACCAATCATTTAGTCCATTAAGTCTTGATAGAGGACTGTTGAAAGGTAACGCTCGCCGAATGAAGGAATGATGACCACGATGGTCTTGCCAGCGTTCTCGGGACGATTTGCAACTTGGTGAGCTGCCCAAAGAGCAGCACCGGATGAGATACCAACCAAGATGCCCTCTTCTTTTGCAGCCCGCCTGGCGAATGCAATTGTTAGGTCAGTTGGTGCATCTAAGACTTCGTCATAAACCGAACGATCTAAAATCTCTGGAACAAAGTTCGCACCAATTCCTTGGATTGGGTGCGGACCAGGCTTACCTCCAGTAAGGATTGGCGATGCTGCAGGTTCAACTGCAATTACTTTTAGATTCGGATTCAATTCTTTAAGTCGATTACCTGTTCCTGTGATCGTGCCACCAGTGCCGATTCCAGCAATCAAAATATCGACCTTGCCATCGGTATCACGCCAGATTTCTTCCGCAGTTGTGGCGCGGTGAATTGCTGGGTTTGCTTCGTTGGCAAATTGACGAACTAATACGGCACCGGGCTCTTTGCCGAGTTCTTCAGATTTCGCAACAGCGCCATTCATTCCTTCGCTGGCAGGAGTTAATACAAGTTCAGCACCAAAGGCGCGCAATAGGCCGCGACGTTCCTTCGACATCGAATCTGGCATCGTGAGAATAACCTTGTAACCACGCGCAGCGCCGACCATGGCCAACGCGATACCAGTATTACCTGACGTAGCTTCAATGATGGTGCCACCAGGTTTTAACTGTCCGCTTCGCTCAGCAGCATCAACCATTGCAATACCGATACGATCTTTAACAGTGCTAGTTGGATTATAAAACTCCAGCTTCGCCAATACAGTTACAGGGGCGCCATCCATAACGCGATGGATCTTTACTAATGGGGTGTTGCCGACTACCTCAGTGATGCTGTCATAAATTCTCATGAGTAAAGAATATGGGCGAGCAATTCATTGCGCGAGTTGCAAGTCCTTCGCAGGTGCCAGTTAGTAGTGAGGTTAAATCCAAAGTGCATAAAGTGCTTGAGCTGCAATGGGCGCAGCCACCAAGATGCCACCTTGTTGCGGGAAAAGATTTACGGCTCCGGATTCATCCAGAACTATTCCCCCTGCCTCATGAACAATTAGCGCAGCGGCCAAATGATCAATCGGGCTGAAATTGCCAATAACTGCTCCGATTCCATGTCCGGCTGCAATTGAAGTCAACGTCAAGGTGCCAGCACCCATGATTCGCATAGTGCAGTAATTCGCCGCCAAGCCAGCCAATAATTCGAGCATTCCGGGCCAAGGTTGGTAAGCCGCGAGTTCGGTTAACACCACTTTCCCCGCAAGCGGGTTATCGACTTCTACCTCAGTTCTCAGTCTCAATTCTTTGCCATTTAGTTTGGCACCGCGACCAGATCTCGCTTCGTAAATTTCATTACGCCAGGGATCAATTGTGATTCCTACTAAGGGTGTTTGGTTAAGCGCGAGAGAGAGCGACATCGAACTCCACGGAATTTGATTAGCAAAGTTGGTGGTGCCGTCTACTGGGTCTAAATACCAGGTCGGAACATCGGCAATGCTTTCGCCACCTTGCTCCTCGCCAACCAATATGTGGTCAGGAAAATTGGCCGCGATAACTTCGCGAACATGTGTTTCTATCCATAGATCAACTTCAGTAACCAAATCTGCGGGGTTGGTCTTGCTCTTTACCTTGCCAGGTTTCATGAAGTTGCAGACCATAATCGCCCACTTTGCTAGTTCGCGAGCAACATCCTCAGCGCGATCTAGATCGATCTCCCCCAACTTCGCCATTCTTGGTTGAACTTTGAAATCTTCATTTTCTGTCAAGGTTTTCTGAAGCAACTCCAGTTGATTGGATGTTACGGAGTCCACACCAATCGCCTTTGCCCACCTCATAGTTGGTTGATCATCGATCGTCCAAAGTGAAACTTTATAGCCCGCGTTATGAATGGCTTCCACTGCCGGTGAATTTAGATACGAATAGTGCAGATTGATGAACTCGGGTCTGACTTCGTTTAGTAAAGCAACTGGTGGCAAACCAGGTTCATTCCAAGGCAGCAGGATACGGGCAGTTTCAGATAACGATCTAATAATCTTCATACCTTCTAGCGCACCACACCAAGTTATTTGAGAAGAAGGTAACCCTGATGCTTCAGTAATCTTGAAGGCCGGTGACGCGGGATCGGGCAATTCCATGTCGATCATGATTGAAACTTCAGTACCGATAAAGAGTTCAAGCACTTCGGCAAGAGTAGGGATCCGCGTATCATCAAATCCCAGCGCTCGAATTTCAGCCAAAGTTTGATGAACCGTATTGGTTTCGCGCCCCCACAGCCTTTCAGTGGTGGCATCGTGCAAGACAATCACTTCATCATCGGTGCTCAAGCGGACATCGATTTCAACTAGGTCGGCGCCGTGGGAAATCGCCGATCGAATTGCCGCAATTGTATTCTCGCGAAATCTGCTGGAATCGCCACGGTGCGCGCAAACTAGGGTCATGGTTCAAGCCGACCTAACGAGGTGGCCATTTTGATAGATGAGCGCTTTATTTATGCGAACATAACCGATATCACCATGCTTTGGAATATCACTTGATACAAAAGCTCGCAAAGCTACGTCTTCGCGCTTCAAGTAAACCTCATAGAAATGGCCTCGAGGCACAACTAACTCGACCGTTGCTCTGTGACCGCCCGGAATCTCGTTGTGACTGAAGTAAACATCTTCTGGCCGGATACCAATGGCATCGGTCCCAGCGCCTACGAGGCCATCGTTATAACTACCTTCAACGCGATTTAGTGAACCAATGAAGTTAGCGACGTATTCGGTGGCAGGACGATCATAGAGTTCCTGTGGTGTCGTGAACTGCTCGATCTTTCCGCCATTCATAACCGCAATGCGATCTGAAATTGAAAGTGCTTCATCTTGATCGTGAGTGACGATAACGGTGGTTATATTTAGGCGGCGCTGAAGCTCTCGAATGTCTTCGCGCACCTTCACCCGCAATTTTGCATCCAGATTAGATAATGGTTCATCCAATAACAATATGTCCGGCTCTTGAACCAACGCTCTAGCGAGGGCCACGCGCTGTTGCTCGCCTCCCGATATCTGACTGGGCCGGGAATCCTTGTGATGCATAAGGTTTACTAGTTCAAGCGCCTCGTGAACGCGTCTTTCAATTTCGGCATGCGCAAGTTTTCGGACCTTCAGTGGGTAAGCGACGTTCTTAAATACTGACATGTGTGGCCAAAGTGCATAATTTTGAAAGACCATTGCGCTTGGGCGCTTTTCTGGGCCTAGTTCAGTAACATCCTTGCCAGCAATCGTGATGTGCCCCTGATCTGGAATCAGGAAGCCGGCAATCATTCTTAAAGTTGTGGTCTTGCCACAACCGGATGGTCCCAGCAGGGAGACCATTTCGCCCTTATGAACCGTTAAATCTAAATTATCGATAATGGTGCGGCCGCCAAGAATTTTGGAAAGGCCATGAAGTATCAAGCCTTCATCGCTCGGAGTTGTCATTTGATTTGGAACCCTTCTGCTAGCTGTCCCCCAATAATGTGCTTTCGGGCAATTCCGATGAGAAGCACAGATGGGAAGGCAAGAAGCAACGAGAAAACGGCTGCTACCTGAATCGGATAGTTTTGTACCAAGGAATACATTTCCGTTGGCATGGTGTAAATCGAAGGAGCTCCGACCAAATAGGAACCTTGAGCCTCATCGAATGAAGCTAAGAAGGACATCACGATTGCCACGAGGATTCCGGGCATTGCTAAGCGCAAGGTTATGGTGAAGAAAGTTCGAATCTTCGAGGCGCCGGCATCACGAGCCGCTTCCTCCAAATTTCGCGGAATGGCCGCGAACGCTGCGGCCGGAATCCAAGTCATATAGATGATGGTTCCTAATAACTGAATTATCACAACCCCGACAAAGGTCCCCATTAAATTCAGGGCGTAATACAAGGTGGCAATTGCGGCGAAAAGACCAATCTTGGGGAATGAGTTTGCCGCAAACATCCCAATCAAGAAGGTCTTTCTGCCAAAGTAATTTAATCGCCCCGCCGCGTAGGCGGCAGGCAAACAAATCACCATCGAAAGAAGAACCACGATCGGACTGATAATCAATGAATTCTTAATCGCGGTTCCGAGCGCAGAGTCCAGAAATACTTTGCTCCACCAGTGAAAGGTCAAGGAATCGGGAAGTAGGTTCGGGTAGGTCCAATTTGTGGCGAAGGCATGAACAGCTAGCCAAAGTAGTGGACCCAAAATAAAAAGCGACATAAGTCCAATAAAGAAATAGAGTGAAAGACGAATTGGAAGTGAGGTCTTCTGCCTAGATTTAACTCTTGCCATCAGATTCGACCGCTCTGTTTTGCGCTACGAACATTGGCCCATATGTAAGCCACGGCAATTCCCGACGCCGCCATAAAGACAATGAAAGCCATCACGATCGATTGTTGCGGGCGATTGTAGGAACCAAAGAAATTTGAAATTTCGACACCTAACATCGTTGGTTGATTTGGTCCCAAGAAGTAGGGAATTGTGAATGAACCCAAAATTCCAATCGCAGTAAAGGTAGCTGCAATGATGATTGGCGTCAGCGCCAGCGGAATCAAAATGGTTCGCACGATACGAAAGAAACCGGCCCCGGCATCTTGTGCGGTCTCGATTAAAGCATCGGGTATCGATTGAAAACCAGAAGTCACCATCAGAATCGCAAATGGTAACGAGGTCCATATAGTTCCGATCACAATGGCGGCTGTTGTCGAAGTTAACGTTGGAAAGTTGATTCCAAAGTGATGAAAGACGGTCCGCATAAAGCCATCGCCGGAATAGAAGGTGTGAATTGCCCAAGAGGAAATTACGACGGGGACAAATAGCGGCACCAAAGTTAGTGTGCTCATGATCGAGGCGATTCGCCCACCGACCATCCGCTGATAAACACCAATTCCAAGCGACATCGCTAAAACTAGCGAGGTAGAAATGGCAGTAACCACCAAAGTCAGAATTAGATCCCCGGCAAAGCGAGCATCATGGATAACATCGCGGTAAGCAGCGAATGTTCCCCACCAATGATCTTTTGAATGAATCTGCTGCCCGATAAGGGAGACGACTCGGTTTGGGCCGCTTGTGAAACCCAAACTGAAAGTAAAACCAATCAGTATAGGTAGACCTACAAATGCAACCACCAGAAGGACGGGTGGCAACGCCATAGTGAAGCCAAGTAAAGAGAGCCTTGGGGCTGATTTAGCCTCAAGGCTCTCTACTTTGGAACTAGTCAAACTCAATTAAGTTCGAACTACTTTCCTGGAACGATTGAAGCCCACTTGCTCTTCAAGTCATTTGCGTTAGCGCTTAGGTAGCCAGCACGCAGGTGCTGAATATCTACGCCGGCAAATGCGGCTGTGATAACTGGATCAAGCTTTGATAGTGGGATAACTGGGAAGCCGTTAAGAGTTCCGCCAACGATCAAGTTCTGAGCAGTTGGTGACAAGACCCAGTTTGCAAGGAGACGAGCGCCAACCTTGTTTTGTGAGCTATTTGGAATACCCAAATAAGAAGCGCCACCGGTGAAGGATGGGTTGCTGATTTGAGTTACCTTGATGTACGAAGGCATGGTTCCAGCCTTGATTGCCGAAGCAAATTGATCGGACCAAACTGAGCCCATATCAACCAAGCCAGTCGCTAGATCTTTTAGGGTTTCAGCATTGTTCGCTGGGTAGGTGCCGTTTAGACCATAGGTGTACTTGTTCAACTGACGGAGTGTTTCAAGACCCTGTGCCCACTTGGCTTCTAGATCAGGAGATGCACTTTGAACCAAGGTTGTTCGATCTGCCTCGGTCAAGTACTTATCAACTACGGTCTGTACGAAGGCGTAACCTGAACCGCCACCATTTGGTGCGTTATAGGTGAACTTGCCAGGGTTAGCTTTGACCCAAGCAAGAAGATCATCCAAAGTCTTTGGCGGGGTTTGAACGTTCTTTGAGTTGTACGCCAATAGAACTGAGGAACCACGGTAGGGAATTCCACCTTTACCAGCAGTCAAAACTGCCTTATTTACATCTTTGATGTTAGGTAGCAAACCAGCAGTTGGACGATATAGAAGTCCGGCTGCACCGAGAGTTGTTACGAAACCACCGTCGATCAAGTCGACACCTGGGTTCTTATGCAAAACGGCGGCAGCGGTAATTTTTGCAGTCTCTTGAGCATCGTGATCGCCGTGAAGATCAAAGGTGACGTTAACGTCGTAGCCAGGAAATTGTGCTTTGAATGCTGGAACCAAAGTTTTAACCCAGAGATCCTGGATGTTGGTGTCAGCAGAGAGATAAACCTGGATTGTGGTGTTAGCAGCGTGGCTGCTTGGAACTGTGGTGCCAAGTGCAAGCGCGATTGAGGCAGCTGCAACGAGGGCCTTTACGAATTTATTCTTGAACAAAGTGCTCCTCCAAAAGTCTGAAGGACGAGACGGATGCTTCGCCCTATGAGATCGGGGCAAACATATGGCGAAGCATCGCGAGATCTATGAACTGAAAAGAACTGTTAGGTGAACAGTGGACTAATACAAAATTGCTGGGTCTACCCCCAAACTATTTCCAGATATCGTCGCCTCGTAGTGCCGCGTCGGAACCGCCATCAATATATATAGTTTGCCCGGTTGTGTGCGTATTCTCTTTACTTGTTAACCAAGCTAATAAATACGCCACTTGCACTGGCTTTAGGTAATAGTTCAATGGCATTGGAACCATCGAGTCAATTGCCGCTCGAGCTTCCTTCGATGCGATCATGTCGGCAACCATCGGAGTTTCTACAATTCCCGGTCCAACCGCATTTAACGGAATACCGGCTTTAGCCCACTCGGGTTTAATACATTCTCGACGAACCCAACGACTTAGTGCCCGTTTAGTTGAGCCATAAATCAAAGCTGAGGCTTCAGCGCCTTGGTCTACTAAACCTTGCGCAATTTGAACTGCTTTAACTTCATCATTCGCCAGCATGGCTTCTACCAACTCTGGGGAATTTGGCATTAAGGAAGCCATTGAACTTGTGATAGCGACTCTTGGCGATGAGCTCTTTGACAGCGTTGGAAGAAGTGCCTGCAGGAATTCGGTGACGCCAAAATAATTTACTGAGACAGTTTTGGCAATCGGCAATGCCAAGCCAGCACAAGCAATTACCGCATGAATTTTGCCATCGCTTAATTTAATGACTTCTTTTGCCGCAGACTCTCGCCCTGCGGGCGTGCTCAAATCTGCTGAGATATCCGTTTTTGCAAGGTCAACTCCGATTACTTTGTAATCGTGTTCTTTGAGTAATGAATAGGTTGAGGCGCCAATTCCAGAGGCGGCACCCGTGATTACATAGGTTCTTGCCATGATCGAAGCCTTTCAAAGGCGAGTTACGGCACGCTCTATGCGTGCAGTAACAGTCTCCTCTTAAGACTGATGAATCGGAAGCGTTAGAAGTGTGACTTACTAGACACGCGCTGGTTTCATCGCTTTTGCGATCGCAATAACTGCGCTTGAAACAGCAGGTGTAACCGCTGGATCAAAGACGCTAGGAATAATGAAGGTGGCATTGAGTTGGTCATCACTCACGCAACCTGCGATTGCAATGGCAGCCGAGGCGAGCATCTCATCAGTTACTTTAGAGACACCGGCATCCAACAAACCGCGGAAGATGCCCGGGAAAGCTAAAACGTTATTGATCTGATTGGGGTAGTCACTTCGCCCAGTTGCCACAATTCGAGCGTGCTTTGCTGCTAGAACTGGATCGATTTCCGGATCCGGATTGGCTAAAGCCAAGACAATTGAATCGGGCGCCATCGCGGCAACATCGCTCTCTTTGAGAATATTTGGTGCGCTTACGCCAATAAATACATCAGCGCCGACTAGCGCCTCGCCCAAAGTGCAGTTTCTGCTCTCATGATTTGTGTTATCAATTAGCCAGCTACGCATGTCATTCGCCCGAGGTGAATCTTTATGAATCGAACCTTTTGAATCAAAGGCAATAATGTGTTTGGCGCCTGAAATTATCAATAATCGGATGACGGCGTTGCCAGCAGCGCCAGCACCACTGAGAACAATCCGAACGTCGGAGAGATTCTTCTTGACCAACTTTAAAGAGTTGATCAGTGCGGCCAAGACCACAATCGCGGTTCCGTGTTGATCATCGTGAAAGACTGGAATATCTAGCAGCTCTTTTAGGCGCGCTTCGATTTCAAAGCAACGAGGTGCTGAAATATCTTCTAGGTTAATCCCGCCAAAACCGGGTGCAATTAATTGCACGGTGCGAATAATCTCTTCAGTGTCTTGGGTATCCAAACAAATTGGCCACGCATCCACGTCGGCAAATCGCTTGAAAAGCGCTGCTTTACCTTCCATGACTGGCATTGCGGCTTCAGGGCCGATATTTCCCAATCCGAGAACGGCAGAACCATCGCTTACAACCGCCACGGTATTTCGCTTTATTGTCAAATGGCGGGCATCGGATTTATCTTTGGCAATTGCTAAACAGACTCGCGCTACTCCAGGGGTATAGGCACGAGACAAGTCATCTCGGGTTTTCAACGGAACTTTGGAGCGAACCTCAAGTTTTCCACCAAGGTGTAATAAGAAGGTACGGTCGCTGACATTGCGAACGATAATTTGGGGTGAAGCGGCTTTAATCGCATCGGTTATGACAACTGCGTGATCGGCATCAACCGCATCGCAAGTCACATCGATTACAACGTGGTCTTGCAATGACTCAACCACATCGAGCGCGGTCAAGGTGCCGCCAGCAGCAGCAACCGCAGCCGGGATTAACGAAGTCGGCGCAATGCTCATATTGGTTTCGACGCGAATGGTGATGGCGTAGCCAGGACTGGTGCTCTTCATTGAACTCCCCGTTTTCGATTTATTACCCTTGTTGGACTTGATTAGCAGACCATCGTAGCCACGAGAACTTTTGGAATAATGAGTTCCAAAGTGTTCTCTGACACATGATCGTTACTAACCAGTAGAACTACTTGATGATGCCAGCCGCAGTTGCTCGGTGAACAAGTTCGGCGCGCTTTCGCGTATGTAACTTGATCGAAGCATTGTGGATGTGAAATTTAACGGTGCTCTCAGAGATAAAGAGTGAGTGTGCGATCTGCTTATTTCCCAGACCCTGCGCCGTCAGTTTTACAACGTCGAGTTCGCGCTCGGTCAACTGCTCGGTGACGGAGTGAGGGGCACCAAAATTCTTTGAAACTAGGGCGCCGATTCCCTTGCCAAAAGCGGTCTCCCCTTCCTGGACAGCTCTTACAGCTTTGATCAATTCGTCTGAGGTAGTTTGACTCTTGATCATGTAACCCAAGGCACCCCGGCGAAGCGCTTCAATTACAATTAACTCAGAAACTGAAGAGGCCAAGATCAAAATCTTGGTGTTTGGAAAACGTTCGGCCACGGTGTTGCAAACGAGTAGCCCTTTATTAGTGTCATCACCCAAATCCAAATCAATTATTAAGACATCAGGCGCGTGCTCTTCTACTGATGCTAAAACCGCATCGTATGTTTTCGCCTCATCCACAATTGCGGTGCTTGGCGAGCGCTCTAAGATCGAGCGAATTCCGGCGCGGGAGATGGAACTGTAATCGGCGACGACAACTCGGGTTCGAGCCTGCGGGGCTCTCCTGCCCCTCGCAACATCATCGCGATTTGCTACCGAAATTGGGCTCTTGGTCACGGTTAGTACGGTATGACCCAAGGGGCTACCTGTCCATATGGCTAGTACTCATACCCACCATTTGGGTCTCATTCGGGTAGGAAAGTGTGATTTGCCTATCTAATGCACCAGCCAAGTCCTAATGTGAACCAACTTGATCGAGCAACCGTGCGCGATCAAAAAGGAGAAAAATGACCATTTACGCACCTCCCGGACAGCCAGGAAGCGTTGCGAGCTACAAAGCGCGCTACGACCACTGGATTAACGGGCAGTATGTGCCACCATCATCTGGGCAATATTTCGAAAACCCCACCCCGGTCACCGGCCAAGTCTTCTGCGAAGTCGCTCGCGGAAATGCTGCCGATGTCGAGCTCGCCCTGGATGCCGCTCATGCCGCCTTTAAGAGTTGGGGTAAGACCTCCGCGACCGAGCGTTCCAATATCCTGCTCAAGATCGCTGATCGCATGGAAGCAAACCTTGAAGCCTTGGCCGTGGCCGAGACTTGGGAGAATGGCAAGCCAGTTCGCGAAACCTTGGCCGCCGATCTTCCCCTTGCCATCGATCACTTCCGTTACTTCGCTGGTGCATTGCGTGCCCAAGAAGGCTCACTGGCGGAATTGGATGATGACACCGTCGCTTATCACTTCCACGAACCATTGGGCGTAGTCGCTCAAATTATTCCGTGGAACTTCCCGTTGCTGATGGCAACTTGGAAATTGGCACCAGCGCTAGCGGCAGGAAACTGCATCATTCTGAAGCCAGCCGAGCAGACGCCAGTGTCAATTCACTTCTGGATGGATCTAATCAAAGATCTTCTACCACCAGGAGTGTTAAATATTGTTAATGGGTTCGGCGTTGAAGTCGGAAAGCCATTGGCATCATCTCGCCGAATTGCAAAGGTCGCCTTTACTGGTGAAACCACTACCGGTCGACTCATCATGCAATACGCCGCAGATAACATCATTCCCGTCACATTGGAGCTCGGCGGCAAGAGCCCAAATATCTTCTTCAACGATGTTGCTCGCGCTGATGATGATTTCTATGACAAGGCGCTTGAAGGCTTCACAATGTTCGCGCTTAACCAAGGTGAAGTTTGCACTTGTCCATCACGCGGATTAATCGAAGCCGGTATCTATGACAAGTTCTTGTCCGATGCAACAGCACGTACCGAAAAGATCATTCAAGGAAACCCTTTGGATACCAACACCATGATCGGTGCCCAAGCTAGTTCGGACCAACTTGAGAAGATTCTTTCCTACTTCGAAATTGGCAAGCAAGAGGGCGCACGAATTGTCACTGGTGGAACTCGCGCCGAACTTCCGGGCGATCTTGCTGGTGGCTACTACGTAACCCCAACAATCTTCGAAGGCAAGAACTCAATGCGAATCTTCCAAGAAGAAATCTTTGGCCCAGTTGTTTCCGTTACCAAGTTCGATGGCTTTGATAATGCCATGGAGATTGCCAATGACACGCTTTACGGCTTAGGTGCCGGCGTCTGGACGCGCGATCTACATTTGTCATATCGAGCTGGTCGAGCTATTCAAGCCGGTCGCGTTTGGACCAATTGCTATCACGCCTATCCAGCACACGCTGCCTTCGGTGGCTATAAAGCGTCAGGAATTGGGCGCGAAAACCACAAGATGATGCTCGATCACTACCAACAGACCAAGAACCTTCTGGTCTCTTATTCACCAAAGAAGCTAGGCTTCTTTTAAGCCGTAGCCCTTCAATTAATAGGTTTGGAGCCATCATCTACCCATCCCGCGTCGATGTGAGCCCAGAAGCAGCGGAGTTTCTTCGCTACTTAACTGGCGTGCATGGACCACTGATGTTTCATCAATCAGGTGGGTGTTGTGATGGCTCCTCTCCAATGTGTTATCTAGCCGGTGAATTTAGAGTCGGCGGCTCCGACGTCTTCTTAGGTGACTTAACTATTGAAGGAATAACAGAGCCCATTAAAGTCTGGATCTCGCTCCCCCAATTTGAATATTGGAGCCACACCCACATCACTATCGATGTAGTCGTTGGTCGAGGTGGCGGCTTTTCGATAGAAGCTCCTGAAGGTAAACGTTTTCTAATTAGATCCCGGTTATTTACTGATGAAGAAACCCGAGCACTTGAAGGTGCGCCTATTTTGACTGGCGCTTATTGAATTCCTCATTAGTGGCATAGAGTAAAACCCTTCAAAGAGATGAATGGAAAACTATGACCACCCAGTCCTTTAACCCGCGCACAGGTAAAGCCTTTGGACCAGAAATTGCCGACACTTCTGCTTCGCAGGTTGAACTCATTATTGATAAAGCTGTTGCGGCCTTTGAAAAATGGTCTGCCGCGACTGCGCTTCAGCGCGCCGAAGCGCTAATGGGAATTGCGGATGCCTTAGATGCGAATTCGACTTCGTTGGTTGAAATTGCGGATTTGGAAACCGGACTTGGCCTTCCACGCTTAACGGGTGAAATAGGTCGAACTACCTTTCAACTCCGAGAATTTGCGCGCACTTTAATCGATGGCCGATTTATAAAGTCTGAAGTTGATGCTTTTGCAGATGCGCCGCTACCTGCCGGCCATCCGGAATTAATCCGATCTCTTTCTCCTCTTGGAGTTGTTGTCGTCTTTGGCGCCAATAACTTCCCCTTCGCCTTTAGCGTGCTTGGCGGCGATACCGCATCGGCGCTAGCCGCAGGTTGTGCTGTTATTGCAAAAGCTCATCCGTCACATCCTCAAACCTCAAACCAAGTATTTGCTTTTGCTCAACAGGTATTAGCAGCACAGGGATTTAGCGATGCTCTTACGTTGATTCATGGCGTTGAAGCTGGAGTAACCGTCCTAAATTCTCCAAAGGTTAGCGCCGGTGCTTTCACTGGTTCTCGTCGCGGTGGACGTGCACTATTTGATATTGCGCAATCGCGTGAAACGCCAATTCCATTTTATGGCGAATTGGGAAGCGTGAATCCCGTAATTATTCTCAATTCAGCAATTACCGACGCGAGCGCCCTAGCTTCGGCATATTTAGATTCACTTCTGCTTGGCAACGGTCAGTTTTGCACCAACCCGAGCATCCTGCTCGTTCCGGCCAAATCGCCAATGCTCACGGAAATTGAGCGGCAAATATTGGAGCGGAAACCAACACCATTTCTCAGCCCTGGCACCAAAAGCGCCCACGATTCAAATCGTTTGGAGCTCGCAAAATTATTGGGAAGTGCTGTTGTTCATGGCCAAGAGATTAATGATGGCGGGCTATATTCGGCTCCTGCGATTCTGGTAACTAATGTTGCCAGCGTTCTCGCTCAGCCAAGAGCGCTGGAAATTGAATGCTTTGGTCCTACTGGTCTCGTTATTACATATGAAAACGTCTCCGAACTCCTCAAAATTATCGCAAACCTAGAAGGCGCCCTAACTGGATCGGTATTTTCGGCAACAACTGATCCCGATGCTGTGACCTTGTGCAGTGCCCTTGCCAGAAAAGTTGGGCGGCTCTCTTGGAATTCTTGGCCAACCGGCGTGGCCGTGACAATTGGTCAACACCATGGCGGGCCATACCCAGCTTCTACTTCGCCAATTCATACCTCGGTTGGATTGCATGCAATTGTCAGATTCTTGCGCCCAGTTTCCTACCAAAACTTTCCGGCAGAAATTGCCGCAAAACTTTAGCGTTCTTTTATTCAGCGAAGCTGGGTGAAACCAATCTTCGCCAATTCTGCTGGGCCGGCAGGTAGCAAACCTCAGACAGAATTGGCAAAGATTCCTGGGTTAAACAAAGAGTTACATCGCTCCAAGTTCGAAGATTTCGATGCTCTGCTTTCCGGCTTTTGCCGAGAGCAGTGGATGTCCCGTGGTCAAAGCCTGTGCTGACGCCAAGTTTGGGGCCTCGATGATGGTGTAACCAGTGAAGTTCGTAGCCTTTGCCGTAGAACCGTCATCGACTACTACGCCGCTGGTAGCAAAGGGCGCACCTTCATCAACTAAACCGGCACCAACTTTTCCAGCCCAGGCTCCCCAAGCGGCGCCAAACTCTGGTGACATTTCAACTTCATGACCGCGATAAAGATACATAAATTTACTCATCTATTTTCCTTCCGGTAAATGCGATTAATTGCTGAAGTGGCGGGAGCGCTCCCGAGACGGCTATAGCCGGGCCGAAGGCACCGCGGGCGCGGAAATCCTCGGAGATTATGCGTTTGGAGTTACTAAGGACGTAGTTGGCAACTACATCCGATATCTCGTATGGCTGATTCGTGGCAATTGCGATATCCCAACCATGAATCAATATTTCTTGTGCGATTAGCCCAGAAACTATGGGCGCTGGAAAAGTAGCAAAGCGCAGATCGATATCGTCAGTTAAGCCTTGTAATCTAAAGGCTTCAATTGTTCGGGCCGCTAAATTAGCAAAACGCGCCTCTGGAGTTAATTGGGAATCATCAGTTAATTCGAGCCCTAAGCCCCGAGTCAGATTAGAAACTGCGCGGTAAAGATGTTCAAATAACTGGCCAACATTCATCTCAGGGCAGGGCGTGGGTTTCTCAAAATCTGATGGAGTTACGTTGGCAAGTATTTGTTGGGTCGTTACTAAGACCGCTTCCAAAATGCTGAACGCATCCAAATTTTCAGGGGCATATTTCCACGGATCAGCAACGTCCTTGCCCGTTGCGCTGTAAGCAACCAGCCGCGCCAAATAGTGATCCCAACCTTGGGCATGGCCAGCAGCTTGCTCTGCATTCAAGCCATCATGCACAAGTCTTAAATTGGTTCCGCCGCTGACTCCTTCGAGGGTGATCGTTACGATTGAAGCTCCGGGCGGCAAATCTGATTGACCCTCCCAGCCCCAACTAAGCGTTACTTTCTTTCCGGGAATTAAGTCGACAACATTTCCAGCTGCACTATGACCTGGAGTAATAGTCCAGCGATATTCCCCGCCTACTTGTAAATCGATGCGCGATGCAACAGTCTTCCATCGTCGAAGTCGTTCTGGTTGAGTAACCAAGTCATAGACCGCGTATGGATCGAGCGGAATAAAAACCGTTGTATCAAATGCCATTAGCGCACTCCCTTTTTTCGTTTTGGCACTACTTGTTGGGCATCAAGAAGTAGCAGATCTACCTCGTTTTGCCAGAATTGGTCTAAAAAGAATTGGTGAAGTTTTGCCATACCGCCAGTCTCAATTTGGTAAATTCGATTACGACCCACTTTGCGAGCACTAACCAATCCAGCCTCTTCCAATAGTAAAAGTTGCTGCGATATCGCCGAGCGAGAGACTGGGAAGGTGTCAGAAATTTCCGAGACCGTCAGCTCTCCCTTCGCCAACAGTTGCAACAGGCGACGGCGGTGTGGTTCGGCAACTAATTCCAATAGGTCGGGCATGCGAGATAGGTTAGCCACCGCTAACGCATTATGGCAAGAGGTTTCGCCTTAATATTTGGCAAATTTGAGAATTTGGACCCGGTCATCGCCTGACTAGAATCGAGGGGTGGAACTGCAGAAAATCATTCTCTATTACGGGTTTACCCCGATCTCAGATCCCGATGCCGTTCGCCTTTGGCAGCAATCCCTCTGCGAATCCTTGGGGCTAAAAGGGCGAATCTTGATCTCCCCTCACGGCATAAATGGCACCCTGGGCGGAGATATGTCCGCGCTTAAGAGATATGTGAAGCTGACCAAAGGATATGCCGGGTTTAAGAAGATTGATTTCAAATGGTCCGAAGGTCTGGGCAATGATTTTCCTCGGCTCAGCGTAAAGGTTCGCAGCGAGCTGGTTGCCTTTGGCGCTCCTACCGAGATTACCGTTGACGAAAAAGGTGTCGTCGGTGGCGGGGTGCACTTAAAGCCATACGACGTAGACAAATTAGTTGAAGCGCGGGGCGATGAAGTTGTCTTCTTCGATGGCCGCAACGCCTTTGAAGCGAAGATTGGAAAGTTCAAGAACGCGATCGTTCCTGATGTAACTACTTCACACGATTTCGTTTCTGAAATTGAAAGTGGCAAGTACGACCACCTTAAAGATAAGCCGATTGTTACCTACTGCACCGGTGGCATTCGCTGTGAAATTCTTTCATCAGTAATGATCAAGCGCGGTTTTAAAGAGGTCTACCAAATTGAAGGTGGAATCGTGCGCTACGGCAAGAAGTTCGGCGACCGCAGTCTGTGGGAAGGTTCGCTGTATACGTTCGATGCCCGCATGGCGATTGACTTTTCAGATGAAACAAAAATTATTGGAGAATGCGAAAAATGCGCAGCACCTACCAAACAGTTCTACAACTGTGCTCGAGTCGCTTGCCACGAACTTGTCTTACTTTGCGCTGATTGCGCCACCCATGATTCCAGCCGAAGTTGTATTCATGAAAATCTTCCACAACGAGATTCTGAATTGATTGGCTAACTAAACATTGCGAAAACTTGAGAGTTGGGTGCTGGTAACTCTCTTTAATTCAGTATTGATTCAAGCCAGTACTTATCTATCTCGCCCCATGATCACCTACAAGTTATTGACCATGCACGCCAACACCTTCGTGGTTGGAAGTTTCGGCGCACTCTATGCCCTATTCCCATTGTTACTGGCGATCCCATTGGGCCGGTGGATAAATCAATTTGGTGAAGGTCGGTTCATTTTGTATGGCACGGTGATGATTGCACTTTCGACCCTCTTGCTCATGTCAGTAACAGCTACATGGTTGATGGTGTTTGCAGTGGCAGCCCTTGGTACGGCGCAATTGTTATGCATGGCCGGCGCCCAAGCGCTTTTCGCTAACCGCAGCCCAAATGGAAATTATGAACGCTTCTTTGGGCTTTACACGTTTAGCGCCGCTCTTGGTCAACTCATAGGACCACTTATTGGAACGGTCGCAGCGGGCTCAAGTGGTGTACTGCCAAAATCAACTAGTCATGGGTTCTTTGCTGCGGCGATCTTGGCCCTCATTGGAATCGTGCCACTCTATAAATGGTTGCCGATGTCTCCGACTGTTGACGTGAGCGCCAAAGAATCTAAGAGCCAAATCAGTTTGGCTCAGGTGCTAAGCAATCCGGGGATGAAAACTGCAATGTTTACCAGCTTGGCAATCTCCTCCAGTGTTGACGTGCTTGTCGTCTTCTTGCCGGTCTTCGGGAAAGAGCGTGGTTTCTCGGCTGGAGCCATTGGAGTGGTCTTAGCTATTCGAGCTGCTACCTCCATGGTTTTTCGACTTTTCTTGGCGCCTATGACTGCGAAGTTTGGTTTTAGAAGATTGTTGATCGCTAGCATCGTGGTCTCTTCACTGGCCTGCATCGTGGCCACGACGGCAACCAATGTTCTATTCCTGGCAATTGTCATTGCAGTTGCTGGTTTTAGTTTGGGGTTGGGTCAACCCATGACTATGGCGTGGGTATCGCGAATGTCGAAAGACCCCGAACGTTCCTTTGCTATTTCGGTTCGCTTAGCCGGCAATCGCTTCGGACAGTTCCTCCTGCCCGCAATTGCTGGCGTTGTGGCTGGCGGCTTTGGCGCCGGTGCGGTATTCATATCTTTGGCGCTTCTGATGGGAAGTTCTGGCGTTTTAGCCCAGACAAAATTGAAAGAATAACTAGTTCACCAAACTATGAGCGCTCTCACTACATTGGCACTGAAAAAATCAGAAAAACCGCGAATAATGGGCGATATGAAGCGCGCGCTATTGATTTCGGCGGGACTTATCGGCGGAACCGGTGCGGTCTTGGCGATCACCCCGCCACAATTTGGAACTTCACCAACTACCGGGCTGGCAAGTACACTGACGAAAACGGCGACGCCATCTACAAGTACAAAAGCAACCTCAAAGCCAGGTACAACAACTGCTGGGGTCTCTGGGACTTTTAGTGGTGCAACGGCTAACACTCAGTTTGGACCAGTTCAAGTTCAGATTGTCGTTCGGAACGGAAAGATCATTAGTGCCAGCGCATTGCAAGCACCAAGCTCTGGTGGCCGAACCCAACAAATAAATGCACAAGCAATTCCATATTTAATTCAAGAGACTCTCAAAGCGCAGTCAGCCAATATCCAAGGCGTCGGCGGCGCAAGTTACACCTCCAACGGTTGGGCGCAATCTTTGCAATCTGCAATTACTAAGGCGGGAATCTAGCCCTTCGATTTTTTAGTAAGCACCTTCGGGCAATTCAGGTGGCGGCGGGATGTACTCCTGCGACCAGCGTTTAATAAGCAAATCTTGCGCCTTAATGAAAATCGGAGCGGTGAAAACGATGGTCAGTGCAGTTCCCAGCGTGCCTGGATTGAGAAAAGATTTGTGACCTTTGATTACGCCATAAAGCGAAAGAACGAAGAAGAAAATTTGAGCATAGAAAGAGAAGTTAAGAACTCGGTAAGCCTTATGACTGTATGGCTTTTTCAGCCGAAAACTTGCCAAAGTGAGTGATAGCCAGAAGCCAGCAGTCATAGATAACGAAGTGCCACTGATGAAATCCTGGAAGCTCGTATGTTCCACTGTTGGGATGGCGAACGACAGATTCAAAACATCCAAATTCTTCATGATGGTGGAAATATCGTGAAAAAGGAGGGCTACTCCAGCCACCTGGAAAACCAGGAATACGGCAAAGGAGAGCGCAGTTAGGCGGCGCAGTTCGGCGACTTTGCGGGGCAAGATTGGCATCTCCATCGGCGAAACCTTATCGGGTGAGCGGACCGATGCAACGCCAAGGATGAATATCCGTCCCAAGGCGCGTGGCAGAACCTTCACCACGGCCGGCATGTGCCAAAATTTGCGCAATTGTTCGAAACCCGAGAGGTAACCATGACCAACGATGATCTCCGCGCTGAACTAGAGCGCTTGAAGAAAGACAATGTCGTCGGTGAAATGACGGCACAAATTTATCTGGACCAGGTAGATGCTTATGTTCCAGAAAAAGTTGAACCGGCAGTGGCGACGAAGGTAGTTAAAAGTACCTGGAGCAAGCCACGATTGGCGCTTTTAGGAGTCACACTGCTGGTGGCAGGCGTTTTAGTAGGAACGCTTATAACCACGAAGTAAGTCGGGAGCTAAATTCGTTTCGCCCCGATATAAGGCTCGTAACCAAATCGAGAGCCAAAAGATTCAACCCGAACTCTGGCCCCAGAATGGGGGGCATCAACCATCATGCCATTGCCCAGATAAATGCCAACGTGGGTAATTGGGCGACCAAAGAAGACCATGTCACCGGGCTTTAATTGGTTACGTGGAATAAATTTTCCATACCCGTATTGATAAGCCGCAGAATGTGGCAATGAAACTCCCACCGAACCAAAGGCGCGCATCACCAAACCAGAACAATCCCAATAGATCATGCCGGCAGCACCGAAGACATAGCGATCGCCGATCTGCTTTAGCGCAAACTTTAAGGCGCTTGCACCTCTTCCGGAGCCAATTTTATATTTAGCAGCCTGGGCTATGGAATATTTTTGAGCTTGGCTGTCATTTGCCGCTGCTAGCTTTGCCAGTCTCGCGCGATCGGCCTTGGTTAATTTAGAGAGCAGTTGTTGGGCAGCTTTTAATTTTGCATTAGCCGCAGTTTGTTGGGCTACAAAACGAGCTCGTGCCGCCTTTACCAACGCCAGCTTGTCATTAACTGTCAGGGAGGTAGCGACCAACCGCTGTTTTGCAACTTGGTACTTCTTTAGCTGCAATGCCTTCTTCTGCGTGATCATCTCTAACGTTCCAGCTTGCGCCAAATAAAGCGTGGGGTCCGAGGAGAAGAGAAGTTGCATTCCTTGGCCTAGGCCACCGTTCTTGTACTGCTCGGCGGCAATTGCGCCAAGAGATTTTTGGAAGGAAGAGACGCTGCTCTGCTGAACCGAGGCTTGCTGTTGGACGCTGGCTAATTTCCGAGACAAATTATTTAAATCAACTTGGGCAGCCTGGGCGCTTTCGGCCAGGCTCGTTGCTTGCTGTTGTAGCCGCAGAACCTGGGCTTGGACCGAGGCTAGATTGGTGGCTGCATTCGCACTTGGAAGGGCCACGGGTAGCAATAGACCTCCCGCGAGCACAGCAACCCCAAAATTAATTCTGGGTCGCCGCTGCCAAAAGAACATCGGATCAGATTAACTGCCATTTCTGAAGATTCCAAAGCATTTTGGGGAGAATAAGGCTGAGATCACGCTCACCACAGGTTCTATACTGAGAATCTAATGAAATCCTGGGTAAAAGCCGCTCGCCTGCACCAGTGGCTCAAAAATCTGCTGCTTTTCATGCCTTTGCTGGCGGCCCATCAAGAACGCGATCTCAACCGAATATGGCATTTGATAGCCGGCTTTTTCGCCTTCTCGTTGCTGGCCTCAAGCGTCTATCTGATTAATGACTTGATCGATATCGAATCCGATCGAAAGCATCCCCGAAAAAAGTATCGCCCCTTCGCTTCCGGTGAATTAAGTACTAACTCTGGCTGGCGAATGGCACCAGCGCTGATGCTCCTGGGCCTAGGTCTTGGTAGCGCCATTGGCCGAAACTTCTTTTTCTGGCTGGTGGTCTACTTTTCGATCACTCTGGCCTATTCATTATTCCTAAAGCGATTGGTAATAGTTGACGGAATTACATTGGCAACTTTGTATTTTCTGCGCATCGTTGCAGGTGCCAGCGCCTCTAAAACCTCGCTCTCCTTTTACTTAGCCACCTTCTCGATCTTCCTCTTTCTTTCACTGGCATTCGTCAAGCGCTACGCCGAACTTCGCCTTGCTTCGAAAATGGATTCCGATTCAGATTTTGGCCGGGGCTACCTGGTGGAAGATGCTCCGATTGTGCAAGTGCTCGGAGTTGCTTCCGGATACGCCGCGGTGGTAATCCTGGCGCTCTATCTAAATACCGATTACGTACACATGCTTTATGCCCATCCGCAATTTGTGTGGGGCTTGGTTCCAGTTCTACTTTATTGGATTAGTTGGGTTTGGCTTAAGGCCCATCGTGGTGAAATGAATGATGACCCGTTGCTCTTCGCCGTTCGAAATCGCGAAAGCCAAGTCGCCGGTCTCATCTTTTTGGCAATCTTATTTGCCAGCAGCGTCGGTCGGTAATCGTGAAAGTTCACTCATGGGGGCTACTCAGCAACGAAGAACATCAAATCGAGTTAACCGATTCGAATTTTAAACACTCAAACGCCATTGGGATTCCGATGGGGCTTGGGAGAAGTTATGGCGATGCCGCGCTAAATCCTGGTGGCGCAATCTGGCTAACCAGCGCACTAAATCACTTCATCGCTTTCGATGAAGAGCGCGGCGAATTCGAATGTGAAGCCGGCGTATCGCTTCGCGAAATTCAAGCGTTAATAATTCCCCGGGGCTGGAACTTGCCAGTAACGCCAGGCACCCAATTTGTGACAGTTGGCGGAGCTATTGCTAACGACATTCACGGCAAGAGTCATCACACTTATGGAACTTTTGGCGATCAAGTTATCTCGCTGACGCTTCGCCGAACTGATGGCAGCGAAATGCTCTGCTCTCCGGAACAAAACTCGGAACTCTTCGCTGCCACTATCGGTGGCATCGGGTTAACTGGCTTAATTACCAAAGCGCGGTTCGCCTTGGTTCGTTGCACCTCCCCCTGGATTGAGATGGAGAGTTCGCCATTTAATAACCTTTCCGAATTTTTTGAACTATCGAAAAGTTCAGCCATTGGCTGGGAAAGTTCAGTCGCTTGGATCGATTGCGTTGGCACCAAAGCCGGGCGTGGCATATTTATGCGTGGCAATCCAGCGGCCAAAGCTGAGAGCAAGAAAGTAAAGGAACGGCAGCTTGGCCTTCCTTTCACTCCCCCAATTTCGCTGGTAAACAAGGCAACGCTTCGAGCTTTAAATACTGGCTACTTCCATCTCAATAAAGCTAAAGCTGGTCACTCAACGGTTCACTACCAGTCTTACTTCTATCCACTCGATGCTATTTCAAATTGGAATCGCATCTACGGCCCCAAAGGTTTCTATCAATATCAAAGTGTGATTCCGCATGACCGAGCTGAAAGTGCCACCCAAGAAATGATGGCGACCATTGCCTCATCTGGTGAAGGTTCCTTCCTGGCTGTACTTAAAGTCTTTGGCGAGAAAACACCAAGAGGGTTATTAAGTTTTCCTATGCCTGGGGTTACCTTGGCCCTTGATTTTCCTAACCGTGGCGCGAGCACGCTGGAACTTTTTGCCAAGCTAGATGAGATCGTGATCCGCTCTGGCGGGCGGCTTTATTTGGCGAAGGACGCCCGAATGTCTCGCCCAATGTTTGAGACCACCTATCCAAATGTTTCCGAATTTAAGAAGTACCGCGATCCAGGAATCAGTTCTGCAATGTCGCGTCGATTGTTGGGGGCTTAAGCGATGAAGAATATTGCCATCATTGGCGCAACTTCCGGAATAGCACAAGCTTGTGCCCGCATTTGGGCAGCCGAAGCTGACATTCGATTGATTCTTATTGGCAGAAGCCAAGAGCGTTTGACTCAAGTATCAAACGATTTGAAAGTCCGATCGCCCAAAGCGGTGATTGAAAGTTATGAAGTAAATTTCACTGATCCTCGTGCGGTGGCAGCCTGCGTAACTTATGTCACGGGCACTTACGGTTTAGATATTGCGCTTTTCGCGGCAGGCGTTATGCCAACTCAAGAACTGCTCTCAACTTCACCTGCGTTGGCTGCCGAAACGATTGCCTTGAATTCCATCTCCCCCACCCTATTTGCCGAGCCAATTTTGCAATTCTTTACAAATCAAAATCATGGCACCATGGCTTTGATCGGTTCCGTCGCAGGAGATCGCGGTCGGAAAGCCAATTATTTGTATGGTGCTAGCAAAGCATTTATCGCCACCTACGCCGCTGGCTTGCAACATCGCTTTGCAAAGACTCCAATTAGGATCGTTCTAATTAAGCCTGGACCTACGGCTACGGCAATGACTGCTGAGCTTCAAGCCGATGGAATCCGAATGGCTAAACCAGAGAAAGTGGCGCAGGACATAATTTTGGGCATCTCAAAAGGCGATGCCGTCATTTACACCCCGCGAATCTGGGGGCTCATTATGGCGATTGTCCGAAAGGTGCCAGCACCAATATTTAATAGGCTAAATTTCTAGTAGTGAAACTCCAAGAAAAGTGGCCAGTTAAAAAGTGGTGGCAGAACACGCTGCTAGTCCTCGTGCTACTTCTGCTACCCGTAACTTGGTCGATTGGTACGGCGATGCTTCCCGCAAATACCGATCCAACCGCCGCTCGATTGGCCGAGTGGGCCAGAGATCATTGGCTCGGAAGCGTCGTTACGGCACTTGAACAATTGCAATATGAAATCAACCCACCAAAAGTGGGTGGCACAATTACTCCTAACTCTTTCGGCGCCACCCCCAGCGCAACACCAACAGGAGAGATCCCAATTCACGAAGCGCTCACTCCGATCGTGTCACCAAGCGCTGCGAATGAAGGAACCTTCTCCGAAGCTCTCAACGTCGGCGGCCTACCCATAATTCAGGTGGCTTACCTGCGCCCGGATTCGATCCATACCTCTTACGTTTCCAGCGTGGTTTGGATGTCGGGGGCACATGTTCGTTTTGAGCAACGACCCGGGACTTTAGACCCTGGCCAATTATCGAAGTGGAGTACTGAGCCAGTTTTATCAAGAAGCACTCCGGATTTAATTGGAGCCTTTAATGGTGGCTTCAAAATCAGAAGTTCTCGCGGTGGCTATTACGACAACGGCCACACCCAAGGGACTCTAAGGACTGGTGCGGCCTCAATCGTTGTTTACAAAGATGGCACCAGCAATATTGGTAAATGGGGCAGCGATGTAGTTATGACCCCTGATGTGCTTTCAGTGCGACAGAATCTCGATTTATTAGTCGACAACGATCAACTGGCAAAAAATATCAACACAGCAGTCGAGAGCAATTGGGGGGCGACGTTGAAAGCCAAGACTTACGTCTGGCGTTCCGGAATTGGAATTACTGCTGCCGGTGATTTTGTCTACGTAATGGGTGATGCGCTCAATGCTTACTCGCTCGCAAACCTATTGCACAAGGCCGGCGCAATCCGCGCTATGCAACTGGATATCAATCCTCAGTGGGTTTCATTTATGTGGTTCCAAAAGAGCAGTACGGGCGGGGTGGTTCCGATAAAAGCAGCCCGATTCGATCGTCCTGCTGATCGCTATTTTCACCCATCAAGTCGAGATTTCTTCGCGATCTATTCGAAGTAACTAATTCTCAATTAAAGTTTTGTTGCGGCAACTTTCGTCGCCTTCAGAGTAAATCCTGCAGGGCACTTCGGTGCAGCTCCGGTTACGGCCTTAATGTCTGCGCCTTTTTTGCAGGTAATAGTGAACTTCTTAACCAGAAGTTTCGAGCTTAAAGCAACAACATCAATCTTGGCCTTGACCATCTGTTGAAAGTTTGCAGCTTGTGTAGAGAACTGTGAAATAACGCTGATATCAGTAGTAATCACACCAGTAAGAGTTGGCATCTTTGGCGCCACAGTCTTTAACTTTGCCAATTCTAAAGTTGCACTTGGGTACTTATTCAGCGCATCTAATAAGGTGCTGTAACTCTGATCCAAAATGCTTTTAGCGCCATTTAGCAATTGCTCACCGGCGTAGCTCAGATTTTGGGTATCGGTTTGCAATGAAGTTGAAGGATTGTTGTTACTCAGAAGGCTGGCGGGAGTTGAGCTTGCAATCTTGGTGGGAGTTAAGTTGGTATCCCACACCTTAAGCGGAGCAGCACACTGGACTACTTTCGAGCACATCATTGGTGTTCCATGAAAGATGCCGAAAGCCTCAGCAGCAGCGTATTTTGCAGTAGCAATTCCAACTACGCGACCTTTACGATCGAATGCTGGCCCACCAGAGTTGCCAGGGTTGATATGTGCAGTGGTCGTGCCAGTTGCAGTCGGTATGGAAATACTTGAGACGATTCCTTCGGTGAGAACTCCCGGGAATCCCAATGGGCTTCCGATAATTCCTTCCCACCAGCCTTGCTGCGGTGCGGAACCTTGCCAATCCAGCGCTGGGATGGCTGCAGTCGTGACAATTCCTGCCAAGTCATTTACATCGTCGGTAATTACTAAAGTTCCTTCAACTGAAGACTGATCCGGAAGGACGATCTCCACTTGGCGAGATGCAACGCAATCAACAACTACGTGTGCATTTGTTATTACATAAGATTTATCGTGTTGTGCCTGCATCAAGGCAGTTAAGTTAACTCGTGCGGACCAACCGCTTCCTTGATTGGTACCACATTTAATTGTGACCACGCCTTGGGATTCCGCAGAGGCCAGAGCTACCAAATCATCGGGTGGATTTGCAGGCGATGGAATAGCTACTGAATTCTGAGCCGGCGCAGTAGGAACCGCCATGGCTACAAATGGTGTTTGTGAACCTGTGGTTGCTGAAACTGCAACCGGAGAGGTAACGCCCCACATTTTTGAATTTGGAACAAGTTTGGTGCGAAGGTTAGAAGCGCTGCCATCAGTGCTCACGGAGGTAAAGGCTTGAACCCCGATGGTATTTCCGAATGGGATGCAATCCTTCTTTATCGAAAAGCCAATCCAGTTCACACTCTTCGTTAAGTCAGTAAAGGATTGAACTTCGCATTTGCTGCTAAACATTTCGATGCCGGAAGTTCGGTCAACGAATACTGCAGATTTAATATAATTTCCGATTAGAGGTGTACTTGGATCGGTTTGGATGGCGTAGTCAGATGCACCATCACCATTCACATCAATATTTACTCCGGAAGTTGCATGTGCAGCGGCGCTGAATTGATCGCCTTTAATGGGGTTCAGATATGTTAGGTAGAAATAAAATTTGGATTGATCAGTGTCGTTTACGCCAAAGCTAACTTGCTGCAAGTTGTAGTCTGCTGAAATTCCATTGACGCTGGCACTCTCAACCGGGCTGGATTGATAATTAAGCCAGGTCGCCGCAACGGGCGAGAGGCTCATGATCGGCAGTAGCGAGCCAGCTACGAGCGGTAGCAGCGCGCGATATGCCATCCGGGGAAGATGCATGAGGTAATCGTGACCTAAATCCGACCTTTTGTCTATCTAGTGTGAGTTTAGGGTTAGGCAAATGTGAGGTTTCTGCCCAGCGCAGGCTCTCCTACGCTTTGAGCTTGTACCCAATCGGACATTTCGGGGCTGTGCCAACCACTTTCTTAGTTATAGCTCCCTTCACGCAGGTAATTGTCTTGGTTTTAGCCGCAGCTTTGGCCTTTGCAATTGTTAGCGCCACGGCATTGATCTTGGCGTGGACCAGGGTTTCATAGGCGGCGATATTGGTGGCAAAGGCTGAAATTGCCGTTACATCTGCCGCGGCATTTGAAGTGGTCGCAGGCACCTTGGGTGCTAAAGCCTTGAAAGCCTGGAATTGAGCGGCGGCCGATGGGAAATCGATTTTAGCCTCATTTAAATCAGCCATGGTGTCAGCCAGTACGACTTTGGCACCTTCTAAGACAATCGAACCCGCAGCGCGAAGGGCATCAGATTGAGATTGTAGATCTGTGGTCGCGCTCGAAGTTGGATTGGTATTTGCACTCCAGATCAGCGAAGTTGAACCGCACGCAATAACTTTTCCGCAAAGCAAGGGGGCGCCGTGGATAATTCCAAAACCTTCCGCATCCAAATATTTTGCGGTAGCAATTCCAATAACTCGACCCATTCGTTCGAAGGCAGGTCCTCCTGAATTACCGGGATTGATGTGGGCCGTTGTTGTAGCAAGGAACCCAGTCGGAGTAACGCTAGAAATAATGCCTTCCGTTAAAACTCCAGGGAAGCCGAGCGGGCTGCCTTCAACACCAGCCCACCAACCTTCGGCAGGCGCCACACCTTGCCAGCTCAGTTGGGGCAACTCAGTTTTAATTACAACCCCAGCTACATCATTAATCTCATCCCAAGCCCACAGGCGTCCCGTTACTTTAGTTTGGTTAGGCAGCGTTACCGTTACGTTCTGAGTTGGAATGCAATCCTTAATTACATGGTGATTAGTAATTATGAAACTCTTATAGCCAGCTTTGGTCATGGCAGAAGTCATTTGAACCTTTGCCGCCCAACCACTGCCCAAACTATTGGCGCAACTAATGGTCACAACTGATCGGGTTTCAGATGCAGCCAAAGCCACCAAATCATCGGGCGGATTTGCTGGGTTCGCAATTGATGTTTCAGCAGTCTCTAACACTTTTGGTAAATCAGTTGAGGATGCGGCTCCGGCAAATGCATCAGCAGGTGCGGGAGTAGCACCAGCGATGCTGATGGTCCAATATTTATCTGGAACTAAATCAAATTCAAATTTGCCCTTGGGGTCGTGGAATGAGAAGCCTTGCACCCCAAAAGTTGTTTGAAAAGGCAAACAGGACCTAAGTATTGAGAAACCAATCCAATCTGCTTGGACCGCCATATCGGTAAAAGTTTGAACTGCACACTTTGAACTGATCAAGTCGTAGCCTGGTGTCTTATCAACAAAAATTCCGGAATGAATGTAGTTACCGTCATACGGGATTAGCGGATCGCTCTGCAACGAATATTCCGGAGTGCCATCGTTGTTGAGGTCAATATTTATTCCGGCGAATGAACCCTTGCCATCGTTAAAAAGTTTGGCGCTAACTGGCTTGACGAAATTTAAATAGAAGTAATAACGACTGAGATCCGAATCGTTAATTCCGAAGTGGACTTGCTGAACGTCATAATTGATGTCAATGCTCTGTTTTATTCCGGAGTGAGCGGCGCTGGTCTGGTAATTAGACCAAGCAGCGTTTGCCGGGGAAAGTTGCGTTTGAAGTAAAGCGCTCGTTAGCAAGCAAAAGGTGACTACCACCACATTCCGCTTGACTCTCATGTGATGATTTTGGCAGATTCGCAAACCAATCGCTACATAACAATATTCTAGCGAACGGGTCTACCCCCCCCCTTTTTTTTTTGGGCTTTAGTCAGTACCACTTTCAATTGCCGCCCGATCGAGGGATCCACTATTTCGTGAGGTTTCTCGGTTTTGTGAGGCAGAAATTGTGGATGCCCCGCCAGTTTCCAATTCACCAACCAAGTTAAATTCACTACCTCCCAGCAATCCTTGAGTTGCATAAAGCTCAAGCTTGGCGCGGGTATCAGCAATATCTAAGTTTCGCATCGTCAATTGGCCAATTCGATCGACCGGACCAAAAGCGGCATCCTCGGTGCGCTCCATTGATAACTTATCTGGGTGATAACTGAAATTTGGGCCATCGGTATTGATAACTGAGTAGTCATCTCCTCTGCGAAGTCGCAAAGTTACGGTTCCAGTTACTGCTGAAGCGACCCAGCGTTGCAGCGACTCGCGAAGCATTAGAGCTTGAGGATCTAACCAACGACCTTCATAAAGTAATCGACCGAGTCGACGTCCTTCGGCATGATAGGTAGCAATCGTGTCTTCATTATGAATGGCACTGATCAAACGCTCATATGCAATAAATAGGAGCGCCATACC
>CAIQNN010000013.1 GCA_903873185.1 uncultured Actinomycetes bacterium
AAACTTAGATGGCTCACGCCCAGCTTCTCTTGAAAGCTTATGAGTTTATCTTGCAGCGAAGTTAGCGTCATTTAACCCTTGATCCCTGCTAGAAATTGTTCGTGAAGGGCGCCATTGCTTGAAACGCCGCTGCCGCCGTGTGGGCCAGATAGCCCGTCGATATTTGTAAATTTACCGCCCGCCTCGCGCACCACAATATCTAAAGGCGCCATGTCCCAAAGTGCCAAGGTCGGTTCAACTGCAACATCGACGGCACCTTCGGCTACCAACATGTGCGACCAGAAATCTCCTAGCCCACGAGTGCGCCAAATTCGCCGTTGCAACTCGATAAAAGGTTCGCGCCGCTTGCCCCAGCCCTCTAAATCCGAGTATGAGATCGAGGAGTCCGCTAAAACTTTCACTGCCGAAACGCGAATTTGTTCTGGAGCGCCGCCATTTATTGAGAGAAAAGCGCCACCGCCTTTGCGGGCAAACCAACGTCTAAAGAGAGCAGGCGAACCAACGACACCAACCACAATCTCGCCATCTGGTTGCGCCAAGGCAATCAGGTTTGCCCAAGTCGGGACGCCGCGCAAATAGTTCTTGGTGCCATCGATGGGATCGATTACCCAGTAATACTTATTACCCGATAACTCCGGGGCACCAAATTCTTCACCGACGATTAAATCATCCGGTCTTTCAATAGCGAGCAGTTCTCGAAGTGCCCGTTCCGTTGCTTTGTCAGCATCGGTCACCGGCGTTAAATCTGGCTTGGTTTCAATCTTTAAATCCAAGGCTCGGTAGCGCGACATCGAAATCTCAGCGGCTAAATCTGCCAATCGATGAGCAAGCGCCAGATCGCTTTCTAAATCTCGGCCCGGAGTTGTGGCGTTCGCTGGGGTCTGCGGCATTGGCAAAGGCTACCCCAAGGCGCTTGCGAGAGCGTAGGTGGCAGAACGTGTGAAATGGTGAATGGCGACTAAATTCTGAGCGAGTTAGTAATGGCTCTCTGGTTGCCTTTTTACTTTGCGGTAAGCAGGCGGCGCAGGCTAGTTAAGCGAGAGCGGTTTCTTTCATCAAATCCCGCCCAAGTATTTAAAGCGCAGCCCGCTTCATCATGGGAACAGTTCTTGGGGCAGCCCTCTAATATCTCGGCAAACTCACTAAAAGCGCCCATCACTCGTCGAATTTCAATATGAGCCACTCCGAAGGAGCGAACGCCAGGGGTATCGATTACCCAGCCAGTATCTGGTGTTGGCTCGTTACCCGGATCTAATTTCAAAGCTACCGCGCTCGAAGAAGTGTGCCGACCGCGGCCAGTCACATCATTGACATCGCCAGTGGATCGGTCAGCGCTTAAAACAATGGCATTAACCAGGGTTGATTTTCCTACCCCCGAATGGCCCAATAGAACAGTGCGCTTATTTCGGAAGGCTTGGCGAATCTTTGTTAAGTCCCCGCCGCGCTGAATCTCAAGAATTTCAATATCTAGATCATCGTAGGCGGCTAAGAATTCTCGGCCGTCGGCTAAATCGCGTTTGGTCAGAACAATGATCGGTTTGATTCCTTGATCAAAGGCAACTACCAAAGCTCGGTCAACAAAACCATGGCGCGGTTGCGGATTGGCGGCGGCAATCACAATCGCCATTTGATCGACATTAGCCACGATCATTCGCTCTTCACCCGGGTTGTCATCAATCGTTCTGGTTAGCGCATTACGCCGTGGAAGTACGGTAACTATGCGAGCTAATGAGCCCTCACTCCCAGTTATATCGCCGACGATGCCGACTTGGTCCCCGACTACAACTGACTTCTTGCCCAGTTCTCGAGATTTCATCGTGGTAACAACTTGCTCGCTATCTTTCAGAACACATGTAGTTCGTCCACGATCGACGGCAATAACCATGCCCTCTTGGGCTTTAGAGTAATCTGGGCGATCCTTTGTGCGTGGCCTCGTGCTTCGGGGCGGCCGAGATCTAACATCCTCTTCATGTATCGAATGGCGAGCCATTACCGGGTTAGTTTCCATCCGCTAATAGTTGCGCCCAGGCACCAGGAAAATCGGGCAAGGTTTTTTTGGTGGTGGCGATATTTTCTACTTCGATACCAGGGATGCGAAGCCCAATAATGGCTCCGGCAGTTGCAAGACGATGGTCTTCGTAGCTGTGAAAGATTCCAGAGTGAAGTGGCGCCGGTGAAATATGAAGCGCGCTCGCTTCCTCGTCAACATCACCGCCCAACGCATTTATTTCAGCAGCGAGCGCCGCTAAGCGATCGGTCTCATGTAATCGAAGATGGCCGATTCCGCGAAGGGTCGATGGAGTTTCGGCTAGGGCGCAAAGAGCAGCAATCGAAGGCGTTAGCTCACCGACATCATGGAGATCAACATCGATTCCGGCAATCACGCCATCACCTTTAATTGATAGGTAATTGCCGCTTGGGTCGCTGACTAGTTCAATCCTTGCCCCCATTTGCGCGAAAATTTTTCGAAGTTGATCGCCCGGTTGCGTGGTCTCTTTTGGCCAATCCGAGATTCGAACCTCGCCACCGCAAATCATTGCAGCTGCCATAAAGGGCGCGGCATTTGAAAGATCCGGTTCGACAATTAAATCCAAGCCATGAAGTTCCCCGGCCTCAACCCGCCATTGGTAGATACCAGTACTTCGATAATCAGAGACTGAAACCTTGGCTCCAAAATCGCGCAGCATTTGAATGGTCATCTCGATGTGCGGCAATGACGGCAACGATGTGCCAACGTGCGTAACCGTAATTCCTTCTTCAGTTGCAGGCCCCATAAGTAACAACGCCGAGATAAATTGGCTCGAGGAAGTAGCATCGATTTCGAGCAATCCGCCCTTAACTTTTCCCGTGCCATTTATGGTGAGCGGCAAGCTGTAGCGCGAACCGTGCTCAATGCTGATTCCCAAATCTTCCAGTGCAGTGATTACCGGCCCCAGCGGCCGTTCATGAGATCTTGGGTCGCCATCGAAGTGAACCAATCCAGTGGTCAGGGCGGCTAGCGGTGGGAGAAAGCGCATCACCGTTCCGGCGTTGCCGACATCGATTGCTGCTGGTCCAAAAAACTTTGCTGGCGTAATCTCGAGATCGCCATTGGGAAGTGAAACGATTTTGGTGCCGAGCGCACTAAGCCCCGCGATCATTAGCTGCGAGTCTCTGGAGTGGAGCGGTTTTCGCAGGATGGAGGGGGTCTTCGCTAAGGCGGCCAAGATCAGCGCTCGATTGGTAACCGATTTAGAACCAGGAATAACAATGCTGGCAGAAACTGGTTTTAACCCACGAAAGGGTGCAGACCAGTGTTCACTCATAGCGGCAAGCCTACCTCAGCGGGGTTATTTGCCGATTTGAGGAAGTATTCTCCTTCCCATGTGCGGTCGATATGCCTTATCGCGGTTGCCCGATGAGATCATCGAAGAGTTTGAGATTACCGCTGGCTTAACTGGCGCGATTTTGCCAGCTGATTGGAATATTGCGCCGACAAAAGATATTTACATTATTCGCGACCGACGCTCTGCATCCGGTGGATTTGAGAGAGAGTTAGCAACTGTCTCTTGGGGGCTAATCGCACCTTGGAGTAAAGACTCTGCAGCTGCTTTGAAATCACAATCGCAGGCGATAAATGCCCGAACCGAAACGGTCTCGGAGAAACCAACCTTCCGTTCGGCATTTCAATCGCGCAGATGTTTAATTCCGGCAAGTGGTTATTACGAATGGGCGACCGAGCTTGGTATCTATCCACCTAAGCAACCCTTCTATATCTCTTCCACAAATCCCGATCAGCCCACTTTGGCTTTTGCGGGAATCTGGGATCAGTGGGTAGATCAAAATGGCGAGTCACATCAAAGCGCCGCTTTGATAACCCGGCCAGCAGTTGATTTCTTGGCAGCGATTCACCATCGGATGCCGACCTTTCTGCCGAAGCAGCGATGGGAGCAGTGGCTAAATCCGGCTTTCAAAGCGGTTGACCAGATCAAAGCGATGTTGGAGTTTGACGATCCTGCAAGTGGTTTGCAGGCCATACCGGTTTCAGCCAAGGTGAACTCGGCCAGAAATAGCGGTCCAGAGCTGATTGCACAGATTGAATTGGGAGAGCCAGAGACCCTCTTTTAGGGTCCCGCGCACGCTTGATAATCGGCCGTGGGAATATTCAAACCCGTGCCGCCGTTCTGCAGTTAGTCGATCGGGTGAAATTCTCAGCCACTTGGTGCCAGATGTTCAGCGAAAATTGAAAGGTGAGGTGAGGTAAATGGCAGTAGCCTTATTGGTGATGCCAACCGAAATCACCCCCGAACTTTCATCCGAGTTGCCCGCTGAGCTAGTCCTTGCCGCGAGCAAATCACTGCTTCCAGTTAATCGCGAAACCGAATCTATTTCGGAGCGAAAAGCGAGATTCGAACGCGACGCCTTAGTTTTCACTAGCCCGCTCTATGCTGCGGCCCTTCGCTATACCAAGAATCCACACGATGCCCAAGATTTAGTTCAAGACACCTTTGCCAAGGCCTTCACCTCCTTTCATCAATTCGAACCTGGCACCAATTTAAAAGCCTGGCTCTATCGAATTCTCACCACCACTTTTATAAATTCATATCGCAAAGCCCAACGCCAACCTTTGATCGCATCGGGTGAACTTGAAGATTGGCAGATCTTTGATTCAGCTAGCCATACCAGCGACCAGGGAAAATCTGCCGAAGATGAAGTTCTGGAAAATTTAGCTGATGGCGATATTAAGGATGCGCTCGCAGCAATGCCAGAAGAATTTCGAATGGCGGTTTACCTCGCTGATGTCGAAGGCTTCTCCTATAAGGAGATTGCCGAGATCGTAAATGTTCCCACCGGAACCGTCATGTCTCGGTTGCATCGGGGACGTAAATTGCTGCGCGAATCGTTGGCTGATTATGCCCGAGAGCGCGGCTTCGGAAAGGAGCCAGCGCTATGAGCTGCGGCGGCCCTCACCAAACTCCCTGCGAGGAGATCATGGCAGCGATGCTGCTCTTTTTAGACAACGAGATTGAAGATGGAAATCAACTTCAAGCGGTAACGGTTCACCTGCAAGAGTGCCCACCTTGTGAAGGCGCAGTAGCCACCGAGCGTGCTGGGCTCCAACTATTACAATCGCTACTTAGTAGATCTTGCTGTGAAGCGGCGCCAGAAGAGCTCTTTGCCAAAGTCTTTGATCAAACTCAGATGTTGGCCGATCAGATGATTGCTATGCATAATTCACAGTTCATTGGACAAACTCAATTCTTCGCCGAATACAGCCGCACCGAAATTACAGTTGATGGCGTGACTCAGATCATCGAAACTTCGCATGAAATTCGGCGAGACTTTCCGATCGAATAAAACCACGCTTTGCAAAAGGGCGTTAGGTTTGAGGCTGTGAACACCGAGAAATTGGTTGGGGCGCTGGGAATGGCATCGCTAACCGTTCGCCCTGGGGATACCTGCGTCGCTGCCAACATTAGCGATCTTCCCGTTATCTCTACGAGCGCCTTGATAAATTTAATGGAGATAGCTTGCACCGCGGCTCTGGAAGAATTTTTCGAACCGGGTGAAACTTCGCAAACTGTTGATCTGCAGCTTAATTATCTCTCGGGTGTTGGGGTAGGAAATGAGATTCGCGCGCATGCTACTTGTGTCGAAAGCGTCGGCCCCTTATTAACATTTAACGCTGAAATTAATCATGAGACTAGGTTGCTTGCTAGCGCGCGGGTGCAGCGCAAGATCGTGGACCGCGTCTCTTTTATGGCGCGCACTGCTGCTGAAGGAATGCTCGCAGAAAAGAAAACGCTCTAACTAGTTTCGGCGGTAACCGATTCCAGTTAAAGCGTTTGCTTGTTTTTAAGTACTAAGCCTTCTTGGTTGCCCAGAAGATCTCGGCGATCTCATCGATCTTGGTAAGTAGCTTCTCGGCTACTGCGACATCGTTGGTGCCTTTGGTACCACCAGCACCGGCAAGCTTTGTGGCTTCGTTGAAGAGACCATTTAGCTGAGGGTAGGCCTCAAAGTGAGGTGCCTTGAAGTAGTCGGTCCATAGAACCCAGAGATGGTGCTTGACCAGTTCGGAACGCTCTTCCTTGATGGCAACGGCGCGGGCTTTGAAATCTGGATCTGATGAGGCGGCATATTTTTCCATGGTTGCCTTTACAGATAGCGCTTCGATCTTTGCTTGTGCTGGGTCATAGACACCGCAAGGTAGATCGCAGTGCGCAAAGGCGATCGCCTTTGGTGCAATTAGTGCGGCAAACTTTGCCGAAATTGTTCCGTTCATATGTGATGTGCCTTTCGGTAGCTGGGAGTGCGGGTGCTAGATAAATAAAAATCTACTGTGTGAGACTACTACCCCTATGGAGAGTACGAACTTTGGAATTGGTGGCCTGCGGAGAATCGCGGTCGTCGGCGACTCAATGGCCCCTACCTATAACGAAGGGGATTGGCTGCTCACGAGCTGGTGGCCGGCTGGGCTTAGTACCTCGCTTATAAGTGGGCTGGTAGGTAAGGCGGTATTGGTGCAACGCACAGGGCCAGCGGGCGAGTTAGATTTATTGCAACTAAAGCGCGTCAAGGAGATCGAATCGGTCGATTCTGGGCTGCCGCGCTTCTGGGTCGAGGGCGATAACCAAACTGCCAGTACCGACTCTAGGGAGTGGGGCTGGCTAGAGGCTCATGAGATTAAAGGTGCCGTGATTCTGCGCTATCGAAAAGGTAAAAAGGCTTAAGCGGAATTAGCGCGAGAAGGCTTCCATCAATAGCGCCTTCTGTTCCTCTTCATGGACATAATGATTTCCAGTTGCTGGGCTTGCGGTGGCCCGGCGAGATACCGGACGAAGCCCGCGTCCCTCAAGAGCTTCGGCGGTGTGCAAGGCGATAAATGGCCAAGGGCCCTGGTTCGCTGGTTCGTCCTGAACCCAAAGCAGATTGGCATGTGGATGCTTTGCGGCTTCGGCGGCAATTGCATCGGCAGGCAGTGGATAGAGCTGCTCAATTCGAACAATTGCGGTGCTGGTTTCGCCTAACTTGGCGCGCTCAGCGATTAGGTCGTAATAAATTTTTCCGGAGCAGAAGATCAAGCGCGTTGCGCTGTGGACGGAATCGTCGCTGATCAATGGGCGGAAAGTTCCAGTCGTGAAATCGCTCATCGAAGAGGCAGCCGCCTTTAGTCGCAACATCGACTTTGGCTCAAAGACGATCATTGGTCGGCGTGCTGGATTCTTCATGTGCCATCGCAGTAGATGGAAATAGGAAGCGGCCGAAGATGGTTGTGCAACGGTCATATTTCCTTCGGCACAAAGTGCTAAGTAACGTTCAATTCGAGCCGAGGAATGATCAGGTCCTTGGCCTTCATAGCCATGTGGCAAGAGCATTACGACAGAGGAGCGCTCGCCCCACTTTTGCAGCGCGGATGAGATGAACTCATCAATAATGGTTTGGGCGCCATTGGCGAAATCTCCGAACTGAGCTTCCCAAAGTACTAACGCATTTTCACGTTCATTGGAGTAGCCATATTCAAAACCAAGGGCGGCATATTCGGAAAGGAGTGAGTCAAAGACAAAGAACTGATTGGCATCAGAGATCAAGCCGCGCAGCGGTGTCCATTGATTACCAGTAGCTTGATCAACGATAACTGCATGCCGGTTAGAGAAAGTTCCGCGGCCGACATCTTGACCAGCAAGTCGAATTGGATGACCTTCTAGAAGCAGAGATCCAAAGGCGAGCAATTCTCCGGTAGACCAATCAACCGTTCCTTCATCCAACATCTCGGTGCGCTTTTGAAGTTGCGGAACAAGCTTTGGATGGATCACAAAGCCTTCTGGCGTGGCAATTTGGGTGGCGGCAATTCTCCGAAGTGTCGCCTCATCAAGGGCGGTATTAACGGTTTCCGGCGCTGGGGTTTGTGGAACGGTGAAGATTGGATCTTCGGGTTCAATGTTGTGAACAGCGTTGAAGACCGCTTCTAGTTGAGATTGGTAATCGCGCAGAACTTCTTCAGCTTCAGCAACGGTGATATCGCCGCGGCCGATAAGGGCTTCGGTATAAATCTTTCGGGTGGAGCGCTTGGCTTCAATCATCTTGTACATCAGTGGTTGCGTGAAACTTGGCTCATCGCCTTCATTGTGGCCACGGCGACGATAACAAACCATGTCAATTACAACGTCTTTGTTGAAAGCCTGACGATATTCAAATGCTAAGCGGGCAACACGAACCACGCTCTCGGGATCATCGCCATTTACATGGAAGACCGGAGCTTGAATCATCTTTGCGACATCGGTGGAATAAGTTGAAGAGCGAGCGGCGATTGGTGAGGTAGTGAAGCCAACCTGGTTATTAATGATTACGTGGATCGTTCCGCCGGTGCGATAGCCGCGCAATTGCGAAAGGTTCAACGTTTCAGCGACGAGACCTTGGCCAGCAAAGGCGGCGTCGCCGTGCACCAAAATTGGCAGAACGGTGTATGCCTCTTTCACATTCAAAATATCTTGCTTAGCGCGCACAATTCCTTCGAGAACTGGGTTAACTGCCTCTAGGTGGGAAGGGTTAGCAGCCAAGTAAATCTTTGTGGTGGCACCAGATTCAGCTGTGAAAGTTCCTTCGGTGCCCAGGTGGTACTTCACATCGCCGGAACCGTGGACTTGATTTTCGGCGTAATGACCTTCGAATTCTTGGAAGATGGCGCCGGCCGATTTACCGGCGATATTTGCCAAAACATTTAGTCGGCCACGGTGAGACATACCGATACAAACTTCAACCATGCCAGCATCGGCGGCGCTAGAGATCACGGCATCGAGCAAAGGAATTACCGATTCGCCGCCTTCGAGCGAGAAGCGCTTTTGACCAACGTACTTTGTCTGCAGGAAGGATTCGAAAGCTTCGGCACTGTTGAGAGTTCGAAGGATTCGTAGTTGTTCTTCACGTGGGGTGCGCGGGGCACCAACTTCAACGCGCTCTTGGATCCAACGGCGTTCGGCTGGATCTTGCATGTACATGTATTCGATACCGATAGTTCGGCAATATGAATCGCGCAGAATTCCCAGAATGGTTCGAAGTTTCATAATTGGTTCGCCACCAAAACCGCCGGTAGCAAATTCCCGATCTAGATCCCAGAGCGTTAAACCGTGTGTGACTACATCAAGATCGACGTGAGATCGCTGCACATATTCCAATGGATCGATATCAGCCATTAGGTGACCGGTTGTTCGATAGGCATCGATCAAATGCTGAACGCGAGCTACCTTGTCGAGTTGATCTTCTTTATCAAAACTAGTGTCACTGACCCAACGAATTGGCACGTAAGGAATTCGAAGGGCAGCGAAAATCTCATCGTAGAACTCATCGCCACCAAGCAAGAGATCACTGATTCGGCGAAGGAAATCGCCAGAGGTTGCGCCTTGAATGATGCGATGGTCGTAGGTGCTGGTGACCGTTACTACTTTGCTGATGCCATGTTCGGTAAGGGTCTCCTCACTTGCTCCCATAAATTCAGCTGGGTAATCCAGTGCGCCAACGCCAAGAATTAAGCCTTGGCCCGCTACTAATCGAGGTACGGAGTGAACGGTTCCGATTGTTCCGGGGTTAGTCAGCGAAACTGTGGTGCCCGCGAAATCTTCAACAGTTAACGCGCCGCTGCGAGCTTTGCGAACGGTATCTTCGTATGAACCCCAGAATTGTGCGAAATCTAAGGCTTCACAACCCTTGATCGATGGAACTAGTAATTGACGGGTGCCATCTGGTTTGGTGAAGTCGATGGCGATACCAAGGTTGATATGTTCTGGATGGCCTACTGCCGGTTTTTCATCTTGGAGTGTGAAGAAGCAATTCATTTCTGGCATCTGGCGCAGCGCCTTGATCATGGCGTAACCGATCAAGTGGGTGAAGGAGACCTTGCCACCGCGAGCGCGCTTTAGATGGTTATTAATAACGGTGCGGTTGTCGATCAATAATTTTGCGGGGATCGCTCGAACGCTAGTGGCGGTTGGAACCTTCAGTGAGGCTTCCATGCTCTGGACGACTCGAGCACCAACGCCACGGATTGGCTCTACCCTTGCGGCACCGGGCGTGATCAAAGTTGGGATGGGTTTAACAACGGGATCGGCGGGAGTTGGGCTGGCGCTTATTGGCGCAGTTTTTACCGTTTCTTGGGCTTGAAAAGTTGGGGTGGGTATGGCTGCCACCACTGGCGCAACAGGAGCTTCATAGCCTTCGGTTTCTGTGTCCTCGGGTGTCAAATCCTGGATTGGGTCAGCTGCCATTTCCTCAGGCGGAAAATCAGGCGGGTACCACCGCTTTCCATCAACGATTACCCCCGCCATATCGTCGTATCTTCTGATTGGATCAGATTTACTCTCATTTGCTGCTTCGAAGTCGGATTCAGAGAAGGCGACTAGCGCCGGGCGAACTGGGGCCACAGGGGCAGGGAGGGCGCTCTTTGGGACTGGCGGCATTCCGCCCTTTGGCGCATCGGCCAAGGTTGGCAAGGTTGGAACCAACGGGATACCGGCAAGACCAGGTGTGTAATCTGCGAAGAAATCAAACCAGGCAACATCAACGGAATTTGGGTCAACGAGGTAGCGCTCGTACATGTCGTCGACAAGCCATTCGTTGAGACCGAATGAGTCGCCAAATTTCTTGGCGGGCTTGTTACTTGCTGACGAACTGGCTCCGGTTGCCGACACTGGCAATGCTCTCCATCCATGTAGTGGCAAGACTGGCGTTTTGCGTCATAGGGTACAAATCAAGTGCTAAGTCTAATCGACAGCATCGAATCTGCCCGTGTAAAACGAGCATGGCGCACCTGTGAATACGTAGACAATTTCAAACAATTTTCCGCAGCAAGTGATGTGGGTCTTAGTGAAAGTGGAAGTTTTCGACGGGCGGACTTTCATCGATCAGGGCAGAGTTCGGCAAATGACTTCTGGCGAAATGAATGTGGCCCCCGTTACACCCGCTCCACTTGCGATCGTCACAGGAGGTTCGCGCGGTTTGGGATACGAAGTAGCTGCAGAACTCGTCAATACTGGCCATCGCGTGGTTTTGATTGCGAAAGATCCGGATCGGCTGGTTAACGCCGCCAAATCATTGGGATGCGATTTTCGCGCCGTGGATGTGGCCGATCAAGCCGCTTTTCGCAACGCGCTCTCCGACATCGTTGCAAGATCTGGATCAGTAACAACTTTAGTTTTGGCACATGGCGTTATGAGCGAAAAACTTTCGAAAACAATTCGCACCAGCGAAGCTGAATGGCGCCGCGTTCTTTCGATAAATCTCGATGCCGCCTTCACTGCAATCAGTGCGATCGCCCCGGGGATGGTTGAGGCTCGCAATGGGCGGATCATCGCCTTTTCGGCCTGTCTTGGAAGAATGTCTGGCCCTGGCAGCGCCGGTGGGCTTGCGCCCTATCGAGTCAGCAAGGCGGGATTGAATTCCCTAATTCGAAACTTCGCTCATGAATCGGGGTTGGGTTCGCGCGGCGTTCTGGTTGATGCCACATGTCCGGCACATTGCCGTACTGATATGGGCGGTCCTGATGCGCCTAGATCAGCAGCGCAAGGGGCCGAAACCGCAATTTGGTTAGCAACTCGTGAGTTCGTACCTGGCGTTGATCAGACTGGCGTGCTTTGGGAAGACCGACAAATAATTCCTTGGTAGTTGGTGTAAACCACTATTCGCGATAACCAAAGAGCGCAGCAAGAAAAGTAACCAATCCCAAAAGTCCCAACGGAATTGCGATCATTAAGCGCCCGCCACCAGCCATGAAGTAAGCAACGCCCATGACAATTAAATTTGCCAACACTGCCGGAGCTCGACCGTAAGACTTTCCTTTTACAAATCCGCCGGCCGAAATATAAAGCGCACCAGCACCTAGAAAACCAAAGATCACTTCGCCCGCCAGTGCACCCGGCGCCGACACTGTCGAGACGGTCGCTTTAATTCCGAGGAAGAGAACCAACAAGACCAAGAGCGCCGACTCCAAGCGCAGTAGGCGAATCGCGTTGGCACGAGCCAGTTCGTAACGTTCGTCTTTGGCATCGGTCATGGGGCTAGCGTATTGGGGAATTAACGGGGCTCAAGTCGATTTTTCAATGTGACTCTTAGCATCCTTCCTCTCCCTTTCGGAGCTGAAGTGGCCTAAATAGACTATCAATGTGGTCCAACGGATCGAATTTCGCAACAACGGGGTGATCGACTCCTTAACCTCTTCGATGGCACCCGCCATTTTTCACGAGAATTTAAGTCGAGAGCATGCTGCTCAACAGCGAAATTTCTCTGGTCTTTCGGTAATTACTTTCAAGATTGAAACTTTTGAAAAAGATAATCAAAGCTCTACCCCGAATGCGCTCGCGATAAGCGATATTTGGGAAATCGAGACTTTCTTAATCAGAATGAGTTTCGAAATTGGCGGACAAATTCGCGATTCGGAATTTTTTAGCAGAGTCTCTGAATTTGGATTTTGGATTTCGCTGCGCGGGGGATTTGAATCGGCGAAAATAGCTAGTGCGAGAATGCTTGCGAAGATCGAAGTGGCACGGTTCGAATTCAGAGCGGTTCAAAGTTTTAATATATCGGTCACGATTACTGAATTGCTGCCAGAGGAAGGGCTCAGCGCATTCATTTCGAGAGTTGATCGAAACTACTTTCCGTGCCTGCCCGACTTCTGATCGTCAATCTTTCCCTCGGGCGCCAACAATTCAGTATCGAGAGCCAATACAAACCCGCTGACTGAGGTTGGCTCAGCCACATGCAAAGTTCCGCTCAAATTCGAGCCGTAGAGATCGAGCCTGAGCAGAACGAGCGCGAAACCAATTTCGGGCCGCTTGCTTCCTTGATGGCCGATCCAACCATCGAAGAAATCTGGATAAATTCGCCAAACCGCATCTTTGTGGCGCGAGGTGGAGTCAGTGAACTTACCAACATTGTTATGAGTGTTGGCGAGGTGCGGGCGCTGATCGAACGACTACTGATGTGGGGTGGACGCCGCTTAGATCTATCCAACCCATTTGTCGATGCGAGGCTTCCAGATGGCAGTCGACTCCATGTCGCAATCCCTGAAATAACAGCAGTGCATTGGGCGGTAAATATTCGAAAGCACCTGGTTCGAGGGAAATCTTTGGCTGACCTCACAGCGATGGGAGTAATGAGTTCTGAAGTCAACAAATTTTTGCAACGATGCGTCGATGATGGCATCAATATTTTGGTTAGCGGCTCGACTCAAGCGGGTAAAACGACGCTACTGAATGCGCTAATTAGTGCCGCCCCAATAAAGAGTCGAGTAATCACAATTGAAGAAGTCTTTGAACTAAAACCGAAACTTCCAGATTGCGTGGCACTTCAAACGCGGGATGCGAATTTGCAGGGCGACGGCGAGATTCCACTCCGACGCTTAATCAAGGAGGCATTGCGAATGCGGCCCTCTCGGTTAGTGGTTGGCGAAATTAGAGAAGCGGAATCTTTGGACCTCCTAATCGCTCTTAACTCGGGTCTGCCCGGCATGGCAACGATTCACGCTAACTCGGCTCGCGACGCCATCAGCAAATTGCAAACTTTGCCGCTATTGGCAGGAGAGAACATTTCGCATCGCTTCATTACACCAGTTGTAGCTGCTGCAATTGATCTGATCGTTCATGTTGAACTTGATGGCACTGGCGCTCGTCGTGTGAGTGAAATTGTGGCGATAACAGGAAGGGTCGAAGGAGATTTGATCGAAATCGAAGCGATCTTTACCTTGGACCGCAAAACCAATTCAAATCAACCGCGATATGTAACTGGGCTTGGAAAAGTTAGAGGTAGTCGGATCCCGAACTATGAAAGTGATAATCGAAGGCGAAGTTCCCTCTCATGAAGAGCTTTATCGCCTTTCATCCAATCTCCGCTGCGCTAATTTTCACGGGCGCCCTTTCGTTTCTAATTCTGCGAATCGGCCGAAATCGGATTGCGAATCCGGCTCTCGCGGCAGATTCAGTTGCAAGAAAGCGATTTGGAACGGCTCCAAAAATTCCGACTCCAATCCTGCTTTATACCGCCGTAACTGGCGTAGTCGGATTTCTAATTGCTCTGCTTATTGCTGGGTCGGCCGTAATTGCAATGCCGATCGCACTCTTTTCTTCTGTCGTTCCATTGTTCAACGCAAAGCGAAAGCGGGAGAAGTCACGCCTTGCATTGCAAGAGCTGTGGCCAGAAATTTTGGATCAGTTGATTTCTGGATTGCAATCTGGGCTTTCACTGGCGCAAACATTGGCTTCGCTTTCACAGCGCGGTCCGCTTCCGAGTCGGTTGGTATTTCTACGATTTCGCGAGAATCTAACGGCAACTGGAGATTTCGAAACTTCGCTAATTTCAGTTCAAGAGTTCTTTGCCGATTCAATCGCTGATCAAGTTTGTGAAGTTCTCCTCTTCGCAAAATCGTCTGGAAGTCGCGATACCGCGCTGACGCTTCGCACTTTGGCTGACTTTGTTCGCAGCGATTTGGCACTACGCGCGGAGATCTCTGCAAAGCACAGCTGGATAAAGAACTCGGCGCTCCTTGCCGCCATAGCTCCGTGGCTATTGCTTCTCTTGTTGGCAGCGCAGCCGGCAACTGCCCGGGCATATACATCGCCCTCTGGGGTGATTGTGTTGATGGCAGGAGTAGCTATGACTTTCGTTGCCTATATTTGGATGGCCCGAGTTGGTCGACTCCGCGAAAATGCTCGCATCTTTTCTCACTCTACTCTGCCCTCGTTAAAGGAGATTGAGGGTCACGATCAAGTTTCAACTCTTTCAGGGGTTGCCTCGTGAAGAATCTTTTTCTTGCCCTCTGCCTGATTTCACCACTTTTAGCTTATGCAACCCATTTACTGCTCAGCGAATACCGCGATCCCTTCTCTGAGTTTCACGATGAGTATCTAAGGAGCTTGGTGGCTGCGGAGCCGAATCGCGAATTTTTATCAACAGCGTCGAGGAGAACGACGAGTGCTTATTCTTACTCAAACTCCGGTGGTTCAAACTCGGGCGGTTCAAACTCGAGCGGTTCAAACTCGGGCGGTTCAAACTCGGGCGGTTCAAACTCGAGCGGTTCAAACTCGAGCGGTTCAACATTGAGTGATTCAACATTGGGTGGTTCAGCGAGAGCGAGGTTCAATTCGCTGAATAGGAATCTGATCGAACAAAATTCCTTTTTCCTTAAACGCAGCAAGAAAAATAGTTCGGAGAATTTGGATCATCAATTCCCTTCCTTTGTCGAACTTTTTACGATTCTGGTAGTTGCTGGCGAGAGTCCATCAAAAGCGCTACTTCGCATTTCTGAGGTAGCCACGGGTGAGTTAGCGGTCTTGGTTCGGGCTAGCGTCGCGGAGTTGAAGAACGGAAGGAGTTTTACGCAAGCCATAGATCAATTGGCCGCCGCCGCTGGTTCGGCGACAATTAGGCGATTTTGTGACTCGTTGATTATTGCCATCGAACGAGGAACGCCACTTTCAGAGGTGCTCCACCGACAAGTTGAAGATGTGCGCAAGCGGCATCAGACTGAATTGGCGAAGCAAGCAGGAAAGGCAGAGATCGCCTTGATGATTCCAGTTGTCTTTCTAATACTTCCGATCTCAGTTCTCTTCGCTCTGTGGCCTTCATATCTAGCGCTTGGCCAAAGTATGGGCTGAGCCAGCGCCGCAGTAAGTGGTTATCCACAATTTACTTCAACTAATCCTTGCATGCCTTTAATAGCGAGCAAGATGCGCCCGAAGGCGCTCAAGTGCCCGACCCCAACAGCCCTGAGGTCCGAGATCACCAACAGTCAGGGCGCAAACAAGTAAAGAACTTTTGGTAGGGCAACAACCAATGAAAGAGCAGGAATAAAACTCTTCTAAAGGAGGAAGAAATGGCTACTTTAGTTTCTGATAAGAAAGTCGACCTTGGATCCCCAGTCTTGAAAATTGAAATTGCAGCGGTTGCGCTCTCAGTTCGAATTTTGAGAGCGATTGATAAGTTTCGCAAAGGGCGGCTCTCATCAACGTTCGTTCAAAGAATTAGATTAACGTCTGGCGCTTCTGATCGGGGAGATGTACCAGGATGGGTTCTGGTTGTGTTGATGACTACCGGACTCATAACCGGGATTTGGACGGTCGCGGCCCCACGGTTGTCTGCCATTTTGACCCACTCGCTGGATTCGATGAATAACATTCGCTGAATAACATCGGATGAAGATTTTTACTTACAAAACTTATGCCAACGAATCGAGTGGCCTGCTCTCGATTCAGCCTAGAAAATTCGTTTGGCTTAGAGTAATTAGTGGTCGACTAACGAACCTTGGCGATGATCGGGGCGTAGTCGAGAGCGCGCTGGTCATGATTCCTACCCTTTTTCTCTTTCTCGGCTCGTTGCAATTAATGAGTACCGTTTTCTCAAAAGCGATTGCAACCAATATGGTCCAAGGGCAAGTTTCACGAGTCGCGCTACTTGATTCGCAAGAGCCCACTACCGGATTAGCGATTGATAGAACTCCACTCCCTGGAGGAGGGTTCCTCATCGCCGGCGAGGAAAAGCAGCTCATACCGCAACTTTCTCCCCTTTTGGTAGGTCACAATGAAATAACTTCGATTGGGATTGCCGTAGATGAAAAAAGCCAGTGAAGCCAGTGAAGATTTAACTCGTAATTCGCGCACAATTTCCTTCGGTAGTTCCGAGAGTGGAAGTGCAATTATTGAATTCCTAATTTTTGCGCTACCACTTTTTCTTCCGCTGACGATATTTTTTCAGTCAATCAATCATCAATCTCAAATTGAATTCGACATCGCCAATTACGCTAGACAGTTGGCGAGAGCTTACGTAAGCAGTCCTACTGAGGCGATCACTGCGCCACGACTGGCGGCGGTCCAAGATTTATTCACGGCAAAGGTATTCAGCCGTGATGGAATGGATTCTCCTGCGAGCTATGTAGTTACCTGTGAATCATCACCGTGCCTAACCCCAAACGCGAAAGTTGAGATTACTGTAACCGCTTCAACTGCTGCTAAAAATTTCAAAGCTAGTGCGATTGAGTATGTGGATGCATGGCGCTGAAATGACCTGTAACTCCGACCGCGATCGCGGTTCTTTGACAATTTTCATCACCACACTCTTCTTGCTAGTTCTTCTGCTCGGTTTAGAGACGATAAATATCTCAAGCACTTACCTTGCCAAGCGCGAACTAATCATCACGGGTGAAGGAGCCATCCAGCGGGCAGCCCACACCATCGCTTTAGATCGTTACTACCAAGGAGATCTACTGCAGCTATCAGCAACTGGAAATTCCTCGTCATTCAAAGTTCCGATCGATTGTGAAGGCGCTCGGCGAGAATTTGTGCAGCGGATAGGTACAGCACAGCTCAGGGGAGGCTTGATAACGATTTCAAATTGGAATTGCAGCCAGGATTCAGTTTCGGCAGCCTTGAGTGCTGCTTTTGTTCCGCCTCTCACAATTTCGTTTCTAGGACTCTTCACCGGCCGGGCCCAGACCATCACGGCCGAAGTTGGCGCCACCTCGATCGCGGCACCTCCCCCCTCAAATTCAGTCCAGCCCTAGTAACCATTACGCTCTACCTGTGGCCGCCCGTGATTATGAACTCGAGATCAAAAATCTCGACGTTACTTTGGCGGCAATTGAGCAGGTGCTAAATCTGCCGAAACTCACCGCTGATGCCCTTGAACTTGAAGCCGAAGCCAGCGCGCCAGACCTTTGGGATGACCCCGAGAAAGCTCAAGTCGTAACTAGCCGACTATCCCGAGTTCAAGTCGTGATCACCCGAGTAACAACAATTCGCCGCCGCCTCAGCGATGTCCCGATCTTGATTGAATTAGCTCGCGATGAAAAAGATGGCAAGGCGCTTGACGAGGCCGGGCACGAACTAGATGAGGTTGCGAAATCGATCCGCGATCTAGAGATCCAAACTTTGCTCAGCGGGGAATATGACGAGCGCGATGCGCTGATGACGATTCGCTCCGAGGCCGGGGGAGTAGAAGCTGCGGACTGGGCAGAAATGTTGATGCGTATGTATTTGCGTTATTGCGAGCGCCATCAATTCAAGGTTGACGTCCTAGAAACTTCTTACGCCGAAGAAGCTGGCATCAAGTCCACAACTTTTCGCATCAGTTCGCCATATGCCTATGGCACGCTTTCAGTAGAACAAGGAACACATCGCCTGGTTCGCATTTCACCTTTCGATAGCCAGAGCCGGCGCCACACCTCGTTTGCCGGCGTTGAAGTTGTTCCCGTTGTGGAACAGAGCGATCACATTGAGATCGATGAAAAAGAGATCCGCATCGATGTGTATCGATCCTCAGGCCCGGGTGGTCAAGGCGTGAACACCACCGACTCCGCAGTTCGAATCACTCACATGGCCAGCGGGATCGTTGTCTCCTGCCAAAACGAAAGATCCCAAATTCAAAATAAGGCCACCGCGATGGCAGTTCTACAATCCAAATTATTGGAACGCCGCCGTCAAGAAGAGCGCGCTCGCATCGATGCCTTGAAGGGCGACAACACTGGCTCTTGGGGAAATCAGATGCGCTCCTATGTTTTGGCGCCATATCAAATGGTGAAAGATCTTCGAACTGATTTTGAAGTGGGTAATCCTGCCGCCGTCCTGGATGGCGAGATCGATGGCTTCATCGAGGCTGGCATCAAATGGCGAAAGAGCACTGAGCGCTAAAGCCAGCACCACGCAAAGCCAGCACCACGCAAAGCCAGCACCACGCAAAGCCAGCACCACGCAAAGCCAGCACCACGCAAAGCCAGCACCACGCAAAGCCAGCACCACGCAAAGCCAGCACCACGCAAAG
>CAIQNN010000014.1 GCA_903873185.1 uncultured Actinomycetes bacterium
AGTTGCTTGCTGAACACCACTAAGGATTGCATAAGAACTCACGGTGATTGTTCCCGAAGTTGGAGTTGGAACTGTAAATGAAGCACCAGAACCTGCTGGTACAACGAGTGACGAAGTACCGGTGCCGGTAACTCCAGCCACGACAGTTGTAAGAGTTCCACCAGTTGCCACAACGACAACAGGATTCGCTAAAGTGCCGTAGGTTTCCAAAGAAACATAGTTATTGGCGCCTGCAACACCAGTAGCGGTAGCAGAATAACCTGTTCCACCAACGGCGCCGTTTGTATCTATATAGGCATAAACTCCGCCAGTAATCGGAGTGGTTGCGCTAACTTGAGCGGCTGCGTTAGCAGAGACGGCTGAAAGTCCGCCGATTGCCAAAGCTGCAGCTGCTACAAGCGCTACGCGCTTAAAAGCTGTCTTTGTAGACATTATTTTCCTTTCGATAGTCGCAGTTGGGACCATCCCATCTGCGGCTTTGAGATGAGTCGCACGTGCTGACACATCTCGATTCCAAAGCAGTATCCGGACTGCATTGGAAACTTGGTTGCGGGAGCGCTTCATTTATTTGGCTCCCTTTGTTGTTACCTCAATGGCCTGAGCCAAGATCTGAGATTTAGTTGGGTTAAGAAGGATTCGGGTGATGATCTGGGTTGGGGCGGCGGTTACATCTACGCCCTTTTGGGTTGGGATGATCAGACCAGAATCAAGAAGTGAATCAACAGCCATGGTGGCGGTAACTAAGTAGGTACCGTCATCTTGACGAACGATGTCAGTGGAGGTTGATGAAAGAAGAAGTGGGTTCCATGAGTGATTGATCGAGACCGATGCGGCAACGGAATAAGTAGTACCAGAGCCGTTGACTACGAAGGTCTGATCAAGCAGAACGTTGATCGCGTTGGCGTCATAGCTCATGGCGTTGGTGTGAAGGGTCAAGCCATCGGCGGTCAGGATTGGATCTGGGTGACCGACGATGATGCGGCCGGTGTTGCCAGCGTTATCGGTGGCGGTGAAACCGGTTGGGACGCCATCAGGGCTAAGACCAGCGAAGGTGAGTGTTGGAATCTTGGCATCGACGGTTTGTACTTGCGATGCAGCTTTCTTTGCAGCCAATTGAGCAGCAGTTGCAGCAGCGGAAGGTGTTGATGAAGATGAAGATGAAAGTGAAGGGGTTGCGGCAGCGACTGATGGAGTTACATCAGAAGGCGTTGTGCCAGATGCTGTTGTGATGGTGTTGGTGGTGCTGACTTCGTGGCCGGTAACGGAGTTAAAGCCAAGGAAGGCAACCAAAAGAATTAGAAGTGAGAGCGCGGCTTTGGAAGATTTCTTCGCAAGCTCGGCAGCTTTTTTGTAACTGGTTGAAAGAAGATCCAGGGCGGTAAGGCCACGCTCTTCGTCGATGATCATTTCTGAAAGGATGCGGCGCAACGAGGTGCGAGCGCGAGAAACAGTGTGGCGAACAGCGGACTCTTTGATGTTGAGAGTCGATGCGATCTCTTCGGTGGTGCGGCCTTCCATCTCCCACATGACCAAAGCGGTGCGCTCGGCTGGAGAGAGTAGGGCAAGAGCTTGACGGACGATTGCGGCATCATCGGCGGCGATAAGTTCGGCGGAGAAGTCACCCTTGTCTTGCCAGGTGGCTTCAACTTCAGCTTGGGCATCATCTAGAACAACCAAGTTTGGTCGACGGCCTTCGATACGGAAGAGGTCGATGCAGAGGTTTTCGATGGTGCGGTGCAGGTAAGCGATGGCGTGCTCTTCGGAATTAATCTCCGGTGCGGCCAACATGAATTTGATCAGCGCATCTTGGACGACCTCGTCCGCGCGGGTGGAATCCTTCAGGATTCGGCTGGCATGAGCGTGAAGTTCGCTGCGGTGGCTGGTGTAGAAGCTTCCGAGGTCAGCAACAGACCAGGAACGAGGTGACTCGTTCGAAGGTGTGATTACTGTCTTCACTGAATTTGCCTGCCTTAAATCATTTGTTACAGAGGCAGTCGTCACTGCTTCTATTGGCTACTACGAATCGAGCGCTCGTTTGTCGCGGAGAGCCGACAAATCGGACATTTTCTGCGGATCTGAGCGTGAGGGGAGGTGCTTTTACGCTCGAAATCGATCTTTCATGTGTAAGCCTAGAGCGTTACCGGGGCGTAATAAGAGATATTAATTGTGGATCCGCTGGGAGTTTTTACCCTCAAGCGCTAGAAAGCCCCGCCTCCGGAGCCAGATGGTGATTTCTCCGATTGCAGGGCTTAGCAGGTGTCTAGCCTTCGTGCGTATTGCGGTGAAAAGTTAGGGTTAAGCGACCGCTTCGATGCTCAATAAGGCTTCGATCTGGGCGATCATGTGCCACTTATCGGCGTCCGAGAGCTGGTTCCAGTCTTCGACTTGGTTTTCTACTGCTTCTAATTCCAATATGTTGATCATGGCTCAATTGTAACGGAAATGTTATAAAGGGCGAACCAGAATTGGAGATTCTGGCTGTCTAGTGGGTCACCCCCACGCCGCCCACAAAGCGCCGGTTTTTGCCCCTTTTTGAACCTGGGGCTGGCTCTCCTTTGGCTCAAATAGGGGGTAATCGGCATCAATCCTCTTAAGTGAGCGTTGACAGATGGCTAACCTGCACAAATGAACCAGAAGGAGAAGGCCCGGATTGTTGAATCGGCCGAGGCGGCTTACCTAGCAGCCACTTTTGCTGCCGCTCCTGCTGATGTTGCCGCCGAACTTGGGATGAAGGTCTTCCAGATGTGGGGTGGGGTGGCCGCGATTATGGCCAATGATCCCTCCGGGGGATTTTGGTCGCGCACGCTCGGGATTGGGATCGATCGGCCGATTTCCACGGACTTTTTAGAAGCGATTGATTCCTTATATTTAGCAAACGGCGGAAAATCCAATTTATTGCAGATTAGCCCGATCGCTCAACCTATAAATTGGGAAGATCTGGTCGAGGCAGCCGGGTACACCCGTGGGCGGACTTGGGTGAAGCTGCTTCG
>CAIQNN010000015.1 GCA_903873185.1 uncultured Actinomycetes bacterium
AGCGCCAAACCAGCCAAAGCCGCCAACATCGCGCCCGGCAAGGCGCCGAACAAACCCAACATCGTTGATCCCATGACGCCAGCAGCAATGTAAGTAACTCCACAAATAACACCGGCGCTGTATCGGCGGGTCTTATCTGGCTCGGCTTGTTCGCCCGATCCGATGGCCGCGGTGATCGCAGCACAGTTTGTGCCGCTGCCCAACATTCCGGCAGTAAGGAATGAGATCAATCCACCGGTTACCAATGCACGATTGGTTGGTGCTCGATATCCCGCAGAAGTCAGCACGGCCAACCCTGGTGCATATTGTGTGGTCAGCGTTAACAAAGTTAGTGGCACCGCCAACGTGATCAAGCCCGAAATACTAAAAGTTGGATTAACCCAAACCGGATGTACGACTCCAACTTGCCAGTGATTGGTATGAACTTTGCCCGCGATTAACGCCAAGACCAATCCGACAAACATTGATGTCACAACTGGTGCTCGCCAACCAAATCTACGCGCCACAAAATATCCCAGCACCATGCCGATAACAATTACCGGTTCGTCAGGCAGGGTTCTAAAAATACCAACACCGAATTCAAAGAGGACGCCGCCCAACATAGCCATAATGACCGGCCGAGGAACTAACGCCAAAATCTTTTCTAAGAACCCAGTTAAACCAATAATTGCAATAAGCACTGCCGAAATAAAGTAAGCCCCAACTGCTTCACTTAATTTATGGGTAGCCAAGCCAGTAACCAACAACGCCACTGATGGCGTAGACCAGGCGCCAATAACTGGCATTCGAAGCCGCAGCGATAAATACAAACCAAAGATTCCCGGCCCGGCCCAACAAGCGAATAACCATGATGCGGTTTGACGGTCGGTGAAGTGTCCGGCCTTTGCTGCCTGCAACATAATCGCAATCGGCCCGGTTGATGAAATCAAAACGATCAAGAGCCCTGCCATGGTTGCGCTGAATGAAAGCGCGCGCGGAAACTCTTTTAGATTTTTCCAGATCGCGGGAAGGGGAGCAGTACCAACTGTTCCTAAATACTCATTGGAACCTTTTGGTTCAGAAGACATTGCAAAACTATATTGCCTCGGTGCCTGCTGTCTTGGCTGCAATCTCGGCCTTTACCGATTCCATATCAACCTTCAATACCGCTTGAATCAACTCTTCGAAGTTCGGTTCCGGTAGCGCTCCTGCCTGATTGAACAATAAGACGCCATCGCGGAATGCCATCAAAGTTGGAATCGAAGTAATCCCGGCCATTCCGGCCAATTGTTGCTCTGCTTCGGTATCAACTTTTCCAAAAGTAATGTCGGGATATTTCTCAGAGGCTTTTTCAAAGATTGGCCCAAACATTCGACATGGACCACACCACTCCGCCCAAAAATCTACGAAGACAATGCCTTCCTTCACAACGGTCGTTTCAAATAGCTCTTCCGTTAATTCAACCGTTGCCATCACAGCTCCTTCGCAGCGCAAATAAGTAGATCCGCGGCCAATTGGCCACACCTAATTATTGCAACCTCTGCGGGATGGGATTTATGCCCAGAAATTATGCGATGTAAGCCTTGCGCCAGTTGTAGCGCTCGTAAACGACCTCAAACCCCAACCGCTGCATATTCCGCAGCGAATGATTCGGGGAATCATCGGTTTCACTGGCAGTTTCGGTGCTAGCCCAACTGAGTTCCATTTCAGCTGCGGCAGCCAACCGGGCCACCATCAACGCACTCTGAGCTCCGCGTCCGCGGTAGGCCTCTAGAGTCGAGGCGCCCGACAAACAGGCCACATCCCCGCGCAGGTACATGGCGCCAACGCCAACCATCGTTTTGCCATCAAAAGCACCAAAGTGGCGCCAATCCTCACGTCCCAGATGGCCATTCATCCACTTCTCAAAGACTGGGTGGGTCATTCCAAAGCCCGCCCAATAGGTCTTGCCATACAACGGCGCATCTTCGACCCCTAATTCGCGCACTGTTAGCGAACTTTCCACTTCAGGCAGGTCATTTAGCTCTCGAAGCAGCTTCACCCAAGTCCGCCCACGGGTATAGCCGGCTGCCTCGACCAGATCTTCCCAATTTATGGGCTGAGCGATCGGGATAAT
>CAIQNN010000016.1 GCA_903873185.1 uncultured Actinomycetes bacterium
GAGATGGTGTCCGAAGGAAGCGCCGCCGTCGTAGGAACAGCGCTGGCGGCTGCGAAGGTGATTGGTATGAACTGATCTTGTGAAGTATCAGTAGATGCGGTGTGATCTAGTCGGACAAAGATGCCACAGACAACTTTGGAACAATCAGCAGCGCCAGCGTTAAACAACGCCGCCACGTGAACTTTCACATCGCCTTTTGGTGAAGCCGGGGCAGTTGGATCATTGGAAACCCAAACTTGGGAATCTGCGCTGTAAATAGTTGGTCGGGCACCAGCAGCGGGTTGAACTGCTTCAAAGAGGTATAGACCGTGGTCGGTTGGAAAATTTCCAAACCCGAAATGAATATCAGCACCCGCTGGATCTAGGCCAGTGTATGGACCGCCCTGTACGACGACGGTTGGGGCGGCGAGCGCAGCTGGTGCACTTCCTATTGCCAGGGCAAGCCCGGCGGCTAGCGCCAAGAGGTGTCGCTTATTCATTATTTGTTCCTGCTTTCATAGTTATTTTTTGAATTGAAGAGGGAGGGAAAAGTCGTATGAGCGATCATCACCTCGAGTGTGATCGGCCCGGGTATAAATAGCGCACTTAATCTTTCGACAATCTAGCTTTCCAATCATCGGCGATACTTTGAGGGTCACGGAAAATCTGCCACCGGGAAGGTATGGAATAGCCAGACCAATTCCATAAGTTGGTGGATTAGAAGAGATCCACTGGGATGCACCAGTTGCGCCGGATTTATCCACTCCGCCGCCGCAGGGCGTCGGAAGCGTTCCCTTCGGCACTACTTTGCAGATTGCAATGTAAATCCCGACCGTCTCATCAAAACGAGAGCCCGTTATAACAAGTTTGTCACCGCTCTTTATGGCCGTGCTCTTTGAAACCGTTAGTTTCTCGCCGTGAACTCCGGTAACCGTGGCGGCTGATGCCGAGTTTGCAACTGCAACAATCAGTGCAGATAGCAGTGCGACCCGTTTCAACATTGGGAAAAGATAACTTAATCGCACGCCCACTTTTCTCGACACCGGGCCCGCGATTCGTCGGGCTTTACCGACACTTATCGCCCTTTCGTACGGAATAAGAGTGTGATAATCCTCCAGTGAAAGCGCTAGCAGCAGGTCTCTGTGGCCTTTTACTCTTAACTGGTTGTGGTGCAACTTCTACCTCGGTAGCCAATATCTCAAGTGTGGATCTACCTCTTCCGATCGTTCAATCCGCAGAAACGCCAAAATTCCATCGAGTAGTGGCTCTGGCTAATGGCAGCGCCGAGATTGTTGCCGCTCTGGGCTATAAATCAATTTTGGTGGGGCGAGATATTGCTTCGACGATGCCTGAACTTGCGAGCATTCCGGTAGATACCGATGCCCATCAAGTATCGGTTGAGCGCGTGTTATCCCAACAACCTGACTTAATTTTGATCGATTCAAATACCAGCCCAACTTCAGCGCTAACAATTTTGCGTAATTCAAAAATTAAGGTTGTAAAGATTCCAGACTCTTGGACTTTGGGCACAGTCGCAGCAAAAGAGAAGGCGGTCGCGGATGCTTTAGGAGTGACTGGCGCAGCAAACTTATTAACTTCGCAGATCACCGGCATTAGCTACCCTAAAACGAAATTGAAGGTTGCCTTCCTATATGTTCGCGGTACCGCAGCAATTTATTTAATCGGAGGAAAGGGTTCTGGCGCCGACTCGATTCTTACCAGTATTGGAATGACAGATGTCGGTGCGCTAACCCTGCCCCACCCATTTAACGCGCTCACCGCCGAGGCGTTAATTGCAATGCAACCAGATGTCCTATTGCTTATGACCAAAGGCCTGGCATCGGTGGGTGGAATCTCGGGCTTGGTTGCGTTACCTGGAATCGCGCAAACGCCAGCAGGAAAGAACCGTAGAGTGGTAACCGTGGATGATTCCCTCTTGCTTTCCTTTGGGCCACGAACCATCACGTTACTGCCAAAATTGCGCGCCGATATCTTGCAGGCAGCAAAATGAAACGCACCGCGACTTATATTGGATTGATCACGGTTTTGGCGGTGCTATTTATTCTTTCACTTCAAATCGGGATCTTGCATTTAGACACTTCGGTTTTCTCGCTGATTGGAAAACATGGATCGGTAGCTGCAACCACGGTCTGGGATGTTCGATTCCCACGAGCTCTGGGCGCTGTTGTGATTGGTGGAGCGCTTGGAATCGCAGGCGCACTTGCGCAAGGAATCTTTCGTAATCCCTTGGCGGAGCCCACGTTAATCGGACTATCTAGCGGAGCAACCTTCGGAACAATTATTGGAATTGCTACTGGATTAGCCGGATATGGCTCGGGAGTTAACTGTTTAGCGGCAACTTTGGGCACTGCGATGGCGGCGGTGATTACGCTATTCCTGGCGCCAAATAAGAACTTTGGCTTCCTTTTAACTGGGATCGCTTTCTCTTCGATTCTGACTTCGGTTTCCGGGCTGATAATTTCGATTTCACAACGACCTGGTATTCAATCACTTTCGTTCTGGAACTTTGGTTCCCTCTCGCTCATCAATTTTGCAACCGTTCGAGTGATCACCCCATTTATTCTGGTCGGAGTGGTTTTAGCGCTCTCACTAGCTCGCGGATTAAATATTTGGAGCTTGGGGGAGAACACCGCTTTTTACTTGGGGATGAATATTAGGCGATTTAGATTTGTCGCCATTATTGCAATTGCGCTCTTAATCGGTCCCGCCGTCAGCGCAGTCGGTTCAATCGCATTTCTTGGGTTGCTCGTGCCCCATGTTGTCCGTTTAATAGTTGGACCTAATCACAAGCACTTGATCGGCTATTCAGCGCTATTAGGGGCGATTGTTCTGCTCATTGCAGACTTATTGGCCCGTGCTGCCTTTGCGCCTCATGAGGTTCCGCTTGGATTACTCACCTCATTATTAGGTGCACCAATTCTCATAATTTTATTGCGAGCTCGAAGAGCACAGTGGGTGAGTGAACAATGATCACGCTTGCTAAAATTTCAATTATTCGTGGCGAAACGAAGGTACTTCAAGATTTCTCGGCAACGATCGCGCAGCACCAAGCCACCTTGCTAAGTGGACCAAATGGTTCTGGCAAAACTTCTTTGATTCAAGCGATTGCTGGAACGTTGCCAATCGATACGGGAGAGATTTCGATAGATGGCATTGATCCATATCATTCCAAAGCCATGGAGTTAGCGAAATTACGATCAGTCGCACCACAGCGGCGCACATTTTCGCTTGCTTTTAGCGTTGCCGAAGTTATTGAATTCATTCCCGCCAGAGAGCGAGCTAACCATTGGGGGAGCACTTTGGAACTCTTGGGGCTAAAGAAGTTGTTAACCAAGAAAGTAACCGAGTTATCGATTGGGCAGCAACAGCGGGTAAGCCTTGGGCTAGCTTTGATTCAAGATTCCAAGTTCTACTTGTTAGATGAACCTTTCAGCGCCCAGGATTCGGAATACCAGATTCGTATTTTGCAATTGATTGATGAGCTTAAAAAGGAAAGGGGAGTGCTGGTGGTCAGTCATAACACTGACTCCTTGCACTCCCATTTCGATCAGGAATTATTTATTAGCTAGCGCGAACTGGACGCTTTCCAGCGGTAACTTTCTTTACTCCACCTTTACGGTGAGCTGCTGGTGCTGGCTTGCTTGGAGACTTCTTCTTGGAACCACCAGCGCGTTGACGCGTTGTGCGATCGCCAAATTCGGATGACTTCTCGGCACGAAATGGACGCTCACTCTTTGCAGCTGGACGTTCTGCGCGAGCTGGACGGTCAGATCGATCTGAACGCTCGGCCTTGGCTGGGCGTTCGAACTTGTCGGCGCGAACTGGACGACTTGCTGAAGCGGATTTAAATGGGCGCTCATTTTTTCCCGCTGGGCGGAAAGGGCGATCACTCTTCTCGGTACGAACTGGGCGTTCGGTACGCTCAAACTTGTCGGCGCGAGCCGGACGTTCGTTGCGTTCAAATTTGTCGGAGCGAACTGGTCGCTCGAATTTATCGGAGCGAACTGGTCGCTCGAATTTATCGGAGCGAACTGGTCGCTCAAAGCTCTCGCTTCGGGCTGGACGTTCACTGCGTTCTGGACGATCGTTACGGACTGGGCGCGAAGTGGCAGCAGATCGAGCCGGGCGTTCAAAGCTCTCGCTTCGGGCAGGTCGTTCGCTGCGTTCAAATTTTTCGGCGCGTACTGGGCGTTCGGTACGAGCTGGTCGATCAAAGTTCTCAGTACGTGCGGGACGGTCTGCTCGGTCTGCCCGAACTGGACGGTCGCCTCGGTCTGGACGGTCAGATCGTTCTGGTCGGTCGCCACCGCGATTAAAGCTGGGGCGAGAACCTCGGAAACCACGGTCGCCACCTCGGCCACCACGATCGCCTCGGTCACCACGTGAGGGCTTCTCTGGTTCCACAATTACCGGAATACCAGAAGGCTCTTGGGCGCCTGTTATACGAATCAATTCTTCATCTGAAGGGCGAACATAAGCTTCAGTCAGTTTTACGCCGGCGCGGGTAGTTAAACCGTAAACCGCCTTCTTCTGCTTTGAAGTAGCAAGGGTTACAACAACACCCGTTGCACCAGCACGAGCGGTTCGGCCAGCGCGGTGTAAATAATCTTTGTGATCGGCAGGCGCATCAACATGAACTACCAAAGAGACATCATCAACGTGAATTCCGCGAGCGGCAACATCGGTAGCCACTAGCGCAGAAGCGCGGCCATCTTTGAAAGCTGCGAGAACGCGAGTTCGTTGTCCTTGTGATTTTCCACCGTGGAGTACGCCAACCGGCACACCCTGGCGAAGCATCTTGTCGGCCAACTTATCGGCGCCATGCTTGGTTCGAACGAAGAAAATTGTTCGTCCTTCGCGAGCTGCAATCTGGGTTGAGATTAAATCTTTATGTGCTTGATCCATGATCAAGACGTGGTGCAACATATCGGCCGAGCGAGACTTCTCATTTTCCAATGAGTGAGTGATTGGGTTCTTTAGGAACTTCTTCACCAAGGTATCGACATCGCGGTCAAGAGTTGCGCTGAACAAAAGTCGTTGACCATCTTCTTGGGTAAGGCTCAAGATTTCTTTAACAACGGGCAAGAAACCCATATCAGCCATTTGATCGGCTTCATCAAGAACTGTTATTTCAACATCATCAAGTTCAATGTGGCGCTTCTCTAGCAAGTCGATCAAACGACCAGGAGTGGCAACAATAATTGGGACACCGCGCTTTAACGCTTGAATTTGGCCGGTGTATGAAAGTCCGCCAGCAACAACTTGGGAGTTTAGATTTACCCGGCGAGCTAATGGCGCAATAACGTCATTGATCTGAACGGCAAGCTCGCGAGTTGGAGCCAGAATTAAACCAAGTGGGTGGTGTGGATCGGCTTGGCGACCTGCTAACCGAGTAAGCATCGCTAATCCGAAAGCTAGCGTCTTGCCAGAGCCAGTCTGGCCACGACCAAGAATGTCGCGTCCGGAAATTGCCTCAGGCAACGTAGCGGTTTGAATGGGGAATGGAGCTGAAATACCTTCAGCATCGAGCGCTTGTACGAGCGCAGGGTTAACACCTAAGTCTTTAAACGACATGAATCTACCAATCGAGACAATCAAGCGTGTCTCGTGATGATTCAAGTTCAATCAAATTGCTAGTTCAATTACTAGCTAAGACTCGCATGCGAGCGCATTGTGCGCTCATGGGGAGTGCTGCGGTTGCAACAACTGGTAAAGGGTAACGGACGCCACTAGTAATTCCCAAATCGAAGGAGAATTGCAATGGATTTGAGCGCGAATTATCGGATGAGAAAGGCAACGCTCTCTTTTGAATCATCAATTTCAAGCTGCCATTCATAACGGCCAGAGGCTAGAACCAGGTTATTGATGTTTAGCGCCATTGGGAAAGAAATGGGGGTACCTTCGTGATGACCCGGTGGTCGTCCAACTTCAAATTGACCGGCTGTTCCGATCACATTGCCCGCTTCATCGGTAATGGTGTTTCCATCTTCGTTGACCAACTTCAAGGACCAATTGAGTTTCTTGTTTGTGGAGGTCCAAGGGATCTCCGCCTTTATGGCAACTGACATTGTTGGCATTGGAGAACTGCCGACATCCCAGCCACCACCCAAAATAAAGAGTTTGCCATTTACTTCCTGAGCCGCATCGGCCAGAAGCATAAATATTTTCATCGGAGTCCAATCCGTTAGATCTCAAACTCTAGTTTAAGGCAACTACCTTATCTAGGGGAGGTGAACAACAAACCAGCCGCCAATAGCAAGATGCCAGCGGCGGAGATAGCAGTTAGCGCTCGCCGAATTCTTGGGCGAGCTAGAAACACCGAAGCGCGGTCAACCATATTAACCAAGAAGCCATACCAAGTCGTAGAAACGGTGGCTTGAACGATGGCCAAGAGGAAGATTCCCCAACCTAAAGAAAAACTCTTTGGTACAAATTGCGGAATAAATGCGACCGCGAAAACAGCGGCTTTTACATTCGTTAGGTTGGTGATTAACCCAAGGCGATATGCCGAAAAGAAAGTGGTTTTCGCGCTACCTGTGAAATCGAATTTACCAAATTCTTTTCGCAGCTCCCAAAGAGTTTGAATTGCAAGGAAAACCAAAAATGCGACACCGGCATACTTTAAAACTGAGAAGGCGGTATGTGATTTAGCAAATATGGCAGAAAGCCCCACTGCCGAGAGCGTCCCCCAAACAATCAGACCAGAAGCATTACCTAGAACCGAATAAAAAGCGGCCCGAGATCCGCCGACTAAACTTTGGCGTAGAACCATGGCAACACCTTGTCCGGGGACAATTGCCAGGAGTAACGCAGTAAGTGCAAAGGCTGGAACAATCTTCAGTAGTTGGATCAAATTATTTCGTTACCTTACGACGCCACTGCGCATATTCAATCGCTAACTCATCGACGTAATTGATGGATGCCAATCCGGTTGCCTTAGCTAGTAATAGATCGGCTAACTCTGGATTACGAGCGAGAACAGGACCGTGCATATAAGTTCCAAAGACATTTCCGCTGTAGGCGCCGTCGGTACGGCCGTCACCATTGCCGCGACCAACAATTACCTGGCCAAAGGCAGTTACACCAGTGCCAAGTGTTGTAACTCCCCCATGATTTTCAAATCCAGTTAACTCAACATCTAAAAGCGGTGACTTAATCTTGATATCTCCAACGCAGCGCGGCTCGCCTGGTCTAGTGGTTACTTCGAGCAATCCAAGACCGGAAATCTCTTCGCCTTGAGCATTGATAAAACTCTCGCCAATTATTTGAAATCCAGCACAGATTGCTAGCAAGATCGCACCGTTGGAAATAGCTGAAGCAAGCTGACCGCTCGATTTGAGATCATGGAGGCTTAGCGATTGCGCTGCATCTTCGGCGCCACCCATTAAATAGATATCGGCACTATTTGGGAGCGGCTGATTGTAGGAAACATCAATAACTTGGGCTCCCACGCCATTTAGATGTGCGCGAAAAGCCAGAACGTCAGCATTCCCACGATCGCCATAGGTACCAAGTAGCTCATTATGAATTCGGACAATACTGAGCATTATCGGCTCAATTCAAAGAACGCGGTGTAGGCCGATAGCACCTGGACTTTAGTCCCGGGCGAAAAACTTCGCATGGCACTTTCATAATTCTCACTTGATAGCGCTTCGATACCCTGAACATGCAATCGATACTGGAGATCGAGAGCTCGCTCACCAGTCACAAAAATATTGCGGCCGCGCAAGATTTCAAAAGAAACATCAAATAGCCAAGAAGTATCGATCCCATCTACTTCGCGGGAATTCAAAATCAGAATGATGTCTTTTGAGGTTACCGATGTAAGCGCCTCGGTCCAGGATGCTGGATTCTTTGTCAATCTAATGACGGATTCGACCTCGCCAATTTCCTTAGTGATGGTGCGCTCTAGTTCTCCAGGGTTAGCTGTTAGCCACTGCGCTCCGAAATGCCCAGCTGCAACATTTGCCAAAATTGCGTTTCGTTCACCAGCGCTAACCGCCTCATACTTTTTATCATACGAGCGATTTGTAAGCCCGCAATCGGAGTCATAGATTCCATCGCGCCAACGAAGGTACATGCCGCACTGTGGGCAGACAGCGCCATCTGGATGCGACCGTCCACCAAATGAAATCCGAATAACTTTTGAAGCCGTGGCAGTCGCGTAATTAACGTAGGGATCATCCACATCCACAACAAAGGTGACCTCAGTTGCAAGTTCTGCAATCTCTCGCCATTTTTCGGCTACCCGTTTAACTTCATGCATTCGGTGCAGTTGGTCTCTGGTTAGGTTTAGTAGGAGCACTACTTTTGGATTAGTTTGCGCAAGTATCGAAGGAAGATGTAATTCATCAATTTCTAGAACGGCGTATTCCTCGGGTGACATTAAGGAACTTGCGATTCCCCAGGCTAAATTTGAGCCAGATTCGCTGGTTGCTACCGGACCCAGTTGCCGCAGAATTTTCGTTAAAAAGCGAGTTGTGCTGGTTTTACCGTTAGTGCCGCTGACCAAAACAATCTTTCGATCAACTGCAAGTTCTTGAATGGCCGACGGGCGCAAGCCGAGCAATACGCGACCAGAAATGGTTTCACCTGATTTGCGAAGAAAAGTCTTTGAAGCCCAAGAGGCAAGCATTGCGATGAGAATCGCTCGCTTTAGACCTCGGTTTGGCATCTTAATCCCATCATCTAGAGATCGATCGAGCCACCTGTGAGAGTCGAACTCACGACCTACGCTTTACGAGAGCGTCGCTCTACCGACTGAGCTAAGGCGGCGAAGGTAAAAATTAATCTAAGCGAATTGTTCCATTAGGAGTTTTTAAATGGATAGCAACGACACCGGTCATTCGTTCGTTATCTTCAACGTTGATCCACTCAACTTCAACTCCATTAAGTGCGCTCTTGATATCGAGCCCAAGCCAATTCTCAATCGTCTCTGGGTCTCCAGCTATTTCAATTTTCTCAATTGCTGAAACGGCTTTCCCATCAAGTGAAGGGTGGTCGCTAGTAAGCCATTCAATAAAGAATGGAAGTTGGGAATCGTAGATTGTGGCCAGGACGCCAATCTGCTTCCAATGTAAGTCGGTACCATCCGGGCGCTTGCGATGACCTTCGACGGCGCCGCGACCAATTCGTTCTTCAATGGTTTTAATATCATCGGTTGCGACGACCCAAGTTAGCCAGCCACCACCCTCATTGGCTCGCTTTGAAACCGCTTGACCGAAGGGAGTTTGATCTGCTGCTGGGTGATCTAGTGGGCAGACAACTTCCAAATAGTGGCCATTCATTAAGGGCAAAGTGAAGTTGCGGGTACCAAATCTGGGGTGAATCCCACCATCGACAAAGGCTGATCCCAGTCTGGAGCCAAGCCGTTGAACAACATCAACTAGTTGGTCGTGGGAGGCTACATAAGAGACGTGGTCAAGGCGCATAAGTAAATCTTGCCCTATCTCATGGGGTGCTTTTTACCATCACTGGTTGCAGACCAGCGGCTGGTTACTCACCTTGCCGGTTAGGAAAAAGGAGTCCACGACGTTGTCGATACAGCTGCTACCGCGATTGTGGCCCGTGTGACCGTCGCCATTAAAGGTAAGAAGAGTGGAGTTTTTAAGGTCTTGATGGAGAGCCTGCGCCCATTGATAAGGGGTCGCTGGATCCCGAGTAACCCCGATAACTAGTAGTGGTGGGGTGGCTAAATTCCGAAGCGGCGCGGCTGAATTCAAGGGGGGAACCGCCCAGTAGTGACATGGCAACCCCGCATAAGCAAGGAAGGGGCCAAAGACCGGGGCAGCCTTTGCGAAGCGGGCAACATCGGGCTGGATCTGGGCCGGCGATCTGGGATCGCGCCAATCTAAGCAGCTGATGACTTGCGAAATATCATTTTGATTATCTAAATACTGACCACTCTTATCCCTGTGGGTGTACTCGTCCGAAAGGTCTAAGAGAAGTTGTCCGTTGTGTTGCGTGATGGCCTGACTAAGCGCCGCCGCTAATTGTGGCCATCCACTTTGATTATCGTAAAGCGAGGAGGCGATCCCAGTAACAATTAGCGCAGGAGTTACTTTCCGTTTAGAAGTGCTAGCAAGTGGTTTGATCTCTGCGGACGCTATTAATTTTTCAATTTCCGCTAACTTAATCTTTCCTTGTTGCGCCAAGAAATCATGTAGCGCTAAATCAAAAGCTATTGCTTGAGCCAGGTTTTGATCCCGTATTGAAACATTAGGATCTACCGCACCATCCAAAACGAAGCGACCCATCGAGTTTGGATATAGTGCGGCGTAAAGCGTTCCCAAATAAGTCCCATAACTCTTACCTAAGTAATTCAATTTTGGCTCGTCAAGGGCGTAACGCAAAAGTTCCATATCTTTCGCGCCCTCTAAAGTGCTGTAATGACCAAGATTTTTACCAGCAGCGTGGGCGCACAATTTTGCAAACTCTCGTGACAAATCAATAAGGGCTTGAGTCTGCGCAGGAGTGTCCGCTTTGCCGTCATTTGCTAAAAAGGTATCGGTTTGGGTGTCGTTCTGGCAGCGAATTGGCTCCGAAGAATTAACGCCACGAGGATCGAATCCAACAATGTCGTAACGAGAGTAAATCGCTGATGAGACAACTAACTCAGCATTTGCGGCATAGTCCACACCTGATCCACCAGGTCCACCTGGGTTTACAACAATTGCGCCTAAACGCTTTCCTGGATCGGTTGCCGGATGTCGCAGAACTTGAAGGTGGAAAACTGATTTACCTAATTTGTTGTAATCGACCGGTACCGTCAATGTCGAGCATTCGAAAGAACCGCCGCAACTTTTCCATTTAAGAGTTTGACTTTGGAATTGCTGCAACGTCCAATTTTTTGCAAAAATATTTTTAATTCCAGGGGAGGCAAAGCCGACCAGCAATAAGGCAAAAAGCAGCGAAAATAGTAGTTTTTTACCAGCAAAAGGCTTCATCTAAGCGAAACCATCAGCGCTTCAACGGCAAGTAATGGGTTGGCATTACGTGCCAAATTAGCCCGCGTCTTCATAATGGCTTCGATTTTGCGAAGCGTCTGTTCTGGGGTTGAAGTAGCTGACAATTTTTGGATTTCAAACTCTAGATCCGAATTAATGATGGCATCCGATAGCTCCGTAGTTCCCGACTGGGCCAGCAAAACATCTCGGTAGAAGGTGGCGATATCTAACAATGCACGATCCAAATAATCCCGCACCATCCGAGTAGACCGTGACTTCTGCTCTTTCTCTAACTCTTTAACGACCTTAGAACCACCTTGAGCCAACTTTGAGCCTTGCTGCCCCCAAGCCTCCTTAAGATTTTGAAGTTCTTTGTCGTCCCTAGTCGACGCCTCGGCCTCCGCCTCTTTCTTCGCAGCTTCAACCAAAAGTTGTGCTGCTTTAAAAGCCGAAGAAAGATCTGAGATTGCCAATGGCAATTTAAGAATTGCAGTCCGGCGATCTCTGGCGGCAACATCGCTAGCCAAATGACGAGCGCGACCAACGTGACCCTGAGATGCCCTAGCGGCAAAGTTTGCAATGCTAGGTGAAATCAATTCACTTTCTAACAACTTCGCTACGGCGGATGCTGATGGGGTTCTTAAAATTAGATTGCGAGTCCGAGAACGAATGGTTGGTAGCACGTCGGTAAGTGTTGGTGCGCACAATAGCCAAACCGTTCTGAGACCTGGCTCTTCAATTGCTTTTAAAAGCGCATTAGCCGCAGATTCTGTCAACCGGTCAGCATCTTCGATTACTACGACGCGATAATTTGCAACCGAGGGTGACCAAGAAGCTCTTCCAATTAGTTCTCGTACTTCCTCAATTTTAATTGAAAGCCCTTCAGTACGAATTAACTCCACATCGGCATGAGTTCCAGCCAAAGCCGTTGTGCAGTGATTGCAGTTAGAACAACCGCTATTGGGGCAAAGAAGCGCCGCCGCAAATGCCATAGCAGCGTTTGACCTGCCGGAGCCAGGCGGACCGGTAAAAAGCCAAGCATGAGTCATTGCTTGACTCTCATCGGTACTGTCTTTCGCAGCTGCAGTTGCCTCTTTAAGAATTCCCACCACTTGATCTTGATCTATTAAATGATCGAAGACTTCATACATCTAATTACTTCTTTTTCTTAGCGACTTGATTTACCTTCAAAAGCGGCAGGGTAGAGATTCGCTCAATGATCTGCGCTTGAATCGCCGTTTTGCTCTGCTTTCCATCGACAACGAAATAACGTTCTGGATCAACATTGGCTAAGTTCAAGAATTCTTGTCGGACTCGCTCATGAAATGCCAGCGGTTCACTTTCGAGGCGATCGGTCGAGTCCAATCGCCCCAGCCCAATTTCGGCCGGCAAATCCAAAATTACTGTCAAAGTAGGAGTTAGCGTTTCAGTGGCCCAACGGGAGATTCGCGCTACCTCTGCAGGTTGGAGAATTCGCCCTGCGCCTTGATAAGCGATGGAGGAATCCAAATACCGATCGGTGATGACAACTGCGCCGGAGTCCAGAGCCGGTTTAATGACCGAATACACGTGATTAGCGCGATCAGCGGCGTACATCAAAGCTTCAGCGCGCGGGGAGATATGACCTGTCTGGTTATCTAAAAGAATCTTACGAAGTTGAATTCCCAGCGGCGTACCGCCTGGTTCGCGAGTTAGTACAACAACTTCGCCAATCGATTCTAAATACTCCTTGAGCATTTTGGTCTGAGTAGATTTACCAGAACCTTCGCCACCTTCAAAGGAGATAAAGATTCCAGTTTTTACCGCGCCGGTGATTGCTCCGAGTTCGCCACGGAAAGCTGCAAGGACATCAGACCACAGAGAGACTGTTGGTCGGTCACGCATTTGGCGGTAAGAAATAATTCCGACAGTTACTCCAATGACACCGGCGAAAAACATCGTAAAAGCAGCGCCGTTGTAGGCCAATACTGTGCCTCGGACATTGAAGGAGTGTCGACCAATTGCGCCGGCGGCAACCGGAGCAATTGCAAGAACTAAGACCAAAGAGATTCGAATCAAAGATTGAACGAAAGCGAAGGTTCGGCCACGAACTTCATCTTCAACTTCAAGGCCCAACATCGTAAATCCGGTAACCCAAGAGACGCCAGCAAAGGCGCCCAAAAGTACGGTTACAAAGAGCGCTAAGACTAAGTTAGAAATTAACGCCAACAGAATCAAAAATGCAGAGGAGATAGTTAGCGCCGCACCGAATAACCGGCGACGTGAGAATTGGTTGAAGATCTTTGGTCCAAGAGAAATTCCAAGTGCTAGACCTGTAAATACCGCACCAAAGAGAATTCCATATGCGGCATCACCGGCATGTAGATCGCCCACAAAAGTACGAGCTAAACCAATAACCGCGCCAGCGGCAAAAAAAGCACCCAACATTCCGAAAATTAATCCGCGAATTACTTTGGAATCATTTACAAATTTAAAACCTTCGATCAAAGCCTTGCCGATATTTTCGTTAGCGGCACCTTTAGTAGCTGGTCCTTTTGGAATCTCTTTTAACTGGTAGACGATGAAAGCCGTGTAAAGGAATGAGAGCGCATCGATATACAAAGCGAGGTCGGCCGAAGATCCAAATCGATGCGGCACATAATTTTCAAGCCCACGAGTAACCAGCGCTAAAAATGAAAAAACTAGCGCTGCCAGTGGGGCAGTTCCATATGACGCTAGCAAGGTGACTTGGTTGGCGCTCTCAAGTTTATTTTTCGGTACCAGGTTTGGAACCGATGCCTCTTTGGCGGGTGACCAGAAAAGCGTCACTGACTCCACTAAAACCGTTGCGGTATAAAGCCAAAAATAATTGCCCACCAGTGGAATCGAAAGGTATAGCGCAAACCGGAGCAAATCGCAGACGATCATTAGCCTTCGGCGATCAAAACGGTCTGCAATTACGCCAGCTAGTGGTCCTAGCAATACCGCCGGCAGCAGCCGAACGATGAAGACACCAGCGATTGCGAAGGTGGCTTTCTGATAATTACCGCCTGAGAGTTCTTGGGCCAGCGCTGTGGTTGCCAGCAAGCCCAGCCAATCTCCAAATGAGGAGAAGGCCATGGAGTTCCAAAGCTTTCTAAAAGCGGGGATGGCCAGGACGCTGCGGCTCTCCGATTGAGCCGGCGGGCTCGGGTAAGGCAGCGATTGGGACATGGGGCTAAGCCTAGACGGCTACCGTCTTACCTTTCCCGGTGGCAGCTTTCTTCTTGGACTTGGCAGCCCCGGTGGCTTTTACCGTGTTCTTAGTCAGAGTGGGGGCAGTTTTCTTCGCACGGCCAGTTGTCTTCTTAACCGCCGCTTTCTTAGCCGGCGCCTTTTTAGCTACTTTTTTGCCACCCTTTTTAACCTTGGTAGCGCCGCCATTTTCGGCCTCCCAGGCCCGACGGCCAGCCAAGAGCTCGGTGCCCCGTTCTAAGGTCAGGAATTCCACCGTATCGCCCCGGCGCAGCGTGGCATTGGTGTCACCATCGGTGACATAAATTCCGAAGCGGCCATCTTTAACCAAAACTGATTTTCCGCTGCCAGGGTCGATTCCTAAATCCTTTAGTGGTGGTTTGGCAACGCCGCGGCGACGTACCTTTGGCTCTTTATAGATCGCAACCGCTTCATCAAAAGTCATACTGAAAAGTTGATCTTCAGAGGTGAGAGTTCGCGAATCGACGCCGTGTTTTAAATATGGGCCGTAACGACCATTTTGAACGGTGATCTCAGTGCCATCATATTCGCCCAAAGTTCTTGGTAGTGAAAGCAGTTTTAGCGCATCGTCAATATCGATGGTATCTAATGTCATAGTTGATAAAAGTGAAGCGGTCTTTGCTTTCTCTGATTTCTTCGCACCTTCAGGAAGTACTTCAGTTACGTAAGGACCGAATCTTCCCGACTTTGCTAATACTGGAAGTTGAGTCGCGGGATCAATTCCTAGTTCGCGTTCTCCCGAAGGTTGTGAAAGTAATTCAATTGCAATTGCAAGCGTTAATTCATCAGGTGCCAGCGACTCCGGAATATTGGCAAACTTTCGGGCATCGCCTTCGCCTTGTTGAAGGTAAGCACCATATCTTCCAACGCGAATTTCAATGCCTTGACCCATCTTCATGGTATTTATTTCTTGGGCATCGATCGCGCCCAAGTCAGCCGCTAAATCTTGCAGCCCTGGATCGCCTTCAGTGCCATAGAAGAATCTTGTTAACCAGGCGACTCGCTCTTCCTCGCCGTTAGCGATTCGGTCTAGGTCTTCCTCCATTGAAGCGGTGAATTCGTAATCGACCAATTTACCGAAATGTTGTTCGAGCAAACCAGTGACTGAAAATGCCAAGAAGGTCGGAACTAGCGCTCGACCACGTTTGGCAACATAACCACGGTCTTGAATTGTGGAAATAATCGAAGCAAAGGTTGATGGTCGGCCAATGCCTAACTCTTCTAATTTCTTCACCAGTGTTGGTTCGGTATAACGAGCTGGTGGTTTCGTTTCATGACCTTCACAACTGTATTGAGAAACCTTCATAGAATCGCCAACCGACATTGGCGGCAGGCGCTTTGAATCATCATCTTCGGCTTTCTCATCAGAAAGTTCTTCGTAGGCAGCTAAGAAGCCCGGGAAGGTAATAACTGAGCCATTGGCGCGGAAAATCGCTGCTTCGCCAGCTTTGGTATTAACATCAAAATCAACCCGCATCTGGAGTTTTTTAGCATCTGCCATTTGAGAGGCAATCGTTCGCTTCCAAATCAAGTCATATAAGGCGAATTCATCACGTGAAAGTTCTGGTGCAAGCTCGCCAGGGGTTTTAAAGGTGTCCCCTGCTGGTCGAATCGCTTCGTGTGCTTCCTGCGCATTCTTGGTCTTGCCTTCATAAACTCGAGGCGAAGCCGGGATGTAGTCGGCGCCATACAAAGATTTTGCCGAAGCGCGAGCTGCCCCGATGGCGGCTTGTGAAAGAGTCACAGAGTCAGTACGCATATAGGTGATGTAACCATTTTCGTAGAGTCGTTGCGCAACCCTCATGGTCAACTGAGCGCCCCAACCCAATCTTGAGCCGGCATCTTGTTGCATTGTTGATGTTGTGAAAGGCGCCTTTGGTCGTTCGGTTCGTGGCGACTCCTCGGTGGACTTCACTAAAAGTGAAGAACCAGTAAGCGAATCAACCAACGAACGAGCCGCAGCCTCATCCAATAGCAAGATATTTTCTAGGGATTTCTCTTTGATCCCACCGTTTGAATCAAAATCATTTGTCGCTGCAACTCGTTTGCCGTTCAGCGAAAGTAGGCGCGCATTAAAACCAGCCTCGCAGGTTGCCGTTAAATCCCACCAACCGGAGGAGATAAATGCCATGCGTTCGCGTTCGCGCTCGACAATGAGTCGGGTTGCTACAGATTGAACCCGGCCGGCAGAAATTCGCGGCATGACTTTTTTCCAGAGAACTGGAGAGATGCGATAACCATAAAGACGATCCAAAACCCGTCGGGTCTCCTGCGCATCCACCATTCGGTAATCTAAGTCACGCGTCTCTTCGGCAGCTTTTTGAATTGCCTCTTTGGTGATTTCGTGAAAGACCATTCGACGAACTGGAATCTTTGGTCGAAGAACCTCAATTAAATGCCACGCAATCGCTTCACCTTCGCGGTCCTCATCAGTTGCGAGGATTAGTTCATCGGCGTTCTTCATCAACTCTTTAAGTTCGGAGACTTTGGCGCGCTTATCGGGATTAATTACATAAAGTGGGGCGAAGTCTTCCTCGATATTTACGCCCTCTTTAGCCCAGGCAATCTTTTTATACTCTTTTGGGATATCGGCCGCACGCATTGGTAGGTCACGAATATGGCCTACGGATGCCTCAACAACATAGTCATCGCCGAGAAAACCCCCGATTTTGCGAGCTTTCGCGGGGGACTCGACGATGACTAGTTTGGTACCCAATAGCTTCTTTCTTCCTGCTTATTCAGTTAGACGATCGTGGTAGCGCCACGGCGGCTACGAATAAGTGCTCCAACAATTACCACAACAGCGACCAACGAAATGCTGGTGCTCATGAGCTTGTGACCATTGAGTGCGAAGCCAACAATTGCAGGAGTGATCAAGAGAGCAACCAAGTTCATTACTTTGATCAGTGGGTTGATGGCTGGGCCAGCGGTGTCCTTGAATGGATCGCCAACTGTGTCACCAATGATGGTGGCTGCGTGATCATCTGATCCCTTGCCGCCGTGGTGTCCATCTTCCAACATCTTCTTAGCGTTATCCCATGCGCCACCAGAGTTCGAGAGGAAGACCGCCATCAGGGTTCCAGTTCCGATTGCGCCGGCGAGGTAAGCGCCCAATGCGCCGACACCCAATCCGAAGCCAACCGCGATTGGAGCCATAACGGCTAGCAATCCTGGAGTAGCAAGTTCACGGAGTGAATCGCGAGTACAGATATCAACTACCCGGCCATACTCTGGCTTTTCAGTTCCAAGCATGATTCCTGGGTGCTGTAAGAATTGATTTCGAACTTCAACAACAACTGCTCCAGCTGCACGGGATACGGCGTTGATAGCCAGACCCGAGAACATAAAGACAACCGCTGCGCCGATGATTAGCCCAACCAAGTTGCGTGGGTTTGCAACATCTAGAACACCATTGAATTGCAGATCAGTAACAGCTTTTCCGGAATCAATAACGGCCTTCTTGATTGCATCTGTGAAGGCGCCAAAGAGTGCGGTAGCAGCGAGTACTGCGGTGGCGATTGCGATTCCCTTAGTGATTGCTTTAGTGGTATTTCCGACGGCATCCAACGAGGTAAGAATCTGAGCGCCTTCACCCTTAACGTCGCCTGACATTTCAGCGATTCCTTGGGCATTGTCAGAGATCGGTCCGAAAGTATCCATAGCGACGATGACACCTACGGTTGTGAGCAACCCGGTACCTGCTAAAGATACTGCGAATAGCGAAAGCACGATTGAACCGTGACCCAGCAAGAAAGCGCCAAATACTGCTGTCGCGATCATAAGAGCTGAATAAACCGCTGATTCAAAACCGATTGCGATACCAGCCAAAATTACGGTTGCTGCGCCGGTTTTTGACGAAGCGGCAACATCGTTTACTGGACGCTTGCCGACTTCGGTGAAGAAGCCAGTCAGCAATTGAATGGCAGCGGCAAGAATGATCCCGATAAGAACGGCACCGAAAGCAAGGATGCGAGGATTTACATTTACGGCAGCAGCCTCAGTAGTTAATCCAGCCATCTGTTTTAACGAAGATGGAAGATAAGTAAAGGTTGCAAATCCGACTAGAACTGCCGAAATAATTGCCGACATAAAGAAGGAACGATTGATCGCAGTCATTGCGCTCTTGTCGGTGCTGCGAAGCCGGGTGATGAAAATTCCGACGATCGCGGTCAAGATTCCGATTGCTGGAACAATGAGTGGATAAATTAGACCGGCGTCGCCGAATCCAGCCTTACCTAAAATTAGAGCTGCTACCAATGTAACGGCATAAGATTCAAAGAGATCCGCGGCCATACCAGCGCAGTCACCGACGTTGTCACC
>CAIQNN010000017.1 GCA_903873185.1 uncultured Actinomycetes bacterium
CCGGCACGCTAAATGCCACTGCAATTGGAACTTGCACCGTCACTGCAACAAATGCTGCCAATGGCATCTATGCCAGCGCCTCATCAACAGCGACAACGGTTACCTTCGGCGCTGCTGCACCGTCCATCACCGCCACAGCTAATATCAGCGTCAACTTTGGCACTGCGTCTACTGCAATCATTGCCCCAACATCAAATAGCGCAGGCACCGTTACCTACTCTTCAAGTGATGCCACCATCGTTAGCATCTCTGGCAACATGATGACCTTCCTGAAGGTTGGCAGCGTCACCATCACGGCAAACCAAGCTGCAGCTGGCAATTACAGCGCCGGCAGCTCCACCTTCACTGCGACCGTGCTGGCCATTGCCCCAACCGTTTCAGTTGCACCAACTTCATTTTCAAAGATTCTGGGTAATGGCAGCGTTAATTTGGTTATGACTTCTAATAGTTCTGGGGCTTACTCTTATGGCAGCAGTAACAACTCGGTTGTCGTTGTTAACTCCGCCGGCATGGTCTCTTTTGTGGGCGTTGGGAGTGCAACTATTATGGTTACGCAACTGGCCGCAGGTAATTACAGTACTTATTCGCTAAATATCGGCGTAAGTGTTGTAGCGGCTCCAACTCCTACCCCAACACCAACTCCTACCCCAACACCAACTCCTACCCCAACTCCTACGCCGACACCAACTCCTACGCCAACGGGAACACCACCTCCTTCACCTTCTCCAACTCCTACTCCTACGCCAACACCTTCGCAGATCCCATTGGCAACGCAGCTTGTGCCATTAGTTATCACAAGCTTGCCGACCGAGACTGTTAACTTGCTCTTCCAGATTCCGGGAAACACAGCACCAGATAACCGTCAAGTGATCTTGATTGTTCCGCCGTTGGCAACTTCCACTCAAACAATTTGGACGGTAGCACCCACGGTTTCGCTGAATGATGTTTCAAGTGGTTACGCGACTGTCATAATTCAAGCGAAGGTAGCAACTCCGCCGTCGCCGGATGGAGTAACAGGAGGACCAGATTCAGGCTTGCCAGGGTCGGCAATTACGAAGTTTGCGGTTCCAATTCAGATAAATATCAATCGTCCCGCCAGCGATGGCGTGCCGGCGTCTTCGATTGATAATGGTTTGACGTGGCAACCGATGACACTGATAACAGGGACCACGCTGCCCGCCAACTTGAATGATGGCTACGCAATTGGTGCAGATGGTTCAATCATTATCTATACCCGTCACTTATCACTTATGGGTATTCGAAAGCCAACGCCGACGGTTGATTTAGCTTCAGCTACGAATTTCTTACAGCTAGGAGAGAGTGCTGCACTAACCGTTACTGGCGGCGCAGGTTCAGGAGATGTTAAGTATGTTTCACAGACGCCAAAGATTTGTTCTGTGGCACCTACTGGTTTTGTCGTAGGTTTGGCTGCCGGAAATTGCTTCGTCACCGCCACTAAGTACGCCTCCGAAATCTTCTTAGATACAACATCAAATGCCTTTAAGTTTACGATCAGCGATTCTGATGCAAGGGCCAAGGCTGCGGCGCTTGCAAAGCTCGCTGCATCTAAGATTTCCCTTGGCACCACTGTTAATGGCGTAACGCCAATTCGGATAAAAATGGGAGCCAAGTTCGTTCGTAAGTTAGTAAAGGTTTCACTTCGCACCACCGCGAAAGGCAAGACTGCTGTCAGTGAAATCGGTCGACTCACCTTGGATGCTAATGGCAGCGGAACCTTGAAGACAAAGGTAAAGATTCCAAAGGGTGGCGTGCTTACCGTTGTCTTAGCACCTAAGAAAGCGCTGCCTACTAAAGTCTAAGAAAGTATGTTCTATTTTTTGGCGGCAGAGCTCTTGCTAAGGGAATAGAAACCAATTGCAATCATCCAAGCGAATGGTGCGTTTAGCCGTTCGGCCGAACTTCGCGAAATCAGATTAACGAAGGTGCTGATTCCGTAGGCGATCGTGAGCGCGCTGCAAATTCTTTGGGTGCGGAATGACCAAGCGCCATCCAGCTTGATCAACTTCCGAGCAAACCAAATTTCCGCGACGCTAACAATCGCGAGCAAGAAGTAATAAACCCGTAGCGGTAGCGATAATGAGTGCATCTGTCCGCCTGCAATATGCCGTAATACCCAGTGTGAGTTAATGACAGCGAAGACGGAAAGCACAATATTCCAGGTTGTCGCCAGAACGATTAGCCAGTACCAGAGGGATTTATAACGAAGAATCATGATTAGAGCCTAACTCAAAGCTTTAGCGCTTAACGGACGTTACCTTGAAATTTAGCGTGGTCAGCGCCCAAAGAATGGCAACCACATCGATTACCTCTTGTGTTCCCGCACCCACGGCTGAAGTCAGGAGGCCGAAACTGGCGGCAATCATGGCAACCAACGAGAGCCCCATACCTACCTGCGCCGATTGCAGCGCTTTGCTTCGCGCAAATTTAGCCACCTGGATTACATGGACCAATTTCTGAATCGAATCCTCGACAATCACGGCATCGGCCGATTCGCTAGCTGCCGAAGCTCCTCTGGCCCCCATGGCTATGCCCACAGTTGCAGCGGCAAGTGCAGGGGCGTCATTTATGCCGTCGCCAACGAAGATGACTGAACCTTTGCTGCTTTGCATTGCTTCGGCAACAAGATCTAACTTTCCTTGGGCGGTAACCGAGGCGAAAATATCGGTTATCCCAACTTCATCGGCTACCAGTTTTGCACTCTCCATGCGATCACCGGTGACCAGCAGGATCCGCTTGATATTTACATCGCGAAGAGCGGCCATCATTTCTGCGGCTTCGGCCCTAATTGGATCAGCCAGGCCAATGACTCCGATTAGTAGCTCTCCGGATTTAACACCAACCATCAACGGGTAGGAGATAGTCAACCAATCAGGGCGTTCACTGAATTGACCGACGCTGAATTTTTCACCTTTGATTTCACCATGAATCGCCACGCCATGTTCCTCGAAGATATTGGTGGCGGGTTTTATCGCAACGCCTTCGGCCCTTGCTTCGTTAAGAATGGCTTTGGCGATTACATGGTTGCTGTGTTGATCGATGGAAGCTGCGATCTGCAGAATCTCTGTAGCAGAACTAAACGGAGCGCTGTGAATGGCAGTAATAGCTGGGCCACCGTGGGTAAGAGTTCCGGTTTTATCAAGCATCACGACCTCGGCGTTGGCAATCAGTTCTAGTACGGCGCCACCCTTAATGACTACTCCTAATTTTGCAGCGCGAGACATACCTGATACCACCGCGATTGGAACCGCCAAGATCAGCGGGCAAGGGGTAGCAGTAACGAGCACCGCAACCATGCGGGCAACGCTGTGGCTGATAAGTAGCGTGGCCAAACTTAACCCCAATGCAATTGGGACAAAGCGCAGCGCCCATTTGTTGGCTAACCGAACTGAGGGCGCGGAACTGGCTTGAGCCTTTTCAACTAGTCGAATAATCCCAGCATAAGTACTATCCGCGGCAACTGATGTCGCAACCATTTCAAAATTTGCGGCGGCATTTACAACGCCACTGGAAATAATTTCACTTGGGGCGTGAGATACGGGGAGCGGTTCACCAGTTAGCGCAGATTCATCCAAAAGCGCCGGGGTTATAACTTCGCCATCAACGGGAACGATCTCCCCGGATTTAATAACTAAACGATTGCCGGCAATAACTGCATCGGCTGCGATATCAGTCAGCGATCCATCCGGATTTAGTAGATGAGCGATACGTGGAACTCGAGCTAGTAGTGATTTCAATTGGCGCTCTGCTTGGCCTTCGGCCCAACTTTCCAAAACCCTGCCGGTTGAAAGCATTAAGGAAACAATGGCGGAAGCCAACATATTGTTAGTTAGTAAAGTTCCTACCAAAGAGAAGACCGCCAAAATATCGGAGCCCATTTGGCGATGTATAAAAGATCGGATCACCCAAGTCAGGGCCGGGATTAATCCAGCCACTCCACCGATCGCCCAGATGAAGCCGGCGGCCCAAATGTGGTGCGTAAAGTGAAAGATCGCACCTATGGTCAACGTGAAAGCAGAAACGAGTAAGAGCAACCATTCCAGCTTGCGCTTCATATATTTAATATAGAAGGAAATAGTGGCTGCGGGGAATGGTCATCTAGCCAAAAGCACTCTTAATTAGGAGACTTTAATCATGAACGAGGTATCGATTACCTTCTTAGGCGCAACTGAAACTGTAACCGGCAGTCGGTTTCTAATTACGACTCCTAAATCGAAAATCCTCGTTGATGCTGGTCTTTACCAAGGTTCGAAGGCGACCGAAGCTTTGAACTGGGAACCCTTTGCCGTCGATCCCGCAACCATAGATGCCGTCGTGCTTACCCACGCTCATCTAGATCACTGTGGCTATCTGCCCCTTCTTAGCAAGCAGGGTTTCAAAGGCGGCATTTATTGCACGCTTTACACACAGAAGTTAGCTGCCGTCGTTCTGCATGACTCGGCATTTTTGCAGACCGAAGATGCCAAGTTTGCAAAGAAGCGCGGGAAGTCAGTTCACAAAGATCCAAAGGCGCTCTATGACGAGGACGATGTAATTAGGGTTCTTGAGCAATTTAAAAGTTCCCCATTTAGAACTGAGATCGGCTTGACCGAAGATATTGCGGTTACCTTCTATCCTTCCTGCCATATTTTGGGTTCATCGTTTGTGGTTATCGTGGCCGCCGGAAAGCGCTTCCTGTTTACCAGCGATATGGGTCGCCCATATCATCCAATTTTGATCTCTGCTGATCGACCACCAGCAGGAAAATATGATGTGGTGGTCACTGAGTCCACTTATGGCAACCGAGTGCACGAATCACCTACCTCAGTCTTTGTGGACGAGATCAATGCTGGGCTTTCGCGCGGTGGTTCCATTTTAATCCCTGCTTTTGCGGTGGATCGAACCGAAGTAATCCTCATGGCTTTGAACGATCTAATTGAATCCAAACAGATTCCAAGGGTGCCGATTTATGTTGATTCACCTATGGCGCTTACTTCTCTCAATTATTATCGCGAAGCGATTAGAGATCATGCGCCGGAAATTCGCCCAGAGCTGCTTTCCAAATTCGAACAGGGAGATCCGTTTGATCCGGGATCACTTTATGAAATGCGAACCGTCGATGAATCTAAATCGTTAAATGATCTAACGAATTCCAGCATCATTATTTCAGCCAGCGGAATGGCGCAGGGCGGGCGCGTTGTCCATCATTTAGCCAATATGTTGCCAGATGCCCGCAACACGGTAATTCTTGTTGGCTATCAAGCAACCGGAAGTCGTGGTCAAGCTTTGGAACAGGGTGTTAAAGAGATTCGCATTCACGGCGAATTTGTGACAGTTCGCGCAACTATTGCCAAAGTAGAAAGTTTCTCGGTACACGCCGATAGCGATGAACTAATGAGTTGGTTGCGAAGCGTGGAACTTCCATCGCAAGTCTTTGTAGTCCATGGTGAACCAGATTCATCGGCCGCTTTTGCCAGCCGATTAAAGAGCGATTTGAAATGGCCGGCGATTGTGCCGCAGTCAGAAATGGTTTACCCCGTTATCTAACGATTCGCTAACGCTTTGTTCTCGATCAATAAAGGTATGCGTGGTATCACTCAGGGCTAGCACTCATGGTCGCTGAAAATAGCGTGTTTCACTATTTTCAGCGGTTACGATTAAGCGTGTTTCAAGTTCGAATCCACGGGAGAGGTGGACAAGGCGTAGTGACGGCCGCCGAACTTCTCAGCGTCGCAGTATTTCAAGATGGACTTCATGCCCAAGCTTTTCCGAGTTTTGGATCGGAACGTACCGGCGCACCAGTGGTTGCTTACTGTCGCATCAGCGAAAAGCAGATCCGCTTGCGCGAGCCAGTATTGCAACCAGATGCGATCATCATTCAAGACCCAACCTTGCTTCATTCAGTTGATGTCTTTGCAGGTTCGGATCCTGCGGGCTACCTGTTAATTAACACCACGAAATCTTTTGATGAACTTGGTTTGGGGGAGTATGTCCAGGGACGTTCCGCTGCCCGAAACCTCATCGTTCCGGCTTCAGATATTGCTTTAAAACATGTCGGGCGAGCAATGCCTAACGCTGCGCTTTTGGGTGGCTTTGCGGCTGCGACCGGATTAGTGAAACTAGAGAGTGTTACCTCGGCGATTGCCGATCGATTCCCAGCCAAGATTGCCGCTGGAAATATTGCTGCAGCCACTGAGGCTTATGAGTTTGTGATGTTGGAACTTGAGGAGTTAAAGCATGCTTAAGCAAATTGAAGGCTCTCGGGCCGTTGCTGAGACGATTGCCGCTTGTCGACCAGCTGTTATCTGCGCTTACCCAATTTCGCCTCAAACTCACATCGTGGAGGCGTTGGATGAGATTGTTCGTCTGGGCGGAATCGATGACTGTGAATTTGTAAATGTAGAGTCGGAATTTTCGGCGATGTCGGTGGCAATCGGCGCCTCGGCAACTGGCGCTCGGGCCTATACCGCCACTGCAAGCCAAGGCTTGTTATTTATGGTCGAGCCGGTTTACAACGCTTCCGGTTTAGGGCTCCCAATCGTTATGACTTTGGCCAACCGGGCGATCGGCGCCCCAATCAATATTTGGAATGACCACAGCGATGCCATGAGCCAGCGGGATTCTGGCTGGATTCAGCTTTATGCCCAAGATAATCAATCGGCTGCCGATCTTCACATTTTGGCTTTCAGATTGGCCGAAGAAGTTTCGCTACCTGTAATGGTCTGTATGGATGGCTTTGTTTTAACACATGCCATGGAAGAGATTGATGTCGTAAGTACTGAATTAGTTGATCAATTCTTACCACCATACGTTCCTCGCCAAGTACTGGACCCTGCTGACCCGGTCTCTATTGGTGCAATGGTTGGTCCTGAAGCCTTCACCGAAGTTCGCTATTTAGCCCATATAAAGCAACTTCAAGCGCTGCAATTACTCCCAGAAATATCGCAAAAATTTGAAACGGTCTTTGGCCGCCGCGCAGCTGGCGAGCATGATGCCGACGGCTTGGTAACCAAATATTTATTGGATGATGCCGACGTTGTCTTAGTGGCTTTGGGATCGGTTCTTGGAACTATCAAAGATGTTGTTGAAGAATTTCGGGAAGCCGGCCAAAAAGTTGGCGTACTTGGAATTACTTCATTCCGTCCATTTCCTTTAGATGCGGTAAGTAGCGCTCTTGCTAAGGCGAAACAGATCGTTGTAATCGAACGTGCCTTTGCTCCCGGAATCGGTGGCATCGTCTCCTCAAATATTCGCACCGCAATGGCCGGTAGCAATATTCCAATATTCACAGCAATCTCGGGTTTGGGTGGACGACCAATAACTCGTGACTTGATCCGAAAAATTATTAACGATACCTATGAAGGCACGATGCCGGATCTGACCTTTACTGATCTCAATCACAAATTAATTGATCGCGAATTAGAGCGTGCCGCCTCCGAACGTAAATCGGGTCCGATGGCGGAAAACTTATTGAAAGATCTAGGTGCCCGATGAGCACGCCGTTAAAGTTTTATCAGGTTGGTTCCTTTGCCGTTGGTAATCGCTTAGTCGATGAAGAATCGCTATCTGAGCAATCACGCCCTGGCCGCACCAATTCACTCACTTCTGGTCACCGTGCTTGTCAGGGCTGTGGCGAAGCACTTGGCGCTCGGTATGCGTTGGATGCAGCTATGGCAGCGACCGATGGCAAGATCGTGGCCGTTAACGCAACTGGTTGTCTTGAAGTCTTTTCGACCCCATATCCAGAAACCTCTTGGCGACTTCCTTGGTTGCACTCCTTGTTTGGTAACGCTTCGGCAGTTGCTACTGGCGTTGCGGCAGCGCTACGCGCCCAAGGTAAAGAAGATATTCGAGTCATCGCACAAGGTGGCGACGGCGGCACTGTAGATATTGGTTTTGGCCCACTTTCGGGGATGTTCGAACGAAATGACGATGTTCTCTATATCTGTTACGACAACGAGGCCTACATGAATACCGGTGTTCAGCGCTCTGGTGCCACACCACCTGCCGCCCGAACCAACACGACTCACGCCGTGGGAGCCAATCCTGGCGCCTCTTTCACGCAAGGAAAGAACTTGCCAGTAATCGCAATGGCCCATGGAATTCCATATGTTGCAACTGCCACCGTCGCAGATCTTCATGACCTAGAAGCCAAAGTAAAGAAGGCCATGACTTTCCGCGGAGCTCGCTATTTACATATCTTGGTTCCTTGCCCTCTGGGCTGGGGTTCTAGATCTGAAGAGACGATTCAATTAGCGCGAATGGCCGCTGAGTCTGGTTTATTCCCAGTTTTCGAAGCGGAATATGGTGAAGTCACTGTGGTGAAGAAGATTCGTCGATTGGTAAAAGTAGTGGACTACTTAAAGCCGCAGAAACGCTTTGCGCACCTCTTCGGCGCCAATGGTCGACCAGATTTATTGGAAGCAATTCAAGGAATTGCCGATCGCAATATTGCCAAGTACCAGTTAACCGATGAAAACACTCAAGAGGTCGCCCGTGGATAAGCCCTTTGCAATAACGCTAAATATTGGTTCTTCGTTAGCGAACCACACTGGCAGCTGGCGCAATGAGCGTCCGGTTTATGTCAATCGTCTCCCACCTTGCAATGACGCTTGTCCGGCAGGTGAAGATGTTCAAGGTTGGTTATACGAAGGCGAAGCCGGAAACTACGAACAAGCTTGGCGCAATCTGGTTCGCGACAATCCGCTTCCAGCAATCATGGGCCGAATTTGTTACCACCCCTGCCAGACTGCTTGTAATCGCGCTGAAGTAGATGAAGCCGTAGGAATAAATTCAGTCGAGCGCTTCCTTGGTGATGAAGCAATTAAACAAGGATGGCAATTCAAGTTAACGGCAGCCCCCACCGGCAAGCGGATTTTAATTATTGGTTCTGGTCCTTCTGGACTTTCAGCTGCTTATCAATTGGCGATGAAAGGCCACGATGTCACCATCCGCGAAAGCGCTGCTGCACCTGGCGGAATGATGCGTTATGGAATTCCGGCTTATAGGTTGCCGCGCGAGGTATTGGATGCTGAAATTGCTCGCATCGTAAATCTTGGGGTAAAGATCGAATGCAATTCCAAAGTTGAAAGCGCCGAAGCCACCTTCGCCGAAGGTTTTGATGCGGTATTCCTTGCAATTGGTGCTCACTTGGGAAAGCGCGCCTTTATTCCAGCTGGCGACACTGCCCGAATATTGGATGCGGTCTCCGTTCTACACATGACCGCTGATGGCCAACCGCCACTTCTTGGTCGTCGCGTCGTTGTTTATGGTGGCGGCAATACCGCCCTAGATGCCGCTCGTACCGCTCGTCGATTGGGAGCATATGAAGCGATCGTCGTTTATCGCCGCACACAGGAAAAGATGCCGGCGCATGAAGTCGAATTAAGGGAAGCGCTGGATGAAGGCATTGTTATGCGCTGGCTATCTACAGTCTCCAGAGTTGATGAAGGCAAAGTAACTATCGAAAAGATGGCGCTCGATGACTCTGGCTTCCCACAACCAACTGGCGAGTTCGAAGATCTCGATGCTGACTCGGTAATTTTGGCGTTGGGTCAAGAAGTTGATCTGAGTGTCATTGAAGGAATGTCAGAGATCAAAGTTGAAGATGGCGTAATTGATGTTGATGGCTTTTTAATGACTGGCCGCAAAGGACTCTTTGCCGGTGGCGATGCAGTTCCGGGGGAGCGTACGGCAACGAATGCCATCGGACACGGCAAGCATGCCGCGCGCGCGATTGATTCGTGGTTGCAAGGCGAGAATTTTGTTCACGCCGAACGACCAGCGCTTGCCGCATTTGATCGATTGAATACTTGGTACTACTCCGATGCCCCAAAGACGGTTCGACCAAAGCTAGATGCCGCGCGTCGCGCCTCAAACTTTGCCGAAGTAGTCCAAGGCTTGGATGCCGAAACTGCGGTCTTTGAAGCTCGTCGTTGTTTGTCGTGCGGTAACTGCTTTGGTTGCGATAACTGTTTTGGTGTCTGTCCTGACAACGCCGTTATCAAATTGGAAAACGGCAAATACGAAATTAACTTGGATTACTGCAAAGGGTGCGGTATCTGTGCCAACGAGTGCCCTTGCGGTGCAATCGATATGGAAGTAGAACGTTCCTAATTAAGAGTTATCAAGAATTAGGTTCATGCCACTTTCGGATAGGTCGGATGTAAAGATCCAACGCTTGAACGGTAAGCCATCAAAAGTCATAACGAAACCTGGTCCGCGGCCATAAATCGCGGTGAAGTCTTTTCCACCCG
>CAIQNN010000018.1 GCA_903873185.1 uncultured Actinomycetes bacterium
ACAGGTAATGAGCTCAGTGTAGGTGGATGGGTAGACAGCATGGGGATGTCCAGCTGCGGCCCACACAACTTCATACTCATTTAGCGCTTCATCAATAAGGATAATTTCTGGCTTCGAAATCCACCCCAGTGGGCTTACGCCGCCAATAGAAAATCCCGAACGCTCTTTTACATAATTGGCATCGACGCGATCCAAAGATTCGACTCCCAAATTTCGGGCAACGAGTTCGGTATCAACTCTATGTCTGCCAGAGGTAACTATCAAAAGCGGAGAGCCATCTGGGAGTTTGAAGATTATCGAGGCAGCGATCTGGCCCACTGCAATTCCTAAGGCATCGGCGGCTTCAGTTGCAGTTCGAGCGCTATCGGCCAAGATTCGAACTTCACCTTGTAAACCATGCTGGGCAAGAGCGCTAAGAACTCGCTGAACCGCAGCCTTCTCTCTGATATCTGCCATGGTGCAAACAGTAGGGGAGAATGGTGAATGTTTTAGTTAACGCTAACTTTTTCCGAGGTCGAATCAGCGCCGGATAACCAACCCAGCGAAGCTAGGGCAGTTGATATAGCAAGGACAGCTGCAGCGCCAGCCAAATGCAGATCTTGGAGATGGGCTGGCGCTTTATGCAAAGCGCTGAGAATGCCAAGTGTCGCGGTGGCAACTAGAAGAAGAACAATGGTGGCGGCCAATGCGCGAGCCCCTTTGATATTTGACCATTTCTCCCAGGCATGAAGGGCGAAGGCAATTAATGCAAGACCTGCGATAACAACCATGCTTCGATGAATCAAGTGCAGCGCAACAAAGCGAGCAGGTTGACCTGAAGGACATAGTGGGAAGCTGGCGCAAGCCTTTTCGGCTTCAGCATTGATTACTAATGAACCGGTTAAATAGAGAATCCCAGCTCCGCTAATTGCAATCCAGCCAACGGGAGCTAGCCTGGGACCTGCAATTTCTACGCGCGAGATTAAAACCGCTACTGCGGTGATTGTGGCACCAGCCAGAAGTGAAAGGCCGGCTAACAAATGGGCTGCAACAGTTGGGGCACCATTGCCATCAAAGACGGTGACGGCACCAAGAACTACTTGAATTAAAACCGTTACGCCAGTTATTACTGCTGGGCGGATAGCGGCAATGCGGGCTTTGGTGCGATAGGCAATAAGTATCGTCAGGGCTACCAAGATCGTGACGATTCCGGCTAAATAACGATGAGTCTGTTCCATGAAGGCATGGAAGCCTTGATTGGGATTTAGGCTGCCTTTACAGAGTGGCCAGTCTGGACATCCCATGCCAGAGTCGGTGACTCTTACATGGCTACCGAAGATAATTAGGAAGTAGACCGCGATCGCCGAGGTAACTGCCACGATTGCCAGCCAATTAGTTTTCTTCCGTTGCGCAATCAAAGCCGAATTTGTCATGCTCAGGAAAGTACACCCGCATTAAAGAAGTACTACTGGGGCTGGCACTAGAAATATATGCGCCATCGATAGGAAGGGGCGCCACCTTGCTCGGCAATCTTTGAAAATTCCTCGATCAGAAGGCCACCATTGTTCTGAATCACTTTCTGCGAAGCGAAGTTATCGATATCGGTTGTTAATTCCACGAATGGCATATCGCGCTCCTTGGCAGGAATCAAGATTTGCTTCAAGGCTTCCGTGGCATAACCCAGATTCTGTTTCCACGGTGCTACCGAATACCCAATATGGCCCAGACAATAAGGTGGAAGGTCGGTAGTACCTTCTTGCCAGCGAAAATTTAAGCTGCCGCTGACTTCGCCATCCCACATCCAACGGTAATACCCGGGGATGCGTGGCGCGAAAATCCCATCCGCGATTTCGATTGCAGCACCGCGTGCTTGTTGGTCATCTTTTGATGCCAGAAAGAGCTCGGGATCATCCGCAATTTGTTTAAGTTCCGCTTCAATTCGTTTGGTATTTCCAGTGTCGCCAGTCCAGCCGCGTCGCAGCGCGTCGGCATAACTGTCGATATGCTCCATCCCAGGTTTCACAAGTTTCACAGGAGAAGCGTTTCATATTTAATTGCTCGGAGGCGAGGCGATTTTGCGAAGTTCGGCAGCGAAAGTTCAACGCTCCCCAGAAGCAGTCGCGACGCGAGCTCGGAACATGCTCTGGCTAGCCTTTGGAACCATGGGCGTAATGGCAAATGCTTGGGTACCTCGGATCCCCGAAATTAAACATGCGTTGCGCATGAGCAACTCCCAATTCGGAGTGGTTTTGTTGGGCAGCCCGATTGGGTTAGTTATCGGAGCTCAATTGGCCGGGCGGCTAGTTCACACATTTGGTTCTCGCCGGGTGGCTCTGATTGCTGGACTTGAAATGTCCGGTGGGCTAATCCTGTTGGGAATTGCTCACTCAAAATGGAGTTTGGTAATCGCCTTATTTGTAATGGGAATTGGCTACTCCGCGATTGATAACGCCGTAAATACGCAAGCGGTGGCGGTAGAAAAGATATTGGACCGCCGCTACATGTCAGGTTTTCATGGTTCCTGGAGCGTGGGCGCGTTGATTGCCGCAGCAATTGGCGGATTGTTGGCCCATCACACGACATCCAAAGAGAACATTGTTGGCGTCGGGATTATCTCCTTCGTGGTTTTCATTCCTAATTTACTTAATCTGTTGCCTGATAATCTCGATGGCCACACAGGTCATGAAGAAACCACCAGCGCAAAGATTCCATTCTTTGGCAAAGGAACCGGCATTTTGTGGCTGATTGGTTTCGGATTAATAGGTTGCCTGATTCCCGAAGCCGCAGCCAGCGACTGGGCCGGCATCTTGTTACACGAGCATATGCGAATCGGAACCGGACTAGATGCATCAGCCTTCGGCGCTTTCGCTTTGGCAATGATCGTCGGGAGATTTAGTGGCGATCATCTAATGATGAAATATGGTGCCGAGCGAATCGTAAAATATGGTGGTTACATTGGTGGCGTAACCCTTGGGGCATGTATAGCCATCGCGGTTCCTGTCTCCAGTTTCAATATTTATCTTGGGCTCGGAATTATTATTTTTGGATTCATAATCGCTGGACTTGGCATCGGTCCGATGGTTCCAGCGTTTTTTTCGGCAACTGGTCGCATGACTTCAATCGCGCCTTCGGTAGCTATTGGTCGAGTTAGCGTCATTGGATTGTTGGCCTATTACATTGGTCCTGTTGTTACTGGCACGCTGGCCGATCTTGTGTCGCTGCCCGTTGCGATGGCCTTCCCATGCTCGGTATTAATTCTGGCGGGTTATCTTTCAAAGACGGTTAGAACGCCGAAATAGTTAGTTCAGCAACCAAGTCTTTAAGAGCGAATAGATTGCAATCGCAAATAGTAAACCAGCAAAATATTTTCGAAGTTTGATGGCGGGCAAGCGCGAGCTAAAGTGGGAAGCAAGTGTTGAGATCACTATCGCCGAAGCGCCCATTGCAATTGGAATTCCCCAGTTGATCTCGTGCCAAATTGAATGGTGTGCCAAGAATGCGGTCAAACTGTTTAGCGAAATAATTAGGAGCGAGGTACCCGCAGCTTTATTTTGCGGGGTATGAAAGAAGAGAACCAAGACGGGAATCGCTAGAAAGCCGCCGCCGATTCCGAAAAGTCCAGTCATCGCACCAATTGTTAAGGAGATTGCAATCAGCGCTGCGATCGGCATCTGACGTTCTGATTTAGTTTCTGAAGGCTTTCGCAACATTGAGATTCCAGCGATTACTAAAATCGTTGCGAAGCCAGAGACAATTAAATTTTCTGGGATATGTTTTGCCAGCGCGCTGGCGCCGATATTTGTTATTAGCCCAATTCCCCAAATAGTTGCGGCATCGCGGATCAGGACATCTTTATCCCGAAACTTTGGGATGGTTCCAAAGGCGGCAGCCAGAAAGACCACGGCTAGCGCGGCAGTCGTTGCGTGCATCGGAGTGAAGTGAAAGAGGTAGAGCAAGATCGGCACCGAAAGCATGGCGCCACCAGCTCCGACCAGGCCCAGCACCGTTCCAATGAAGCCGCCGGCGATTAGCGCCATGGCAATATGCATGGGGCAATACTGTCAGACCTAAATGTTGAATTTTCAAGCAAAGCCCGGGCCAGCCAGGCTCAGGGGGAGCGTCAATCGGGGGACTTGCCAGTGTCGGGGGTGGCGGTTATCTTTCGAACATATGTTCGAATCAACTAGCCCCGCAGAGCCAGCCCCGACCAATACCGCTCGGGTGCTCGCTCCCGAGGGCGAGCCCACAGAGTTCCTCTACAAGGGGCGCCGCTTCCATGTCCATGCCATCGTCTCCAGATGGCGTGAATCCGGTGGCTGGTGGAATCGAATTGCCGACGGCAATAACCATCTCAACGAGAGCAATATTTTCGATGATGGCGCCCGAGCAATTTGGCGCGTAGAAGCTGCCCCCGAAGGAACCTTGACCACCTTTGAAATTGAGCGCGATGAGATCACCGGCACTTGGCTCATTCGCCCTACCTCCAGACCGCTTTAATTTCGTTGCAACTGCGGATTAATAATGACTACTCCTTTTACCCACCTCCATCTCGCCAGCGGCTACTCCTTTAAATATGGAACCGCTCAGCCCGCCCAACTTGTAGAACGAGCTGCAGAATTTGGAATGAGCGCTTTGGCGCTGACCGATCGCGATGGGATGGCGGGGGCAATTCGCTTTGCGCAAAGTTGCGAGGCCAATCAGATCACGCCAATCCTTGGCGTCAATTTAAGTTTCATCCACAAGAAGTATCGCGTCACCTTGTTGGCACAATCCGGCCAGTTAGCTTCGTTGTATCGGCTGCTCTCTAGTATCAATATGACAGGAGAGGAGAATCTTCTTACCTACGAGCTGCTGGCAAAATTTTCCGAGTACTCCACTAATTTGTTTCTGCTTCATGGCGCTGATTCGCAGTTAGCTACGGCAATTGGCTCCAGGCGATATGACGAAGCGTTATCAATCTATAACTCAACCCGAGACCTATTCGCCGATCAAGCAGTGGAATGTGTTTCGCATCAAGTTCGAGGTGACGGGCCATTTTCTACAACGCTAGCCGCTCGGATGTTGGGTTTCGCTCGTGATCATGGCCTACCAGCGATCCTTACCAATTCTGCTCGAATGCTTGATCGCAGCGATGGCCCAGTTGCAGATGTTCTTGATGCCACCCGGAACTTGGTTCCATTGCATGATCGCCACACCGAACGAAATAACAGCGAAGGCTATTTCAAAAGCAGTTCAGATATGGCAGCTATCGCTGATGAAATTTCGCGCGCTGCTGGTGAGCGAAATGGCAGAAATTTATTGATAACTACTAACGAGTGGGCACAGCGCTCGCTGCTATCAGCGCGGCGCGATATCGGAATTGGTGAAATTCATCTGCCCGAGCCAAGCGTCGTAGGTGCTAAAGATCGAGAAGGGCTAATTCGACAACTACGAGAACGCTGCGAAGTCGGTTTGTATCAGCGTTATAGCGGTGCTGGCTCAGTCCCGGCTGCTTCGCGGTTAGAAGATGAACTAGCAACAGTTAGAACTTTGGGCTACGAGTCTTACTTTCTCACCGTTGCAAATATCACCGACATGGCGCGCAATTTAGGAATCCGAGTCGCGGCACGTGGCAGTGGTGCTGGTTCGTTGATCTGCCATCTATTGGGGATCTCGGGAGTAGAGCCGATCTCTTATGGTCTTTTGATGGAGCGCTTCTGCTCCACGCTGCGTCATGAACTGCCAGATATTGATATTGATGTTGAATCGGCCAGGCGATTAGAAATTTACGATGCCGTCTTTGAGCGCTATGGCGATCCTAATTGGACCAAGCCCGGAAATAGTTCTCGCTGCGCCACAGTTGCAATGGTTGAGACCTACCGAGCCCGTCATGCCATTCGCGATGTTGGCGCGGCTTTAGGGATTGCTCCCATGGAGATTGATCTAATTGCCAAGGCGCTACCTCATATCAGGGCTCGTAATATCGCTAAAGCATTAGCAAATTTGCCAGAGTTAAAGAGTCTTAACCTCACTACTCCAGTAATGAAGATGGCGATCGAATTAGCTGGGCGGTTAGATGGGTTGCCGCGCCACCTCTCTATGCATCCATGCGCCGTTGCCCTTTCTGATATTGGATTGTTAGATCACGCACCAATCCAGCGCAATGCCAGCGGATATCCAATGGTTCAATTTGATAAAGATGATGTCGAAGCAATCGGGTTATTAAAGCTCGATATCTTGGGTGTGCGAATGCAATCGGCTATCTCTTATGCACTCCGTGAAATCGAGCGAGTAGATGGCGAAGTAATAGCGATCGATGAAGTTCCATTAGATGATGTAAAGACTTTTGATCTGATCAAATCAACTCGGACCTTAGGAATCTTTCAAGTTGAAAGTCCAGGACAACGAGAATTGGTCGGCAAGCTAGCTCCTAATAATTTCACTGATCTAATAATTGATATCTCGTTATTTCGCCCAGGGCCAGTAAAGAGCGACATGATCACACCCTTTCTCAATTCCAGACAAGGGTTGCGCAAACGTTCCAACATTCATCCAGATCTTGAACCAGTCTTGGCCGAGACTGAAGGGGTGGTTGTCTTTCACGAACAGGTCATTCGAATTATTTCGATTCTTAGCGGTATCTCATTGGCGGAAGCTGATGAGAAGCGTCGAGACTTGGGAACTATCGATGGCCAACAAGCAGTCTGCGATTGGTTCTATCCAGCAGCGTTGGCTCGCGGTTATTCCTACGAGATAGTGACAGAAGTTTGGGAGATTCTCCGAGCCTTTGCTTCGTTCGGATTCTGCAAAGCCCATGCTGCGGCATTTGCGCTACCTACCTACCAATCAGCTTGGCTGAAGACTCATCACACCGCAGCCTTTATCGCTGGCGCGCTAACACATGATCCAGGAATGTATCCCAGACGGTTAATTTTGGATGAGGCCAGACAATGGGGGATAACCATTGCGCCGCTAGATATAAATCTTTCAGATCGGAGCTATCGGGTAGAACGCACCAGCGTTTCACCTCGAACTCCTTATACCGCTCCGGATCTTATGAGCACTGGCGCTTCGCTAACACTTCCAGATGCTCGCGGCTATGCAATTCGAATGGCTTTTTCAGAACTAAGTGGAATCAACGACCAAGAAATCGAAAGTATTCTTTTGGGACAGCCTTACCAAGATGTGGGAGATTTTGTCCGTCGCGCTGGCGCCAGTCGACCAACAACTGAGTCGCTGATTGCAGTTGGAGCTTTCGATCAATTGCATTCACTGCAAGAACAGAAAATTAATCGTCGCGATCTACTCCTTCATCTCCAAGATGTGGATCGCTTAACGGGCAGCCGCAAAAGTTTAGGCAGCGGCCAGATGACTTTGGGGTTGCAACCCCCAGTTCTGGTATCCAGCGGCTTACCTGATTTAACCGCGGCAGAGCGGGTTCGCAATGAGATTGAAATTATGGGAATGGATATCTCTCATCACATGATGGAGTTCTATGGTGAGTTTCTTAATGAGATTGGTGCGATTCGGTCTTCAGAACTAATTCATCAACGCGCCAAATCTCAAGTTTTAGTTGCTGGTGTAAAGGTGGCGCTCCAGACGCCACCGGTTCGATCTGGCAGGCGGGTTATGTTTTTAACTTTAGATGATGGTTATGGCTGCAATGATGTGACTTTTTTTGAAGATATGCAGGCGAGCTCTGCCGACTTGCTCTATCGGACATCACTCTTTTTAGTACGAGGTGAGATTAGACGGACTGGACCCAGAGGAATTTCGTTGCGAGCAACTGGGGCGTGGGAGTTAGCCGCTTCTTATGAAAAGTGGCGTAACCTACGAGTTTGTGAGCCCCTCAATGGCTGAAAAACCAGAGTATTCCACCATCCTCCACGTGGATATGGATGCCTTCTACGCTTCGGTTGCGGAAAAAGATGACCCATCACTTCGTGGCAAAGCAGTTGTAGTTGGAGCAGGAGCCCGTGGCGTAGTCCTATCGGCAAATTATGCGGCTCGAAAGTTTGGTATCAGAGCAGCAATGCCAGTATCCAGAGCGCGCCGAATGGCACCAAGCGCGATCTTTGTTGTTCCTAATCACGAACGCTACAGCGAAGTATCTGATCACATCATGGAAATCTTCGCTGCTTTCACGCCACTTGTTGAACCACTTTCATTAGATGAAGCATTTCTGGATGTAACTGGTTCAAAACGCTTATTGGGTAGTGGCAGAGATATCGCAATAAAGATTCGGTCCAGAGTTGAATCGGAAGAAGGGATTACTTGCTCGGTCGGAATTGCCAGCAGCAAGTTCATAGCAAAGCTAGCATCTGGCCATTGCAAACCAAATGGCATGCTCGAGATCGCACCTGATCGAATTTTAGAATTCTTGCATCCACTTCCGGTCTCCGATATTTGGGGAGTCGGGCCAAAGACCAACGAAGAGTTATTGCGGTTAGGGCTGCGCACTGTTTCCGAACTTGCAAATACGCCGCGAGCAACACTAATAAGGGCGCTTGGGGAAGCAACTGGATCTGCACTTTATGAACTAGCGTGGGGTCGAGATTATCGCGATGTTTCTCCAGATGAACCAGATAAAAGTATTAGTGCGGCTGAAACTTTTGCCGTCGATATCGATGATCCCGAAATTATTCTGCGCGAATTTTTAAGATTGACTGAAAAGGCTACGGCGCGGCTGCGCGCACGCAAGATGTGTGCGAAGACTATAAGTATCAAAGTTCGGTTCGCCGATTTCAAAACTATCAATCGATCAAAGACACTTGCGCTACCGATTGATGGCACTCAAGAGAGCTATGAAGTTGTAAAGAAATTATATGAAGCGCTCAAGTTAGATCGCGCCAGACTTCGATTAGTTGGAGTTAGTTTGGAGGGTTTAGTTTCTGGTGCGAGCGCGCCGGAGCAACTGATATTGGGGGAGCGCGAGAAGGGCTGGCGCCAAGCTGAAGCGGCGGTAGATCAGGCCTCGGCTCGCTTCGGTAGCGGTTCGGTCCGTCCGGCGCGGCTGGTGAAGCGCGTTGAGCCCACTGATTCTTAGCTCAAACCACCTCGAATCTGCCATATCGGTGGAAAAGCGCCAAAAAATGCTGTGAATTTAGCCCGATTTCGGCCTTTCGCTGCCCTTTGACTTTCCCATATCCCACGCCTGCTCTATTCTTCCAATGTGGCTCTCTCCGATAACGAACGTCGCCTTCTGGCGGAGATGGAAGCTGCCCTAGAACAAGATGATCCACGCTTAGTTTTAACGATGACTGGCAAGGCCAGGACGCGTCAAGGAAGTCGCTTGCTTATGGGCGGACTCCTTCTTCTTACTGGCATGGCGGTCTTATTGGTTGGTCTGGTCGCCAAGAGCACACCAGGTGGAATCGTTGGCTTTTTAGTTGCTTTAGTTGGAGTCGTATTCCTTCTTTCAAACCTCGGCCGATCAAACGCTACGCCTAGTTCACCGGGCCAGAAGCCAAAGAAGACGCCATGGAGCGCCAAGCTAGAAGAGCGCTGGGATCGGCGAAACTTCGAGAATTAAGCGCTAAAAACTCTCTTACTAAAACCACCTTCGGGTGGTTTTTTTATGCCCAAAATCGGAAAGAAAAGGGCGCCAGATGGTTGAAAGTGGGGGAATATGGAGTAAAGTGGTGGCTTGAGGCAGGTTCCAAGCGTAACTATGAGTGATTTTGGGGGGTGAAGATGTTTCTTGGCACCCACGAACCCAAATTGGATGAGAAGGGGCGCATCATCCTTCCCGCCCGGTTCCGCGATGAATTGGCCAACGGCCTGGTGATCACCAAAGGGCAGGAGCGCTGCCTATATGTCTTTCCCGCCGCAGAATTTTTCGCAATCACTGAACGACTTCGCCAAGCCCCAGTAACTGAGAAAGCTGCTCGCGATTACATGCGAGTTATGTTCGCCGGCGCCCATGATGAAGTTCCAGATAAACAAGGTCGAGTCAGCATCCCGCAAGGACTTCGAACCTACGCCGATTTGGCGAAAGAGTGCGTCGTCATCGGAGCAAATACCCGATTAGAAATTTGGGATTCCAACGCTTGGAATACCTACCTCACCGACCGCGAGAAGAGTTTCTCGGATGTTTCCTCGGAGGTGTTGCCCGGGCTCTTCTAACTCCTCTCTCTTGTGGCCACCGCCGACCTTTTTTTAGATACGGCGCCACTTCCCCGGCGCCGTTCTCATAGATCCGTCGGCCGGCGGTGACCAGAGGAGAGAGGAAAAGAAAATCTTGTGAACGCTGAAGAAAAGTTGGTAAGGGATTAATTAAGAAATTTAGTTTGGGGGGAGGGGAAGTTGATGCAACATATTCCAGTTGCGCTTGATCGTTGCATCGCACTGCTTGCCCCTGCAATTGAATTATGCGAATCTCCAATAATTGTTGACGCTACCTTGGGCTTAGGCGGACATAGCAAAGAGTTACTTTCGAGATATCCGAATTTGAAAATTATTGGTTTAGATCGAGACCTTTCGGCGATCTCGATTGCTCGGGAAAACTTAACTGAGTTCGGCGATCGAATCGTTATCGTGCACGCGGTTTATGATGAAATCGCTGAAGTGCTGTCAGATATGGAAATCACCAATGTCGAAGGAATTCTCTTTGATCTAGGTGTTTCCTCCATGCAGTTAGATGTTGCTGAGCGCGGATTCGCCTACTCTCAAGATGCCCCACTTGATATGCGAATGGATCAAAGTTCCGGATTGACTGCTGGTGAAATATTAAATACCTATACCCATCAGCAACTAAATCGGATTCTCTGGCAGTATGGCGAGGAGAAATTTGCCGCCAAGATTGCGGAAAATATTATTAAAGCGCGTAGTTCTAATTCGCTCAATAGCACCAAGGACTTGGCAGAGATCGTTAAGAACAGCATTCCTGCACCGGCCAGACGAACCGGTGGTAATCCAGCGAAACGTACCTTTCAGGCGCTACGCATCGAAGTAAATCAAGAGCTTGAGGTTCTAAAGCGAGCAATTCCCAGTGCCATTGAGCAATTGGCAGTGGGCGGTCGACTAGTTGTTATGGCCTATCAATCCCTGGAAGATCGAATCGTTAAGAGCGCCTTTGCAAAAGTTACCGAATCGGGAACTCCAAGAGGTCTCCCAGTTGAACTTCCGGATCGAGCAGCAAAATTTGCCTTTGTAATTCGGGGAAGCGAAAGCGCCACCGAGGCTGAGATTGAAGCCAATCCACGGGCTCAATCAATGAGGCTTCGAGCAATAGAGCGGATTGCCGCATGATGGCAATTTCACAGTTAGCGCCGAATGAGGTAACACCAAGTCATAACTCAACGCGAAGCCGTCGACCCAATTTCTTAAAGCTTGCTCCGGAATTCGAAATCTTTAGCGGTGAGCGAACTGATCGCGCTGGTTTTATCGCGATTCTTATCGGAATCTTCCTGGCCGGATTGATCTCACTTCTGGTCATAAATACGTTATTGACACAAGATGCCTTCGTGCTTCAACGACTAAAAATTCAAACTAACCTCTTTAACGATCAGCGCGATGCCATTGTTCAGCTGGTAGCAAAAGAATCTTCGCCGGAGCATCTCGCAGCGGCTGCTACAAAATTGGGAATGATTCCAGCGGTAAATCCAGAATTCTTAGATTTGAATGCAGTTTCTAGCCAAACCGTTGCACCCGCAAGTGATATTTCAAATCTGCCTAAAGCGCAGCTTCATAATTTGCCGGTAACGAAAACCGCCACCTCGTCAAAGCGGGTAAAGGTGGCTCACTAATGAGTTATAACAATATGGTTCGCGGCCGAATTCAAAAGTTAGTTCTATTTTCTTTCTTGCTCTTGATAATTTTCGCTGGCCGATTGGTGCAAGTTCAAGCAGTACAGGCAGAGAGCTATACCGCCAGAGCGCAAAACGAATTGATGAACTCATCGGTCTTACTTGCACCGCGGGGAAATATTACCGATATAAATGGCGTTGAACTGGCTCGGAGTATCGCTGCGATAAATGTTGTAGTCGATCAAACAATGATCGCAGATCCAAAACTAACGGCATCGGTAGTTGCTCCTATTCTGTCAATGAAAGAGAGCGATCTGACCACGTTATTGACTGGTACTCGCCGTTATCAAATCATCGCTAAGAATGTAGCGCCTGCGGTTTGGAAGGACCTTACTTCAACGCTTCAAAACTACAATGACGTTGCGCTCAAGGCACGTGGTGGTGTCGCTAAGCGAATCGTCGGCTTCTTCTCAGAGCGCGGATATATTCGAACTTATCCAACTGGTGCCTTGGCTTCAACGCTAGTCGGAATTACAAATGATGCGGGTGATGGCGCGGCTGGTCTTGAGGCTAGTCTGAATTCAGTCTTGGCTGGAACAAATGGAAAGTACATTTATGCCAATGGTGCTGGAACAATTATTCCTGGTTCGCAACAAATCAAAACTGAAGCTAAAGCCGGGACCAGTATTCGATTGACGATTGATCGCGATATTCAGTGGGTTGCCCAAGCTGCAATTGTGGCTGCGGTAAAGAGTGCTCATGCTAAATCAGGGACCGTTATCGTTATGGATCCGACAACTGGAGCGTTGATTGCAGAGGCAAGTGCGCCAACTTTCGATCCAAGCATTAAGAAGTCAATTTCGGTTGACGCTTTGCGCAATCCAGCGGTCCAAGATGTTTACGAACCTGGTTCAACAGGCAAGATCATTACTTATTCAGCGGCTATCGAAGAAGGAAAAATTACCCCAACTACAGTTTTGACGATTCCTTACTCCTTAAAGCGCGGCGGTAAATCTTTTAAAGACCACGAGAAGCATTCGACAGAACGGCTAACCGCAACGGGCGCGTTGGCAATTTCTAGCAACACTGGCGCAATCCAAGTTGGCGAAACGATGAGCAACCCAACTCTTTATGACTATTTGGCGCGCTACGGGATCGGTCAATCGACTAACTCTCACCTGTTGGGGGAGTCAACCGGAATTCTTCACCCAGTTTCGGCTTGGTCGCGCACTTCGGCGCCTACTATCGCATTCGGACAGGGCTACTCACTTACCGCATTGCAAGCGACCAGCGTATTTGCCACCATTGCAAATGATGGCGTGCGAGTTACTCCCAACATCGTCGCTGGCTTGATAGATCAAAGTGGAAACTATTCACCTACAAAACTTCAGAGTTCCAGTCGAGTTGTTAGTTCGGCTACCGCCAAACAAATTCGCACCATGCTCGAAAGCGTCGTTTCAGCCAATGGCACGGCGCCGGAAGCTGCGATTCCTGGCTATCGGGTAGCTGGTAAGACCGGTACGGCAATGCGAATTGACGAGAAGTGCGGCTGTTACAAGGGCTATACCGCCTCCTTTATTGGATTTGCGCCAGCGGATGCCCCCAAATATGTTGTCAGCGTGACAATCCAAGATCCTCAAGGCCTTCACTGGGGTGGCTCACTCGGTGGTCCAGTATTTAAACAAGTTATGAGTTTTGTATTGCAGTCGCGACATATTCCACCAACTCCAACTAAGAGCGTCACCTATCCGTTAACCGAGTCAGAGTTAAAGAAGGCAAATCTTGCAAAGGCTCAGGCCCTCGCGAAGAAGTTAGCTAGTAGCCTCGCCAAGACCACTACTTTGGTTCTGAGGTAGTCCAATGAGACCAATAGAAATTCGAAGCAAGAACTTCGCGGATTTGGCAAAATTCTTGGGCTCAATAGATTTGGTACCGCAAGTTCCAATTACCGGAGTAACTAGCAATACGGCATTTGTTCAACCAGGTGATCTCTTTCTAGCGCTACCGGGTGGAAAAGTGCATGGCGCAAAATTCATCGCAAAAGCTGCGGAGCTTGGCGCTGTTGCCGTTGTAACTGACCTTGAGGGTGCAGGAATGCAGTTTCCAAAATTGCCTATGATGGTGATCGCCGATCCAAAGCGGCGAGCCGGCGATATTGCCGCTTGGGTAAACGACTTTCCACTTCGATCAATAGTGTCGGTCGGAATTACTGGGACTAATGGCAAGACCACGACTAGTTCGCTGCTGCATCAATTATGGCAGCTTGAAAAGCGGGAAGCGGGATTCATCGGAACTCTCGGAGTTGACATCGGACCCGACCATTATTCGACTACTTTTACGACGCCAGAAGCCACAGAATTGCAATCTATTATGGCAACAATGGCGGAACGCCATGTAACACATTTTGTGGCAGAAGTTAGCAGCCATGCCTTGGAACAGTTCCGGATGGCTGGTTCGCACTTTTCGATCGCGGCCTTCACCAATTTAACGCAAGACCATTTGGATTTTCATGGCACCATGGCCAACTATTTTGCGGCAAAGGCAAAACTTTTCACGACCGAGTACGCCGATATTGGCTACCTAAATATTGATGATCCGTACGGGGTTCGCCTACTTGAACTCTCTGAAATTCCAGTTTGCACGGTTTCGCGTTCGAACCCGGTAGCTGATTGGCACTACCTTGGCTATCAAGAGGTAAATGGCGGATATGAGATTTCGCTTCGAGGAATCGGTGGCATTCTCATAGAAGGCCTCTTACCGTTAATCGGCGAGCACAATTTAGATAATGCGATTATGGCCATGGCCTTAGCAGTTCAAAGTGGTCTGGATCCGCTCTCTATCGCAGCAAATCTCCGACTTCTCCAGGGTGCTCCTGGCCGGCTCGAGAGCGTAAATCTGGGTCAGCCGTTTCGAGCTTTGGTTGATTTCGCGCATACTCCGGATGCCGTCCGGCGCGTTCTGACTACGTTGCGATCGGAATCGGAGCAAAGATTAATCGCGGTATTGGGATGCGGTGGCGATCGGGATCGCACAAAGCGCCCGCTCATGGGTCGAGCGCTAAATGAACTCGCAGATGTTGCAATCTTTACCAGCGATAACCCACGTTCTGAATCTCCAGCGGCAATTTTGGATGAGATGGTCGCCGATGTGGTTGTAGCGAACCCGAACGCCATAATTTTAGATCGCAGAGAAGCGATCGCTTACGCAGTAGCGATGGCGCAGCCTGGTGACACCGTTGTCATTTTGGGAAAGGGCCACGAACAAGGTCAAGAAATTTCCGGGATTAAGTATCCGTTTGATGATCGCAAAGAGTTGGCTAGCGCGATCGAGGCGAAACCATGATCGCAATGACCGCCGCGGAGATTGCACAGATCGTTAACGGGTCGCTAACTGAGTTGAGCCCTGACTCCTTAATCACCGAGATTCCTTGCATAGATTCCCGCAAAGCGACGACAGCGAATTTCTTTGTGGCATTTAAAGGCGAGATTTCTGATGGCAATGATTTTGCCGAATCTGCAATCCAAAACGGTGCCAGATTTGCCTTGGTTACGCGTCCGATATCTGGTCCTTCAATTTTGGTGGCCGATGTCGGACAAGCGCTAATAGATTTGACGCGCGCTTCGCGCCTAAAGATGAAAACATGCAAAGTAATTGGAATAACGGGTTCCCAAGGAAAGACTACAACCAAGGATTTTCTTAACCATCTCTTGTCTAGCGTTGGCATAACAGTTGCGCCGGTTGGCAATTTAAATAACGAAATTGGCGTCCCATTAACGCTTTTGAGTTGCAACGAAGAAACCAATTTTTGCGTTCTCGAAATGGGCGCAAGACACATGGGAGATATTGCCAAGTTAGTTGAAGTCGCGCGTCCCGATATTGGCGTCGTCCTAAATGTTGGTAGAGCACACCTGGGAGAATTCGGTTCGCGATCGAACATTGCGAAGACTAAGGGAGAAATGATTACTAGTTTGCTCCCAGGCACGATTGCGGTCCTAGGAAATTACGATGAATTCACTCGCGCCATGGCGGCTACCACTTCAAATAAAGTTTTGAATTTTGGGGAACGCTCGGATTGCGATGTGCGTGCGACCGATGTTGAACTTCGTGAAGGACGTGCTCATTTTGATCTAGTAACCCCAGAAGGTCGACAAGCAGTTGGGCTGCAATTATTAGGTTTACATCAAGTTTCAAATGCGTTGGCAGCGGCAGCTGTAGCTACGGCACTTGGAATTCCCATTGAGACGATCGCAGCAGCGCTATCGACGGCAACTGCCAGCAGCAAATGGCGAATGGAACTGCACGAGGTTGGCGGGTTGCTTCTAATAAATGATGCCTATAACGCAAGTCCAGACAGCATGGCGGCGGCGCTTCGAACTTTAGCCTTACTCTCGCAGGAAAGAGGGGGGCTTTCATGGGCCTTTCTGGGGAAGATGAATGAACTCGGCGAGTCCGCAGGCGCAGAGCACGAGGCGATTGGCAGACTCGTCTCCGAGATTGGAATTGATCATTTAGTTCAAGTTGGCACTAAGGCTTTTTGGCAAAATGAAGAGAAGTCGGAAGATCGCGAAGATTTGGGAGAAACTACGACAATGCACCATTTTGATTCGGTGACTTTGGCTAGCGCCCTTGCGACTAATTTTTCAGCCGGGGACGTTGTTCTCGTTAAAGCTTCAAGATCTGAGAAGTTAGAGGAACTAGCCGAGCAACTGCTAACTGTTTGGAAAGAGCGGATCGCATGAAGGGCTTCCTGATATCGGGCGCGTTGGCGGCGTTGCTGACCATTTTAGGGACTCCGATATTGATCAGGATTCTTGCCAAACGCGGTTACGGTCAATTCATTAGGGATGATGGACCAACCACTCACCACGTAAAACACGGAACGCCAACGATGGGCGGGATCGTTCTTATTTTTGCCACCGTTCTTTCATACTTCGTCAGTCATTTCATTACCGGTATTGAAATTAGCGCTTCGGCAATCTTGATTTTGACTTTGGTAATTACCCTAGGGATTGTTGGGTTGGCTGATGATTGGCGTAAGGTTTCAAAGCAGCGCTCTTTGGGATTAAATGCAAAACAGAAGCTCTTTGGGCAAGCGCTAGCGGCGGCAGCTTTTGCTATTGCCGGAATTCACTTTCGCGATCACGATGGCCTAACTCCCATTTCATTACACCTGTCAACGGTTCGAGATACCAGTTTGGTTCTCGGCAGTTTTCTCGTTGTTATTTGGGTGATCTTCATGGTCCTAGGTACTAGCAACGGAGTAAATCTGACGGATGGCCTTGATGGGTTGGCCACGGGCGCTGCAATAATGACTTTTCTTGCCTTTGTACTAATTGGAGTTTGGGAATTTGGCCAAAGTTGTGCCGTTACGCAGATTGCTAAATGTTATGCGGTTAGGGATCCGTTAGATGTGGCAGTTATTGCGGCAGCGCTAGCCGGTTCGTGCGCTGGCTTTCTCTGGTGGAACGCCTCACCAGCAAGGATCTTTATGGGCGACGTCGGCTCGCTAGCGTTGGGTGGCGCGATCGCTGGTATTGCAATCACGTTGCGCACCGAGCTCTTGCTGATTGCCTTAGGCGGGCTTTTCGTCTTGATTACGCTTTCAGTAATTATTCAAACTGGCTATTTCAAGTTATCTGGTGGGAAGCGCGTATTTAGAATGGCGCCACTGCAACATCATTTTGAATTGCTGGGTTGGGGAGAAGTTACGATCGTAATTCGCTTCTGGATTCTTGCCGGCTTGAGCGTTGCCACTGGTTTGGGACTTTTCTATGCCCAGTGGGTTGTCTCCTAAGATGTCATTCCTGCTCGAGTTACGCCAGAAGAAGGTGGCAATTCTTGGTGGCGGCGTCACTGGAACCGGCTTGATCCAATTTTGCCTAAATAACGGCGTTGAGGTAATTCTTTTGGATGATTCACAAAAGGAAATATTGGGGATCAACTCTCATACAAGTTTAAGCCCAGATCTGAAACTTGACCTGGCAATCGTCTCTCCTGGTTGGCGTCAGGATCACCCAATAGTTCTAGAGTTGCAAGCGCAGGGTGTGGAATTAATAGGTGAGTTGGATTTCGCCTGGTTGGTAAAGGAAGAGATTGCACCACTGCAAAAGTGGATAGCGTTGACGGGAACCAACGGAAAGACAACCTCAATCCAGATGGTCGAGTCAATACTTATTGCCGCTGGCGTTAATGGTAAAGCCTGCGGAAATGTGGGAGAGCCAGCTATTAGCGCATTAACGGGTGAGCAGAGCTTTGATGTCTTGGCTTTTGAACTCTCTTCTTTTCAAATTCAATGGAGCCAGCTTCCCAGGTATGAGGCGGTTGCAATTCTCAATATTGCAGAGGATCACTTAGATTGGCACGGAAGTTTTGATAACTATGCAAACGCCAAATTGAAGTTATTAACGCAGACAGAGTGTGCCATTCTTAATATTTCCGATCCCGAGATCGCCGCCAGAACCACGGCCTGGAATGGCAAGAAGATCTTCTTCACTTTGCAAACTCCCAATGCCGGCGAGCTTGGCATTGTCGAAGAACTACTTATTGATCGAGCATTTGTGGCTGACCCTACTCAAGCTGCCGTAGTCGCAGAGTTGAATGACATTCAGCCAACAGTTCCACATAATGTAGCCAATGCTCTGGCTGCCGCCGGATTAGCGCTTTCAATCGGGGTATCGCATAAAAATATCCAAACCGGACTGAAAAGTTTCAAACTCGACCGCCATCGCCTTCAGTTAATCCCAACTTCGGATGGGATTGCATGGGTCGATGATTCAAAAGCAACTAATCCGCACGCGGCAACAGCGGCACTCCTTTCATACTTCTCGGTAATTTGGATTGCTGGTGGATTGGCTAAAGGTGCCAGCATGTCGGAATTGATCCAGCGAACTTCCGGACGAGTAAAGGCCGCAATTCTAATTGGCGAAGATCGAGAATTGATTGCAAAGGCACTTCAAACTCATGCCCCGAAGATTCCGATTTATCGAATTGACAAGGGCGGCGACGTTCAGCACTTTGCCCAAGCGATAGTTCTCAAAGCTCAGGCTCTAGCGACACCAGGAGACACCGTGTTGCTGGCACCGGCCTGTGCCTCGATGGATCAGTTTCAGAATTATGCAGAGCGCGGAAATAGTTTTGCGGCAGCGGTAAAAGAGTTGGTTGCAAATGAGTAAAAAATCCGCAACTGAAACAGTTGCCAAGAGTTCTCTTCTGTCGCGCCCCACCTCGGCATATTTTATGATTCTTTCCGCTACGATTTTTTTAACTGGTCTAGGTTTAGTAATGGTTCTTTCAGCCTCATCGGTTAAATCATTTGAGCAAAGCGGAAATACTTACTCGATATTTATTAAGCAACTTTTGTTTTTAGCGATCGCAATTGGCTTAGCAGTTGTTGGAACACGAATGAGCAGTGAAATTTGGCTAAAACTGGCTCGAGTGGCAATTATTGTTAGCGTCGGATTACTTGTTCTGCCCCAGATCCCTGGGCTGGGCAAAAATGTTAATGGCAACACCAACTGGATTGGTTTCGGACCATTCACCATTCAGCCCAGTGAATTTGCCAAATTCGGTCTAATTCTTTTTTGTGCCCTGCAACTTCGCCGATATGAAGAGCGAGTGGCAACCGAACGTCCTTTGAACGCTCTCAAACTGTTGCTCCCGGCGATCTCCGTTCTGTTACTGCTTATTATGGCGGGCGGGGATTTAGGTGCCTCTTTAATTGTGGTAGCTATCTCGGCGGCAATGCTATTTATTAGCGGACTACCGGTTCGCCATTTCATGGTGGTCATCAGTGCCGGAGTAGCTTTCGCTGCTGTATTTGTAATTACTCAGCCCTATCGTTTACATCGATTTACGGCGGTACTCCATCCATTTTCCGCCCAGAATTATAAATTCGCCGGTTGGCAAACTGCACATAGCGTGATGGGTCTAGCAAGTGGCGGGCTATTTGGTGTGGGCCTCGGTGCGAGCAGACAGAAATGGGCGAACTTGTCTGAAGCCAATACCGACTTTATCTTCTCGGTAATTGGCGAAGAGATGGGACTTTTGGGGACGCTCGTTGTTTTATTCTTGTACGCAATTCTAATTTACGGAATTTTTAGGACGGCTTTGCAGACAAAGGATATCTTCGCGCGATACGCAACAGCGGGTATTGCTTGTTGGTTGATGATCCAGGTAGCAGTCAACTTGGGTTCCGATATTGGGCTATTCCCAGTTGTTGGAGTTACCTTGCCATTTATTTCTTACGGTGGTTCATCGCTGATCGCTAATTATTTGGGAATCGCCTTTGTTCTAAATGTGGCGCGAAAAGATCCGAATGTCAGCCGCTATCTTCGAGCTCGTCGTAGCGCAAGGATTAAGTAGCTATGAAAAGTATCGTGACTTTAGTCGCCGGTGGTACTGCTGGGCATATTGAACCAGCTTTAGCTGTGGCAAATTGGTTGCGCCAGGAGCATCCGGAGTTAAAGTGCGAATTTATAGGTACCGCTTCGGGGTTAGAGAGCACTCTGATTCCCCAGGCTGGTTTTCCGCTGCGAATAATCGAGAAGGCTCCAGCGCCTCGAAGAATCTCGCTTTCAGCACTTATCTGGCCGATTCGGCTGATTCAAGCTTTAGGTCAAACATACAGAGCGCTAAGTTCCACTTCGGTAGTTGTTGGCTTTGGTGGCTATGTCGCCGCACCAGCATATGTAGCCGCAAAATTATTGCGGATTCCAACTTTGATTCATGAGCAAAACAGCAAACCCGGGTGGGCTAATAATTTAGG
>CAIQNN010000019.1 GCA_903873185.1 uncultured Actinomycetes bacterium
ATTAAGAGTTATCAAGAATTAGGTTCATGCCACTTTCGGATAGGTCGGATGTAAAGATCCAACGCTTGAACGGTAAGCCATCAAAAGTCATAACGAAACCTGGTCCGCGGCCATAAATCGCGGTGAAGTCTTTTCCACCCGGATAGCGCATGGTGCCATAAAGCACTTTGTATGGCAGACCGGTCCCAGGCGCTCGTAATCCTTTTAGGATGCCCCGAGCCCACAAATTTTCGTGGGCAGATACTGATTTGAACTTTGAGATTGGAGCGCGCTGGGTGCGGTTAAGTGCGAAAACTTGCTCCTTTTTAGAAAGGACTAAAACTAGATCGTTACCTTCTCGGATTAATTCAGCCATAAGCCAATTCTAGGAGATAAGTCAGCTAGAAACACAGCCTCCAGTGTTGTTATTTGCAGCATTACTCCACTCGAGTTGAAGCGCATAGTTATGCCCATTGATGGTCTGGTTCCACCAAGTTGGGGCCAGAACGCTAACCGAACCGGTGCCTGTGGCAGTTCCGGTAGTTGCGTTTGCGACGGTGATCGAAGTTGCGGATCTGGCTGCCACGACAAATGTTCCGTTATAGCCGGCTGGTGACAATCCAGTGATTTGCACGGTTTGACCCACTGCGACGGTATTGGCAGAAGTTACATATGTTGTGTAACCAGCAAGTGTGTACGAGGTAGTGCTAATTACATAGGACGGTTTTACCGCTGACACAGTTAACGTTGCAGCAGATTGCACTCCGCTGAGTTGACCAAAGTACCAGGCACAGTTATCGCCATTTTCATTGCCAGTAGCGGCGTACCAACCAGTGCCAGTTGGATCGGTAATCGCTTCGGCATGCTCGTGGCTAATTAGATTGATGTAACCGTCGCCAGCAACATCGCTATTTGGGGTGGTTCCGCTGGCGCAGCCATTTATGTTGTCGGCGAAAGGCATGTTTGCATACAACGTCGCAGTTGGGCCCGAGCCAATCCAGCTGTGATAGGCGCAGTAATAGGTATAAGCACAACTTGTACCCGAACAGCTTCCGATTCCTTGACCAGTGAAAATAAAGTAGAGCTTGTGGTTTCCACCCGTCCAACCTTTAGCGGTCATAACTTTCTTTAGCTCGGTTTGAAGCTGAGCATCAGTTAAGCAGGCCGTGGTGATCGCAGTGGTCTGGCAGCCGCTAGCAGGAAGCGCGGTCGTGTCATAAACCACGTTCGTTGCCGACGAAAAAGAGCTGGCAGTTTGAATTTGAGTCTTCACGCTTTGGATCGCAGTTCCGGCTGAGTTGTAAGTCGTTACACCGGTGCCAGTTGCCGACAAGGTGAAGGAAGTTGCCGAAGCGGTAAGCACAGCGCCAGTTATGTTGTACCAAGTCGAAAGCGCAGAAGATGTTGCTTTAACTCCAGAGACGACTACTACTTGACCAACCGCAAAAGTATTGGTCGCGGTATAAGTATTTGTCTTTACTAATCCAGCGGTTGTTGTGCTTGCCTTGGTGATCTTTGCGGAATATTGGCTGTAGTACTGGGTGGTGCTGGCGTAAACGTTGCCCGAGCTATTCGTTGCGACATCGCCCAAGTACTGATTTACTAAATTTGAGGTTGACTGTGCGATCGCATGACCGGCAGGTGACCAGTAAATTGCATAAGTGGTGTTGATATCCATGACTGGACCGTTGTGATAAGTCAGTTGATTCGTTGTTGTTGAAGCGGCAGCGGCGCCGTTATGCGCGCGGTCGCCTTTGGTCTGGTGATCGTTGGAAACCCAGCCCAGCATCGCACCAGTTGGATTATGAACTTCTTGGCTATCAGAGCCTTGGTTACTTGAAGCCTGATTATCAGAACCTTGGCCATCGGATCCTTGGGAGTTAACGCTCTGGCTCTCGTCGGCCGAAACCGGGGCGGCGCCGATCAGACCGGATGTGATTAAGGACGCGCTTATAAGAAGGTAAGCCAGCTTTTTCACAAGGTCTCCGTAAGTTGGGTTTTTCCACAAAAACTGCTCACGGTACGGTACCGAAGGTCTATCGGAGAAGCAATCGATATGCTGGTCCAATGTCAAAGGTCCTAGCCTCTCTGCCAGTGGGCGAGCGCGTCGGAATCGCCTTCTCGGGCGGTCTCGATACCTCCGTCGCCGTTGCTTGGATGCGCGCCAACGGCGCCGTTCCATATACCTATACCGCAGATTTAGGCCAGTACGACGAGCCTGATATTGATTCCGTGCCTGGCCGCGCCAAGCAATATGGTGCTGAACTCTCCCGTTTGGTCGATTGCAAGCTCGCATTGGTCGAAGAAGGCCTGGCTGCCATCGCCTGCGGCGCCTTCCATATTCGCGCCGGCGGCAAACAATATTTCAACACCACCCCACTTGGCCGTGCCGTCACTGGCACCTTGTTGGTGCGAGCCATGCTCGAAGATGGTGTCTCGATCTGGGGCGATGGCTCCACTTATAAAGGCAACGATATTGAACGTTTTTATCGCTACGGCTTGTTAGCCAACCCCGCCCTTCGAATTTACAAGCCCTGGCTAGATGCCGATTTTGTAACTGAGCTCGGTGGTCGCAAAGAGATGTCGGAATGGTTGGTTGCTAACGACTTGCCGTATCGCGACAGCGTCGAGAAAGCATATTCAACCGATGCCAATATCTTGGGCGCAACCCACGAGGCTAAAAGGTTGGAACATCTTGATACTTCAGTCGAATTAGTCGAACCCATAATGGGTGTTCGATTTTGGGATGAAAGCGTTGCGATCAAATCCGAAGATGTAACGATTTCTTACTTACAAGGTCGCCCAGTTGCGATCAACGATAAGGAATTTCCAACTTCAGTTGAGTTAATGCAAGCAGCCAATGCGGTCGGTGGTCGCCATGGCCTGGGCATGGCAGATCAAATCGAAAATCGAATTATCGAAGCAAAGAGCCGCGGTATCTATGAAGCCCCCGGTATGGCGCTCCTATTTATTGCATATGAGCGTTTGATCAGTGCCATTCATAATGAAGACACGATTGCTACCTATCATGCCGAAGGACGTCGACTCGGTCGATTACTTTATGAAGGTCGTTGGTTAGATCCTCAAGCTCTA
>CAIQNN010000020.1 GCA_903873185.1 uncultured Actinomycetes bacterium
CTGAAAACTCAATAGAGTTTCGGCGGCCATAGCGAGAGGGAAACGCCCGGTCCCATTCCGAACCCGGAAGCTAAGCCTCTCAGCGTCGATGGTACTGCAAGGGGGACCTTGTGGGAGAGTAGATCGCCGCCGGACATCATTAAAAAACGGGCCTGACGCCTTTGTGTGTCGGGTCCTTTTTTATTTCACCTGTTATCTCACCGTCGCAAAATGAAGTGGTGACTTTTTCAACAACCAGGCGCAATCCACGGATTTCGAAATGCAATAAATGCAAGAGACGGTGTTGCGTAAAAATTCCGCCATGGTAACTGGGAATTCGAAAGTTCTGACGCAAACAACTCTTGCAGCGAATGAAGTTCACCTCATTGGACGCATTAGCGGGCGGGCGATCGAGAAGACGATGCCAAGCGGGGATCTCTTGGTGGAGTTTCGCCTGGTAGTTGAGCGCGATAACCAGCGCAGTGAACGGCGCGAGGTAGACACACTTGATATCGCGGTCTGGCCGGCGAGATTGCGAAAACGCGCACTTACATTTGTTGTAGATGAGTGGGTTGAGGTGGATGGTGCACTCCGCAGGCGCTTTTGGCAATCACCATCAGGTCTAGCTAGTCGTTGGCAAGTTGAAGCGAGCCAGGTGCGCCGTCTTTAGATACGGTTAGCCCATGGCACAAGACATATTTTCTTCATTCAAAAATTACGCGACCAAGTTGTCGGGCGGCGAGAAATCTGCGGCCGAGGTTGCAGCTGCAGTTAAAGGCTGGCTCGAAGAGAGCGGGGAGGTAATCAAGGAGCGAATTGAAACTGAGATTGAATCAGCTGCGACTCGAATGGGTTTTGTTCGACAAGATGACCTTGAACTTCTATTGGCAAAGATCGCCGATCTCGAATCTCGAGTAACGCCAGCGGCAAAACCTGCTGCTAAGAAGGCGGCAGCGAAGAAGAGCCCGGCCAAGAAACCTGCTGCTAAGAAGGCGGCAGCGAAGAAGAGCCCGGCTAAAAAAGTAGCCGCTAAGAAAACCACAGCCAAGAAAGCAGCTGCTAAGTGAGCGCGGTTGATTCCAATTTAGCGCTTGATCAGATCGCTCAGATCAAAGAGTTGATTTCGCAGATAGCGACTCGACCGTTGAATGAGCATTGCGAGCAATTTGATTTGGTGCATTCTCAATTGAATTCTGCCCTTTCGCAGATTGATGGACTCTAGCGGTTGTCGCTAAAGCTATGAAGACCAGACTCGATGCCGAACTTGTAAGGCGAGGCCTAGCCCGCTCTAGAGAGCATGCTGCTGACCTAATCGAATCACGTTCAGTCATGGTTGGTGGAATTCCAGCCTCTAAGCCAGCAACGCAAGTGGATGCAGAAACCTCCATCACGCTTCAAGGTGAACGCAATGATTTCGTTTCACGAGGCGGCCACAAGTTAGCGGGGGCGCTTGATGCCTTTCCAGAAATTTCAGTTGCAGGAAGACGCGCTTTAGATGCCGGTGCCTCCACCGGCGGTTTCACCGATGTTTTACTAAAGCGAGATGCCGCCAGTGTGATTGCTGTTGATGTCGGTTATGGCCAATTAGCTTGGGAGTTGCGACAAGATCCGCGAGTAACGATTTTGGATCGCACTAATGTTCGTCACCTTACAGTTGAGCAAATTGGCGATCCGGTCGATTTGATCGTTGCAGACCTATCCTTCATCTCCCTGACTTTGGTACTACCAGCTTTAGTTGCCCTTTCACGAACCGATGCTGATTTTCTGGTAATGGTGAAACCGCAGTTTGAAGTCGGGCGGGAACGCTTAGGAGCTGGGGGAGTAGTCAGAGATCCGATGCTTCGCAAATCTGCTGTCAACGATGTTGCTGACTCGGCATATGACATGGGTCTTGGATGCAAAGGCGTTGTTGCCAGTTCCCTTCCGGGACCTGCCGGAAATGTTGAGTACTTTCTTTGGTTAAAACGCGGAGCTAGCGAACTCTCGGAAACTGACTTAGATCAAGCGATCGAATCTGGGCCACAATGATGACCCTGGCAAAACGCAAAGTTCTCTTGGTCGTTCATCCAACCAATCCAAAAGCGGTGGTAAGCGCTTCAGAGCTCTCGCTACTTTTGATCTCTCGTGGCTTCTTAGTAGTTACCAATTCCCCTCATGAGATAGCCGGCGCATCAACTTTCGAATCAGTTGCAGAATTAGAGATCGCTGTTGTCTTTGGTGGCGATGGCACGATTCTCAGAGCCGCTGAGCTGGTCCGCGATTCCGAGGTACCGATTTTGGGTATCAACTTGGGCAATGTTGGTTTCTTGGCCGAAGTTTCTCGGCCTTCAATAACCTCAATTGCCGATGCCATCGAAGCTGGCAACTACCGTACTGAGTCCAGACTGCTGCTCCGATATGAAGTGCTTCGTGATCAAAAAGTTATTGAATCTGGTTGGGCGCTAAATGAAGTAGCTATCGAGCGAAATAACACTCAGATGGTTCAGCTCTTCTTACAAATTGATGGTCGCCCACTCTCGCGTTGGGGATGCGATGGCGTTATATGCGCAACACCAACTGGCTCTACTGCATACGCATTCTCCGCAGGCGGCCCCGTTGTCTGGCCAGAAGTGAACGCCTTAGTTCTGTTACCACTCGCGGCTCATGCACTTTTTTCTCGCCCAATGGTAGTTTCGCCCGATTCTGAAATCGCCATCGATCTCGAAACCGATGAAGCGCTCCTTCTGGCTGATGGAATGCGAAAGATGTCCCTGAGACAGCACGATCGAATAGTGTTAACGAAAGATTCGAAGCGAGTCCAACTTACGCATATCGAAGATGCCCTCTTCACTGATCGATTAGTAGCTAAATTTAAGTTGCCAATTGAAGGCTGGCGCGGTGAGTGATAAGTCTTCCTTAGAAGAGATCACGATTCGCGGCTTAGGCGTAATAGATTCCGCCACGATCGAGTTTGGATCAGGGTTAACAGTTCTCAGCGGCGAAACCGGAGCCGGCAAGACCATGGTTTTAACGGCGCTCTCGCTGATCTTGGGAGGCAAGGCCGATGCTGATCTGGTCCGCCGGGGCGAAGAACGAATCGCAGTATCTGGCAAATTTCAGATCTCGCCCGCCATGGGTTTAAAACTCGCCGATGACGGGGCGCAAGTTGAAGACGGTTCAATAATTATTCTGCGCACAGTTACTAATGTTGGGAAGTCACGCGCGCTTCTCGGGGGCTCGCCGACAACAGCCACTCAAATATCAGAGCTCGCCGCTGAGTTAATAGAGATTCATGCGCAATCCAGCACGGCCCGACTGGCAAAACCAGCGGTGCAGCGCGAAATTCTCGATAATTACGCCGAAAACCAATTACTTCGGGAATCCTTCCAAGAGAGTTATAGGCAATACCAAGATCTTGCTCAACGAATAATCGATCTCAAATCTCGTTTAAGCAAGCGCGATGCGCAAATTGCCGAAATTTCGGCTTTTGTTAAAGAGTTCCAGGCACTTTCGCCGCAGCCCGCAGAACTTGAAACTATCGAGAATGAAATATCGCGTTTAGGCTCAGTCGAGTTGTTAAATGCCGAAGCAACGCATGTCCTGACTTTGCTCGAGGATGACGAGATCTCTATTTTTAATTTGATGCAGCAGGCGCGCAAATCGTTAGACCTGACCAAAGGAAAAGATCTTGGCTTGGATGCCATCAATGAGAGATTTCAGGAAATTCTATTTAACCTGCAAGATCTTTCTGGTGATCTAGCAAGTTACGTTTCTAGGCTAGAAGCTGATCCGGTTAGGTTCGAACATTTTCAACAGCGCAAAGCCGGCATCAATGCGCTGCTAAAGAAATATGGCGAAGGCAGCGATCGCAATCTCGCTTATATAAAACTGCTCGAAGATGGCGATCTTGCGCAAAGTCGGCTTTTGGATCTTTCCGGAGGTGATGACCGAGTAGTTGAAATGGAGCGCGAGTTAGCCTCATTATTTAAAACCGTGAAAGAGCGGGCCGCCTCACTTTCAAAATCTCGCACCGAAGCTGCTACAAGATTCTCGAATCTAGTCACCGCGGAGCTGGCCTCACTCTCTATGCCCAATGCCAGACTGTTAGTCGAAGTAGAAAGTAGCCCAGGGAAAACATTCTCTGATTTTTCACTGGCAGGTGCTGATGAGATCCGAATTCTTTTCACCTCGCACACCGGCGGTAGCGCGCTGCCATTGGCGAAGGCAGCCAGCGGTGGTGAACTTTCGCGCGTTATGTTGGCCATTGAGGTTGTCCTTGCAGCTAGTTCCCCGCTCGGGACCTATATTTTCGATGAAGTTGATGCCGGTGTTGGTGGCAAGGCGGCGGTAGAAGTCGGACGCAGATTGGCACGCTTGGCCAAAGAGGCTCAAGTCATCGTAGTTACCCACCTTGCGCAAGTTGCAGTTTGGGCTGACCATCATCTCGTTGTTCGCAAAAGCGAGTCGGGTTCGGTGACACAAAGCGATGTTTCTGAGGTCTCTGGCTCCGAACGAGAGGTGGAAATCGCTCGAATGCTCTCTGGACAGGAGAGTTCAGCCACAGCCCGTGAACACGCCGCAGAACTGCTCAATCTCGTACGGGAATCGATGATAAGTTAGCCACCCGTGACTACCTCTCATGTGACCAAGTATCTATTCGTCACTGGAGGCGTCGCCTCTAGTCTAGGTAAAGGATTGACGGCCTCCAGTATTGGCCGGCTACTCAGAGCCAGAGGCATTCGAGTAACAATGCAGAAACTTGATCCTTACATCAATGTGGATCCAGGAACAATGAACCCCTTTCAACATGGTGAAGTATTTGTAACTGATGATGGCGCTGAGACTGACCTCGATATCGGACACTACGAGCGCTTCTTAGATACCAATTTGCATGGTTGGGCCAATGTAACCACCGGACAGATTTACTCCAATGTGATCGCTAAAGAGCGGCGCGGAGAATATTTAGGAGACACCGTTCAGGTGATCCCACATATAACCAATGAGATTAAAGAGCGAATCCGCGCGATGGCCGGACCAGATATTGATATCGTGATTACCGAAGTTGGCGGCACGGTCGGAGATATCGAATCGCTCCCATTTCTTGAAGCTGCTCGTCAGATCAGACAAGATGTCGGGCGCGAGAATGTTTTCTACCTGCACGTTTCCTTGGTGCCTTACATCGGCCCATCCGGCGAATTAAAAACCAAACCAACCCAACATAGCGTTGCCGCGCTTCGCTCCATTGGCATAGCGCCCGATGGCATTGTCATCAGATCAGATCGACCAATTCCTGATGCCATCAAGAAGAAGATTTCCTCGATGTGCGATGTGGATCTAGAGGCCGTTGTAGCCGCTGTTGACGCCCCTTCAATTTATGACATTCCCAAAGTTCTCCATACTGAAGGATTGGATGCCTACATCGTTCGACGACTAGGACTGCGCTTTGCCGATGTCCAATGGGGGGAGTGGGGCGATCTCCTTCAAAAAGTCCACGAACCGAAATTTGCGATCACTGTCGCCCTGGTTGGCAAATATATTGACCTTCCAGATGCCTACCTTTCGGTCACCGAAGCGCTTCGAGCTGGTGGGTTTGCTAACAACGCCCGCGTAAATATCAAATGGGTGCCCAGTGATGACTGTGATACCGAAGCCGGGGCCCAAGAACAACTTGGATCAGTTGATGCCATCTGCATCCCAGGCGGTTTCGGTGTTCGAGGAATTGAAGGAAAGCTCGGAGCGCTAAAATTCGCGCGGGAAAACCGGATTCCAACTTTAGGACTCTGTTTAGGTTTGCAATGCATGGTAATCGAGGCTGCGCGAAATATTGCAGGGATCTCCGCCGCGAACTCCGCTGAATTCGATCCGCAAACTCCAGATCCAGTAATTTCAACGATGGCAGATCAACGCGAAATCGTCGCTGGTAATGGCGATATGGGTGGCACTATGAGGTTGGGTCTCTATCCTGCCGTTCTGACCCCCGATTCAATCGTTGCCGGCGTTTACGGCACTACTGAGATTTCCGAACGTCATCGCCATCGCTACGAAGTTAACAATTCCTACC
>CAIQNN010000021.1 GCA_903873185.1 uncultured Actinomycetes bacterium
CTTCACCTCCGTGAGCAACCTAATTTCCCAGCAAAACGGCGAGCCAAAAGCCATTTCGATAGTGGGCCATCTTGCACCTGAATTAGCCCTCGCTTTGGGGTGTGAAGCCCTCCTGCTCGAGCGTGCACAAGCGCTCGTAATCGTGGCTAGCGCGGTTACTGGCTTTACGCCCGCTTCAATCGAGGCCTGGAACCAGGCACGGGAGATCTACCTGCCAACTTTGATAGCCATTGTTGAACTTGAGGATTCGGAGCTCGATTTCGAGGATATGGCGGCGATCGCAGGCAAAACCTTGGAGCCCGTCGTCACGCCCTATTTGGTTCTGCACTCGGATGAGGGCTTTCCAACCGCGTTGATCGACTTACGCAATCTGGTGATTACTGATTACTCGCTGGGTTTAAAGCGCACCATTCCAAGTGAACCAGAGCATAAAGAATTAGTCGCGGAGTTCGCCGCCGAATATTCCGAAGCGATCGAAATTGCTGGTGAAGATGGTTTCGAACAAGGACTGCTTTTCCCAACAATTCCACTATCGCTGCACTTGAAACTTGGCGTGGCAGAAATTCAAGAATATTTAAATCGAATCCCAAGCGCCGGCTAAATCATCGCGAGTTTGTTGTAAAAGCTGTGGAAGCACTCTGGTCTTTCCAATAATGGGCATGAAGTTTGCGTCACCAGCCCAGCGAGGCACCACGTGTTGGTGAATGTGAGCTGCAACGCCCGCACCTGATACGTCACCTTGATTCATTCCTAAGTTAAATCCAGCCGCGCCAGTTACTTTGCGAATTACTTTCATGGCATGTGAAGTCAAGGCAAATATTTCGTTGCGTTCGATCTCTTCCAATTCAGTTAAATCCGCGACATGTCGATAACTGCAGATTAACAAATGGCCAGCGTTGTAAGGATAAAGATTCATTACAACATATGCGCTGGTACCTCGATGAACAATTAGACCAGGACCATCCGCTAACGTTGGAATTCGACAGAACGGACAAGGGACATCATTGCCTGGAAGCGGACGATTCTCCCCCGACAAATATTCCATCCGATGCGGTGCCCATAAGCGTTGCCAACCATCTGGCATTCCTGCTCCGCCCGTGATGGTGGTCTCGTCCATTTCTAGATCTGAATCCGATTTGAAATGGCAGTGAGAACCTCAGTGATGGCATCTGCAATCGGTACGCCGTTCTTCTGTTCGCCATTGCGATAGCGGAATGAAACCGCTCCGGCCAATTGATCTTCCTCGCCCGCAATCATCATGAAGGGAATCTTTTGCAATTGGGCATTGCGAACTTTCTTCTGCATCCGATCATCAGAGGCATCTACCTCTATCCGAATACCAGCTTTGCGCATTTGTTGCGCTACTTCTTGAAGATAAGGCGTAAAGGCATCGGCCACCGGAATCGCCCGCACTTGAACTGGAGCAAGCCATGGTGGGAAGGCGCCGGCATAGTGTTCGGTAAGGACTCCGAAGAACCGCTCGATTGAACCAAAGAGCGCCCGGTGAATCATGACCGGCTGTTGGCGAGTGCCATCAGAGGCCACATATTCCAGATCAAAACGCTGTGGCAATTGGAAGTCGACTTGGATGGTCGACATCTGCCAAGTACGACCAATGGCATCCTTAGCCTGCACGGAGATCTTTGGACCATAGAACGCGGCGCCTTCTGGGTCCAATACCAATTCCAAATTTTGCTTCTGGGCTGCTAGCCGAAGTGTTTCGGTTGCTACCTCCCAATCAGCATCGGAGCCAACGGACTTTGCTGGATTCTTGGTAGAAAGTTCCAAATAGAAATCTTCCAAACCGTAGTCCCGAAGCAAGTTCAAAACGAATGTGAGCAGCGAATCTAACTCGGCCGCCATCTGATCCTTGGTGCAATAAATGTGAGCGTCATCTTGGGTGAAACCACGCGCTCGGGTTAAACCATGAATCACACCCGACTTCTCGTAGCGATAGACAGTGCCAAATTCAAATAGCCGCAGTGGAAGTTCGCGATAAGAGCGACTGTTTGATTTGTAAATTAAATTGTGGAACGGGCAATTCATCGGCTTCATGTAGTACTTCTGCCCAGCCCGCTTAATGGTGCCGTCGGCGTGGAGTTCCTCATCCATCACCATTGGCGGATACATACCTTCGGAATACCAATCCAAGTGACCAGAGGTTTCAAAGAGCGCTGCTTTAGTTAAGTGAGGCGAGTAAACAAATTCATAACCTTCTTCGACATGGCGTTTACGAGAATAATCTTCCATCGCCTGACGGATAATTCCACCCTTTGGATGGAAGACCGCAAGACCGGAACCAATCTCCTCCGGAAATGAGAAGAGATCTAACTCGGTTCCAAGTCGACGGTGATCGCGCTTCTCTGCCTCGACTAATAATTGCAGGTAAGCATCTAAATCTTCTTGCGATGCCCAAGCCGTTCCATAAATTCGTTGCAGCATTGGGTTCTTCTCAGAACCTCGCCAATAAGCAGCCGCAGATCGCATCAGTTTGAAAGCCGGGATGTGTTTAGTGCTGGGCAGATGTGGACCGCGACAAAGGTCGCTCCACGCAGGTTGTCCATCACGTCCCAAGTTGTCATAAATGGTTAACTCACCACCGCCAACTTCTACGCTTGATTCATCATCGTGGTTGCCAGATTTGAGGCCAATTAATTCACATTTATAAGGTTCCGCGGCAAGTTCGAGCAGGGCATCAGATTCAGTTACAACGCGGCGACGAAAACGTTGACCCGCCTTAACAATCTTCTTCATTGCAGATTCAAGCTTCTCTAAATCATCAGGGGTAAAGGGCTTCGCCGGATCAAAGTCGTAATAGAAGCCATCGGTAATTGGAGGTCCGATTCCCAATTTAGTTTCTGGAAACACTTCTTGAACCGCCTGAGCCAACACGTGCGCGGTTGAGTGGCGCAGCACGGCCAAGCCCTCGGGTGAGGTTATAGCGATTGGTTCAACGAGGTCGCCTTCAAAAAGTTCGGTCCACAGATCCTTGATTTCGCCATTAATGCGGCAAACCACGACCTCTGCCTGCTCGGCAAAGAGATGGGTCGGGCGTTGATCGGGGGCTATCTGCCGACTTTGCCCGGAAACGGTAACTGAGATCTGGTTAGACATGACCTCAGGTTATCAAGAATTTGGGTTGGCTTGGGCGTGAGCAAAGAAGGCATCGCGCAAATCGGTCAGCAACCTTCCCACTTTGAGCTTTCGGCCTGCTATTGATTCGGCGAATTGAATTTCCCGAATTGAGGACAGAGTGAAGACACTTTCGGCCTGTATCCCTTGCTCCCGCGAAATATCGGCTTCGCGAAAATTTGGAACTATCTCCAGCGCAACCTGTCGAACGATTCCAGGCAAGCAACCCGAATCCAGGGTGGGGGTTAACAACTCGCCATCAATGACAAATCCAACGTTAGCGAAGGTCGCCTCGGCGATATTTCCCTTCTCGTTAACAAAAAGCACATCGTCGTATCCTTCTTTGTGGGCCCATCGCAGCGCGCTTGCCGGGGCGGCATATGAACCATTCTTTGCGTGAATGAGTTGGGTCGTGGATGGTCGAACTATTGGATAGATCCCGATCTTGATATTTGTCGAAGCGCTCTTTGCCGACTCGTGAGTAATCAATAAATCGCCATTAGAAAAGCAGGTGATCCTTAATCGTCCGATATCGGCCTTGGATGACAGAGCCATTAACTTGCGAGCTGCGTACTCAATTTCGTATTGGTCTGCACTTTCAAATCCCATTGATGCAATTGACTCATTGAGCCTTCGCAAATGGCGCTGCAAGAAATAGATCGTCGAACCTTCGGTGCGCAGAGTTTCAAAGGCGCAATCACCGCGAAGCCACGGATGACCGATGGCGGGTAAAGCGATCTCTTCGCCAACTAAGTACTTCCCATTGAAATAGGTCGTCGCCATCAGATCGCTCCATTCGCTATCGAAATTAGTCGGCTCGCCTTTAACGCAGTCTCTTCCCATTCCGCTGATGCATTGCTACCCCAAGTTATGCCAGCCCCAGTCCCAAAACTTAATCGACCCGCTCGCTGCCAAAAAGTTCTAATCGCAACAGATAACAGCGCTTGATCGCCATTGATCCAACCCAGAGCTCCACAATATGGACCTCTCTCATCTGGCTCAAATCTGGATATCGCCGAGAGTGCGGAACTCTTGGGTGCGCCACTTACTGAACCAGGTGGCATAAGGGCTGAAGCAATCTCCTCCCAAGATAATTCCTCGTTAATCTTTCCGGTCACATCTGATACCAAATGGAAAAGTCCGGGATGTTGTTCGACACCAAGAAGTCGTGGCACATCAATACTCCCGGGCTGGCAAATCTTTCCCAGGTCATTTCTCATCAAATCAACGATCATTATATTTTCGGCTTGATCCTTTATTCCAAAAATTTCCGAGGTAGAAGTTCCTTTGATCGGACTCGACATAACGTTTATGCCATTACGTTTAAAGAACAGTTCTGGCGATGCGGAAGCTATTTCTAACTCCGGCAGCGATAGATAACTCGCAAATGGCGCAGGGTTGGATTTATGCATCTCGTGAAAGAGTCCGAGAATTGATCCATCATGCTCAGTTGAAATAATCCGACAGGCGTTTGCTTGATAGACCTCACCGGCGCTAATTAACGCGCGAATCTCCTCGACGTAACTCTCATATTGCCCGCGGTTAAAGTTGCTTACCCAACTCGTTGTGATTGGTTCCCAAATCGCCCGTGGCAACTCCTCTTGAGTGACTTGACCAAATCTGGCACACAGCCACTGCCCTTCAAAGGTGGCACTGACAGCCCAGAAACCAGGGGTATCGAGACTGGCGGGATCGCTGCTGACTTCGAGCAAATCTCGGGCCAGCAACCCTGCCATCCAGAACATTGGCTCTGCCATTTGGGCACCGTACAGGCTGGATTGGTCGTAGCGCCTAGGTTTAGGATAGATTTCGCACTCGCTTACGCGGACGTAGCGCAGTTGGTAGCGCGGAACCTTGCCAAGGTTCAGGTCGCCGGTTCGAACCCGGTCGTCCGCTCTCTTAATGAGGGTAGTTATGGGTCCAGGCTAATTTGCTGGCTCAAGTAAAAGACAGGGTGGAGTGGCCGAGAGGCGAGGCTCAGGACTGCAAATCCTGCCACACGGGTTCAAATCCCGTCTCCACCTCCATCTCTTAATCACAATGCTGATCTCGCAAGAATGCTGCGAGTACCAACGAATAACGGCATTAGAATACGAAAGTGTTAGAGCGATCAGAGCGACCTTGGGGTCAATACGAAGTCTTGCAAGAGTCGACGCTCCATAAGGTGAAATCCATTTCCGTTGATCCCGGAAAGCGCCTCTCCTATCAAAAACATCAGTTTCGAGCTGAGCACTGGTTCATTGTTGAAGGCACAGCAGAAGTTACGATCAACGATGTAGTGACAATCCTCTCCCCCGGCGAATCAATTCAGTTTCCTAAGGAAACTTGGCATCGCATTTCAAATCCAGGAGTAGATCGCCTGTTGTTCATTGAAGTCCAAACCGGAACTTCCTTCGATGAGACCGATATCGAGCGTAAAGATGATGATTTTGGCAGAGTGGAATAGTTTGCAGGTATAGTTCGCCAGACCTTAGGACGATTGGCTCAGCGGTAGAGCACCACATTGACATTGTGGGGGTCACTGGTTCGATCCCAGTATCGTCCACCATTTCCAGACATTAATTGTGCATAACGCTAAAGATCTGGTGCTGATTGTTGGAAACCCTTACTAATTAAGCAAAAACGATGTGCCGGTTCTCATCAACGAGCGTGTACCCCAGTTCCTGATAAATCTTGTTACTCGTCGGGTTTGCGGCTTGGGTATACAAAGTTGGCAATGCACCGTTGGCAATCAATTTCGCTGTTATGGCCGCAGTAACTGCGCTGGCATAGCCCTTCTTGCGGTTCTCCTTGGGAGTGAATATTGGACCTACGCGGGCGATTGTTATCGCTTCAAAAACTTGGAAATCGGTATGCCCACCAAAAGAAACTATGGCGTTATCGATACTTAGTACGAAATAGCGACCTTTGCTCAAAGTGTCCCTCACGATAACTTCAAGATTGAATTCATTTAAACCGGTCTCGGAAATAAAGCTCTTCGAAAGGTTGTAAATATCGTCAAAATCCTTATCTGTCGCTATCCGAACATCGCCGACGTTGGGCGAGTTAATCAACTGACGATTCTCGTAGATTAATTCTGATCCAGATTCGATAGTTGCTTTACCTGAAATTTCTTCCAGGAAATCGATAACCACCCTTGGGCCCGCAAATTCTTTTGCGGTTGGATCCTCGACGGCAATTCGAGAATAGAGAACCGCTGCGGCAGCAATAGGCATGGGCGAGAATACATAACCATATGGAACGGTTCTGATCGCAATACCTTGAACCTGATTTCGATCAATAGCCGCCCACCAAAAGTAGCCCTCGTATGTTCGTGATCCATTTGCCACTGAATTAGCGATGGATGTGATGAGGCTAGTTCGTACTGGATCAGCGTTGCGAAAAACAGTTGTTGCCTCAAGAAACTCTGCCACGGTTGAATAACGGCGCACTTCCATGAGATCTCTCCTCCTTGAAATCCTGGCTAAGGGCTAACGAACCCACCATCGACCGGAATGGTAGTTCCAGTTACATAACTTGCGGCGTCGCTGACCAACCAAACAAGGGTCGCCGCTAACTCCATGGGATCTCCCAATCGACCTGCAGGAGTTAATCGCTTCACCGCTTCGATGGTCTCGCTTGGCAAGTGATCAGACATTTCGGAAGGAAAGAATCCGGGCGCCAAAGCATTTACGCGAATTCCTTTCCTTGAACTCCATTGCGCGGCGAGATCACGTGTCAGTCCAATAATCGCGGCCTTGCTGGATGAGTATGCGGCTTGAGGCAATCCCCCGGTGCGCATTCCGAGAACGCTGGAAATATTAACGATCGATCCGCCGCCAACATTTTGGCGCGCAAATTCCTGGGCCATCCAATAACTACCCATCAGATTCGTGTCTAACACCGATCGAAATTCTTCGGGAGTCTCGCGAGTTGAAGGAACAGCAGTTCCAATTCCAGCATTATTTACGAGAATGTCTACCCGACCAAAAGTCGTTATTGCCAGTGAGATTAACGCGGCGCAATCCTCTGGTTTTGTCACATCAGTTTTTAGCGAAACCCACTTGCGACCGGCGCCTGCCACCAGGGCGCCAGTTTCTGCCAGCCGGTCATCGCGTCTCGCGCCCAAGACCAAATCAGCACCTGCCTCTGCCAACGCCTGCGCGAATGCAACCCCTAAGCCGGAAGATGCACCAGTAACCACTGCAACTTTTCCATCGAGCTTAAAGCGATCGAGAACTCCCATGAAAACTCTCCTCTTTTACAAACCCTGCTAGTAGGTTACAGAGATGGAGTTCACCTTAAGCCCAAAAACGCAGGAATATGCTGGACGTCTTAAGGAATTCATGGACAGCGAAATATTTCCTTCGGAACAGATTTATCAGTCACAGCGGGAATCGTTAATTGCCGCAGGTTCCCCGCATGTCGTCCCTCAAATCATGGAAGAGCTAAAAGCCAAGGCTAAAGCGCTGGGGTTATGGAATCTTTTCCTCCCGAGCAGCCACCATCCAGCGCACGGACTCTCCGTAACCGAGTACGCGACGCTGGCAGAAATAACGGGTTGGTCACCTGAGATCGCCCCAGAAGTTTTCAATTGCTCGGCGCCAGATACTGGCAATATGGAAGTTCTCGAGATGTTTGGGAACGTTGAACAGCAAGAAATGTGGTTAGAGCCGTTGCTCGAGGGGGTTATCAGATCTGGATTTGCAATGACGGAACCAGATGTCGCATCTAGCGATGCGCGCAATATTCAAACTTCAATCATGCGTGATGGCGACGAGTACCTTATTAATGGCCGCAAATGGTGGACCACTGGCGCGATGGATCCTCGTTGCAAGATTCTAATTGTTATGGGTCGAACCAACCCCGAGGCCGATCAGTATCACCAACAATCGATGGTCCTGGTACCACTGAACACTCCTGGTGTGAAAATCGAACGCAATCTCTCAATCTTTGGTTACCAAGATCAACATGGCCATGCCGAAATATCTTTCACAAATGTTCGAGTGCCTATCGCCAACTTGATAGGCCAGGAGGGCGCAGGTTTTGCCATTGCTCAAGCACGACTTGGCCCAGGCCGGGTTCATCACTGCATGAGAGCTATTGGGATGGCCGAACGAGCGTTGAGCCTCATGGTTGCGCGAGCTCAATCGCGGACTGCATTTGGAAAAGAGCTAGCCCAACAGGGAGTTATCCAACAATGGATTGCCGAGGCTCGGATTTCGCTCGAACAATCCAGACTCCTGGTACTTAAATGCGCGTGGATGATCGATACATACGGAGCCAAGGCTGCTCGCGGTGAAATAGCTGCAATCAAGGTAGCTATTCCCAGAATGGCAGAGGCCATTGTTGATCATGCTATCCAGGTTCATGGCGGTGCCGGCGTTAGCCAAGATACCGTGCTCCCCTTTTTATACTCCGGTGTTCGATCATTGCGTATTGTCGACGGCCCCGATGAAGTCCACATCAGAGATATCGCCAGGATGGAACTGAGAGCAAAGCCTTCTAAAAATTGAGCGAGCTATCTGAAGTCCGAGGCGAAGATTCTTTTGATGTAAATGCTCTTCACTCATGGTTGCTGGAACAGTTACCAGATTTATCTGGCTTGCCGCAGGTAATGCAGTTTCGTAGTGGTGCCTCCAACTTGACCTATTTGTTGCAATATCCTGATCGAGACTTAGTACTAAGAAGACCACCTTTTGGAATCAAAGCAGCTTCGGCTCATGACATGCGCAGAGAAGTGCTGATTCAAAGTTCCTTGAAGCCTTATTTCCCCTACGTACCTAAAATCATCGGATTCAACGATGATCCTTCAATCATGAATTCAGATTTTTACGTGATGGAACGAATTAGCGGAACTATTTTGCGGCGTGACTTGCCCATGGGAATTGACCTAACAAGAGAGCAAACTAGCGCCATCGGAAATTCGATGATTGACGGCTGGGTAGAGCTTCATTCGATTGACGCAGCCATTCTTGAATCTTTAAACAAAGGCGATGGTTATGTAAGCCGACAAGTCGATGGCTGGAGCAAAAGGTATCGCGCTGCGCTTACCGATGATGTCCCCAATGGTGAGGATTTAATGAAATGGTTGGCGGAACACCAACCTTTGGATGTAAAACATTGTGTCATCCACGGCGATTGGCGATTAGATAACATCGTGTTAGATCTCAACGCCTCAAAGATGGTCGGCGTTCTCGATTGGGAATTGGCAACCGTTGGTGACCCATTAATGGATCTTGGCTCCAGCCTTGCGTATTGGATTGATGCCGACGATCCCTTGGACTTTGCGAACCTGCGCCGACAACCAAGTAATTTGCCCGGCATGCCCACCAGGGATGAGATCGTTGCCCGGTATCTAGATCTGTCGGGTATCGAATGTGAGGATTTCACCTTTTATGAAATATTTGGCCTCTTCCGATTGAGCGTCATAATTCAACAAATCTGGATCAGATTCCGACTGGGACAAACAACGAATCCAGCTTTCGCTGAGTTTGGAAGTGCCGTCAATTTGCTGATTAATAGAGCTAGGGGTCTGATGCGATGAGAGCCGGTCGCTTCAACGTAGTTAGTCGAACATTCGCAATGGTTGATCTTCCGATTCCAAAACCATCGGAAAATGAAGTTCTTGTCAAAGTTATGGCCGCCGGAGTCTGCTTGTCCGATGCCCACTTTCTAGATGGAATTCTCGCTCCAAGTTCCCTCGAGTCAGATGCTGTCACCCTTGGCCATGAAGTCGCGGGAATTATTGAGGAGATTGGATCTTCGGTTACCAATTTTCAACTTGGAGATCATGTAGTCGTGGTCGCAGGCATCCGCGATCAAAACGGAAAGCTGCGCACTCAAGGTTTTGATTATGACGGTGGATTCGCGGAATACGTTATTTGTCTAGCCGAGAATCTCATTTCTATCCCGCTTGCTCTGCCTTTTGAACAAGCTTGCATAATCCCCGATGCGGTCTCGACTCCATGGGCAGCAATCACTCAAACGGCGCAGATGCAAAGTTCGGAATCGGCTGCGGTTTTTGGCGTCGGAGGATTGGGATTTCATGCGGTACAACTACTCAAGGTCGTTGGTTGTTCGGTGATTGCTATCGACCCTTCCGAGTTTGCCCGCAACCGAGCGTTAGAGATCGGCGCGGATTTCGCCTTTGATTCGAAGGATCCAGATCTGATTGCGAAAGTCAGATCAGCGACTTCCGGAACAGGCGTTGACGCTGCTTTCGATTTTGCGGGTGTCTCCTCGATAAGAAAACAAGCTCTATCCATGCTCGCCGAGGGTGGAAAGATTGTCATCGTCGGAATTGCCAACGAGCCCATAATTATTCCCAGCGATATGGCTTTCGCCTATCGAAGGACACAAATCCTTGGTCACTATGGTTCCGAGAAATTTCACACCAAGGAAATTATTCAAATGGTAAGTGATGGCGCCTTGGATCTATCAACCTCGATCTCCAAGATTCTCCCGCTAGAGCGTGCTCTTGATGCAATGACCCAACTTAGAGAGAAAGTTGGGAATCCGATCCGCATTGTTCTTAAGCCCTAGAAGCACCAACCCCGATGCTCCATCAAGACGGAGCATGGCGCTGCGAAAGCGCGCGTAGGATGAGGGTATGCGTATCAGCAACGATGTCACCACGCTTGTCGCCTTGTTTGCAATCGTTAGTCCAATCACCTCTATTCCAGTCTTCCTCTCACTAACCTCGCACGTTGATCCAAAACGTCGGCGGGTCATTGCATTGCAAACGGCTGCCGTCTCCGGAGCCACTCTTCTAATTGCGTACTTTGTTGGCGACATCATTTTGAAACTGCTCAGCATCCAAATTGGTGCCTTCAGAGTCGCGGGAGCGCTTGTGATCGGTTCGATCGGCTGGAGCATGGTGATGGGCAAGAAGAACACAATTTTTGAAGCTAACCCTCGAGGCGCCATGGTTGTGCCGCTCGCTATTCCACTAATGGCCGGCCCTGGAGCGATTGCTACCGTAATTGCAATTGGCAACGCAGATCGTGGAATTGTTCGGGTTGCGGATTTAGTAATCATCTTGGTTCTGTCGGCGCTGACGGGTGTTCTCTTACTTGCGGCGGCGCCAATTGAAAAGCTTTTGGGTGATCAAGGGCTTAACATCCTGACGCGCATTTTCGGATTGCTACTTTTAGCAATCTCAGTTTCAACTGTCATGTCAGCGCTAACCGATTATATTCACGCGCTTTAGAACAACGTTTAACCTTTGGTTACCGGTTTCATTGCTCGAGAGATCTTTAACAAATTTGAGTAAGTAATGCCAGATACTAAAACTTCTACGGAAGTTCCGTGAAACAACTTCGTCGGTTTGGTATTCCACATGGCATAGCCGCCATAGTTCGGCAGATCACTGGTTTTACAGTTCTTCCACTGTTTCGCAATTGCGGGATCACAGAAGACCACGATATTCGCTCTAAACCCATTTATCGTGGCTGTTGCCACCTTTACACCTAAGCCTGGGTTGGAACACTTTGCGGCAACATCAGTTTCTAGAAATTGTATAGATCGGTCTTCGCCATATATTGCAGCCAACCACTGTTCCTGATTTTTACCACAGGAAAGCAGCTTGAACGATCTGAGGAGCAAATCTCCAGTAGTACCGGGCTGCAAGATTTGATAGCTCAAACCCGTCTGGGCATCCAAATATGGATTCCCAGAACCCATTGCCACGGCTGCAGTCGCTGGAAGAAGTAAGCCCATAACTAATGAGAAGGCCGCAATCAACGCTAGATTCTTTCGCATTACACAAAGGTACCCATAAAGGTTTAGATATTGCTGTATTTCATTTGATCCAATAGTCCTCGATGTATTTCTCCCCTTCATCGCAGAAGAAGGTCACTACGGTATCTAGCGCAAAATCAGATTTCAACTGCTTGGCAGCTAACATGTGTGCACCGCTTGAAGGTCCAACAAAGATTCCGTGGACGCGAGCTAACCGTCGCATTTCATCGATCGCATCATTTGAATGTATATGAATGAAGCCATCAATCTCAGTTTTGTGGCGCGCAATGATTCCCGGAATGAAACCATCAGAAATTCCTTCGATCAGATGTTTTGCGACTTCCCCGCAAGCAATGGTGCAGGACTCCGAAGGCTCCAAGGCGTAACTCTTGCACTGTGGATTCACAGCTCGAAAGGCTTGAGCCACACCAATCAAAGTTCCACCTGTCCCAACGCCACCAACGACCAGATCAGGCGTCGTTGGGATTTCGCGCAAAATCTCTTGACCTAACCATTCGCGATTCTCAATCACATTCCATTCATTATCGAATTGTTGCGGCGCAAAGTAACCAGGCTGAGCCGCTAACCGGCGCACCTCATCAAGGGCACTATTGACGTGAAAATCACCCAGCGATCTAACTTCGGCGCCGAATGCTTGTGAGATTGCCGTTCGCTCGGGACTTAAACCATCGGGCATTACTACCAACATTTTGTAGCCTTTAACTGCAGCGACCATACTCATGGCATTTCCAGTATTGCCACTGCTGGCTTCTACGATGGTATCCCCCGGCTTTAATAAGCCTTCAACTTCGGCCCGTTCAATCATGTACTTCGCAATTCGAGCCTTGATAGAACCAGATGGATTTAGGTACTCCATCTTTATCCAGATGCCCTCAATATTCAAAAGTGGCGTGTTGCCGATGGCATCCAAAATGGTTTTCATGTTCTCCAAGTTACCCCTTTAACCCCTGCGTGTGAATAGATTAAGCAGCGAGTCGGTGCGCTATCGGTGGGGTTAATGATGGTTATAGTGGAGAGGTCATGAAAAATATAAGTCCCTCGATCCTCGAGCATCTTTCGCACATGCAGCCCATCCTTTATTGGCGCGATGAAGATCCCCTTGAACCCGAATCGCATCCCATGTTGGTTGGTGCTCTCACTGCCGACCTTTGTATTGTCGGCGCGGGATACACCGGGCTTTGGACCGCGTTACTTGCAAAAGAGCGAGATCCCAACCGCACCGTGGTAATTCTCGAAAAGGTTGAAACGGGCTCCGGCGCATCTGGCCGAAATGGCGGGTTTTGCAATAACTCGCTTACTCATGGTTTTGCAAATGGATACGCGAGATTCAAAGATGAGATGGCAACGATCGAACGCCTGGGCCGCGAGAACATGGATCAAATCGAAGCCACCATTTTTAAATACGGCATTGATTGCAGTTGGGAACGAACTGGCGAGCTACGAGTGGCGAATGAAGATTGGCAGCTCCCTGGCTTGCAAGAGGAAGCAGAGATTAGAAACTCGTTTGGCGACAGCGTTGAAGTATTAAGTGCCCTCGAGGTGCAATCTCGCGTCAATTCACCCTTGTACAAAGGTGCACTCTGGGATCCAGATGGAACTGCGCTGGTGGATCCCGCTCAATTAGTCTGGGGACTAGAGAAGGTGTGCCTGAAGTTAGGTGTACAAATATTTGAACATTCCCCGGTCGAAGCGCTGGTTGATGTCGCTAATGGAGTGAGAGTAGAGACCGCATACGGCTCAATTACGGCAAGCCGAGTAGCCCTAGCAACCAATGTTTTTCCATCCTTGATTCGCAAAGCTCGGAAATATGTCGTTCCGGTTTACGATTTCCAATTAGTGACCGAACCACTAACGAAGGCTCAATTGAAGTCAATCAATTGGAGCGGCCGCGAAGGCATTTCCGAATCCGGTAATCAATTTCATTACTATCGAATGACTAAAGACAATGAAATCCTTTGGGGTGGCTACGACGCGATCTATAACTTTCGGGGCAAGGTCAGGCTTGAGTACGAATCCGATGCCGAAACTTACGCGCACTTAGCAGCTGACTTTCTGCTTACCTTTCCGCAGTTGGAAGGAATCAAATTCACTCATGGTTGGGGTGGTGCAATTGATACTTGCTCTCGCTTCTCCCCTTTCTGGGGACAAGCGCACAACAACAAGGTTGCTTATGTAATGGGCTATACCGGTTTGGGAGTGGCGGCTACTCGTTTCGGCGCACAAGTGATGTTGGATCTTCTCGATGACATCGATTCAGAGCGCGTGAAACTTGAGATGGTTCGGAAGAAACCTTTTCCCTTTCCGCCCGAGCCCTTCAGATTCTTATTTATTCGGCTAACTCAATGGTCAATCAACAAAGCCGATATGAATTTCGGCAAACGCAATATTTGGCTGCGGACTTTGGATGCGCTTGGTTTGGGATTCGATTCTTAACTAAGGAAGCCACTCTCGCTTTAGAATTCCGTAGATGATCGCATCGCACCATTCGCCTTTGAAGAACTCCTCCTCTTCAATATGAGCCTCTTTGCGCATCCCAAGCCGTTTGACCAAATTTTCGGAAGCGGTATTTCTGGCATCTAAATGGGCAAAGATGCGATTGAATTTTCCGGTTTCAAAAATATAAGTCAATAGCGCCTTGCAAGCCTCGGTTGCATAACCATGACCAGAATATTTTGGGTTTAAAACATAGCCAAATTCTGCAGTCTGGTTTTCGGCGCTGCGATACATGAGTGCAAGCTGTCCCACAATCTTCTTTGAGCTCGCAAGTTCGATACCAAGCAGCCCATAATCGCCCTCGTTATCAAACTTGCTTTCAGCGATCGATTTAGCCAGTGCTTCGTGGACTTGCTCCAATGTTCGAGCTGGCCAAGGAATGTATTTCACTACTTCAGGAAGCGATTGATATTCAAACAAATCCGCTTCATCTGCCATCGTCATCGGTCTGATAATTAGTCGATCGGTTATAAGTTGAAACCCGGCGGAATTTAACTCCATTGTTCCAAATGAGCCAGAGCATTAGCGAAGATCAATTCGGCGTCGAAATCGAGAGTGGCTACGTGATAGCTGTTTGTTATCTCGATTCGCTGCTTACTTGAGCTTCCGATCTTGCTCATAATGATGTCCGAATTCGAAACTGGTAAAACGTGATCGTCGACGCTATGAAAAAGCAAGGTTGGTGCGGTGACCGATTTCAAATTTGCTTTAGTTGCCTTCAACAATTTGTTAAGTTCCAAGACGCCTTTGGTTGGGAGCACGTCGTAGCCCCATTCCGTGGTTTCCGGTTTCTTAATGTCATCTCCAACTGATGGCAAACCCTTTTTGAGCATTGCGATCAAAGGAGCAAACTTGACTTGAATCCCTGGGATATGAATCATCGGGTTTACCAAAACCAGGCCATCGACCGCGTTGTTCTCGGCAACATTGAGCGTAGTAGCGCCACCCATGGATAGACCGAAGATGAAAACTTTAGAACATGTTTTACGTAGCTCAATTAGATCATGAGTAACTCGGGCTGGCCATTCCTTCCAGGAGACTTGATTTAGGTCTTCCCATTTCGTCGCATGGCCGGGTAACTTCGGGACTCGAACCGAGTAACCCCGCTCAACCAGATTGTGAGCCCAAGGCCGCATCGAAGCAGGTGAACCGGTGAAGCCGTGAACGAGCACAACTCCAATGTGAGCTTTTTCGCCCCGACCATCAAAAGCAAAATCCGATAGCCAGCCCTCGGGCGCATTCTCAGTAGACATGAAAAAGAGCCTATGCCATCTGATACCAGTGTCACCAGGGTGGCGTAGCGTTGCGAGGTGTCAGTTTCCGGCGGTTTCCAACCCACCTTCGAAGATCTCGGGCGATCGCTCAGAGATACCACTTTTGTGGTCGTGGACCTTGAAACAACGGGAGCTTCAGTTCGAGATGGCAGCGCGATAACTGAAATCGGTGCGGTAAAAGTTAAGGGCGGCCAGATTCTCAACACATTCCAGACCTTCGTTAACCCTTCTCATCCGATTCCCGCTTTCATCACGGTGCTCACTGGAATTACGGATGCAATGGTTATTTCGGCGCCGAAGATCGCTGAGGCCTACCCTGCCTTTCTAGAATTTTGCGGCTCAAAGAATGAAACAGTCTTGGTCGCTCACAACGCCCCTTTTGATGTCGGCTTTCTCAAGGGCGCCGCTGCGCAGCTCTCTTACCAGTGGCCCAATTTTCCGGTTATCGACACAGCTCGTATCGCCAGGCTGACGCTTTCGCGCGAGGAAGTTCGAGACTGCAAGTTGGGCACGCTCGCTAGATTCTTTGGTACCACCGTTACTCCCAATCACCGCGCCCTCGACGATGCCCAAGCCACCGTCGAAGTTCTTCATGGCCTGATCGCCCGCTTGGGATCTATGGGCGTCAGCACTCTCGAAGATCTCCAAGGCTTCACAAATCGGGTCTCCCCCGAACAACGTAAGAAGAAACATTTAGCCGACGGAATTCCACAATCGCCTGGCGTCTATATTTTTCGCGATGCCAAGGGCGATGCGCTCTACGTCGGGACCTCAAAGAATCTTCGCAGTCGGGTACGCAACTATTTCGGGGCGAGCGAAACCAGGCGTCGAATTCGAGAGATGGTCGCGCTGGCCGATCGAGTCGAAATCATCGAATGCGCCACCATTTTGGAAGCTCAAATCCGCGAACTGCGATTGATTTCGGAGAAGCAACCACGTTTTAATCGCAGGTCCCGCCATCAAGAGAAGGCGATCTGGATCAAATTGACACCCGAACTTTTTCCTCGACTTTCAGCTGTGCGCGGTATCGCTTCACTTACAGAGTCGGCGGGATGGAGTGGACCTTACAACGGCTTGCAAGAAGCCCAGCTTGCAATGGAAGCAATCCACGAAGTTATCCCTTTGCGCCAGTGCACAAAGAAGATCACCTTAAGATCGATTGCAAAAGATACCTCGTGCGCGCTCTATGACATGGGCAGATGCGGAGCGCCATGCATCGGAATTGAGAGTCCAGATCAATACCGCTCCCACACAAGTACCGCTTTCGAATTCATGCACTCCAATAGTCGAGCTGTCGAGGTCGCACTCGAAACCAAGATGTCCGCTCTTGCCCAAAGTGAAAGATTTGAAGAAGCGGGCGAATATCGAAATCGATTGGCTGCATTCTTGAAAGGTGCGACACGTACCCAGAGACTCCAAGCACTCGCCAAGATAACTCACCTAATCACCGCAGTAGCGCTCGAAGATGGAAGTTGGGAGTTTGTTTGCGTTCGATATGGACGTCTAGCTGGTTCGGCGATTTCCACCAAGTCTGTTGCGATTTCCGAGACCATAAACTCCTTGAAATTGACTGCAGAACAGGTCTTGCCGAGCGATCTCGTTTTGCCAGCCTCTTCATATGAAGAGATAGAGAAATTACTGAATTATTTAGAGAATGAACCGATCCGTTTGGTTGAGATCGATGGCCAATGGGCGCTGCCCATCTTTGGCTCCAGTGCAAAACAGGTACAACTTTTTGAACGGGCTGCTAATTGGCAGGGCGTTACTCCGCTGGTGTAGCCGCTAACTCATTTGAAACGGTAATCCAACGCTTTAACAAATCTTTGCTTGCTCCGGAATCTATAGCCGCTGATGCTCGCACCCAGCCATTGGCAAACTGCTGTTCAACGCTCAGAGAAAAATCTGCTTTAAATGCGGCAATCGAAGCGGCGGCGTTCAACAAAACTGCATCTCGACGAGCTCCCTGTTCACCCGCAAAAATTGAATGCGCAACGGCAGCATTGAATTTTGGGTCTCCTCCCGCTATTTCGGAGATATCAGAAAAATTAATGCCAATGTTGCGCGGATCGAAAATCTCTTCTTTTAATTCGCCATTGCTAATCTGTATTACGCGTGTTGTGGTTGAAATTGAAATCTCATCTAGACCGTCGTCCCCGCGAAAGAGAAATCCCTCGCAGCCGCGGTCTGCCAATACCTTTGCCATGATTGGAAGCATCCGTTCATTCGCAACGCCGATTGCAACTGCTTTAGATTTCGCAGGATTAGATAGCGGCCCCAAAATATTGAATACTGTAGGAACTCCTAGCTCTTTGCGTGCTGGAGCAGCAAAGCGCATTGCCGGGTGGAACTTGGGTGCAAAGCAAAATCCGATTCCGATTCGACGAACACATTCGGCCACTTGAGGTCCATCTAAAGTTATCGCCACGCCAAGCTCTTCCAAAAGATCAGCCGACCCAGCCAATGATGTGGCAGCTCGATTTCCATGTTTTACGACTCGAGCTCCGGCAGCGGTAGTAACCATGCAAGCCGTCGTTGATATATTGATCGTGTTCGCACCATCGCCACCAGTTCCGACAATGTCAACTGAACGATCTGGTATTTCAATTGGTGCCGCAAATAGAAACATCTGTTCAACCATCGCAGATATTTCAGCGGGCGTTTCGCCCTTGGCCTTATATGCCAGTAGGAACGACTTAATATCTTCAATTGCAGCCGCGCCACCAAGAATGGTCGACATCGCCCAACTAATCTGGGTTTTTACCAGATCTTCACCCGACTCTAAGCGGGCGAGAATTTCACTCCAACTCGAGGACAAGTGTTAAACGATCGAAAGTCGGGCGCGCAACAAACTGGCAGTCTTATCGGCAAGCAAAAATGGATCGATCGGATGAATTACGACTTCATCGGCCCGTGACCAAGAAGCTAGCCAAGCATCTTGAACTCGACCGGTGATGAGTAAGACGGGAGGACAATGAAAGATCTCGTCCTTGAAGGCTCGGGCAATTCCCATTCCGCCTTCTGGTACCGCCTCACCATCGAGAATAAATAAGGCAATCTGATTGCCAGCATCGGCATAGACCCGAAGGGCATTGGCGGTGGCAAATTCCATGATTGAATGTTTTGGCAGGTCTGAAGCGACCTGGGTGCCCAAAGCCGCGGTAATGCTGGCGCGGACGCTGGAATCATCGGAATAGATTGCAATAACCGGGGTGCTCATGGTCGGCCAGTCTAGCCAAAGAATTGTCCCCCCTGGCATCTGGCCCGGCTTTGACTAGTGAATTTCCCGCGTGATCAGGCTCACCCGCTGCCACGGCTCGCGCAGTGCCGCTCGAATCCTCTTTTCGGCATAAATCGGGAATAATCCCCCCGTGACCACAGTGGCAGCAACTCCAGCAAAAGTAACCCGACCCAATATCGTCGCGGTCGGAACGATCGTCTGGCTCTCCAGTGAATTGATGTTCTTCGCAGCCCTTTTTGCGATGTACTTCACAACCAGAGCCGTCCAAGGACCAAAGGTCTGGTTGGAATCAACCGGAATGTTGAATGTGAAGTTCGCAGCTATCAACACCACCGTTTTGGTTCTCTCATCAGTGACTTGCCAGTTTGGAGTCTTTGCAGCCGAGCGTTTTCAAGCTCGCCGCAGCGGACCACTCTGGAAGTTTTCTAAGTGGGGCTTGCGCGAATGGTTTGCGCTGACGTTCTTGATGGGCGCTTTCTTTATTGGTGGCCAAGTTTACGAATATGCGAACCTGGTCCACGAAGGACTCTCATTATCTTCGCGCGCATATGGTTCAGTTTTCTACATAACAACTGGTTTCCATGGTTTGCACGTAACTGGCGGCTTAATTGCCTTCTTGATGGTGATGCTTCGAGTCTTCAAGGCACAAAAGTTCGGTCACTCACAAGCTACGACCGCAATCGTGGTTTCTTACTATTGGCACTTCGTCGACATCGTTTGGATCGCGCTCTTCTCTGCGATCTACTTAATCAAGTGAGATTGGCTGAATAATTAGATGAAACGACTCTCACGATATCGACGTCACAAGTTTGCCGGTCCTGCCGTGCTTCTTGCAGCGCTCTTCACCATTGGAACCACGTTCTCGATCGCGACCGCTCTTCCGAGCCAACAACGTATGGAAGTTTCGGCGCAAACGACAATGGTGGAAGAAGGAAAGCAAATATTTGCACGCGGCTGCTCCTCTTGTCATGGCCTTAATGCAGAGGGCGGGGCAATCGCACCATCACTTATTGGTGTTGGCGCAGCTTCCGTTGATTTCCAAGTTGGCACCGGCCGAATGCCTATGGCTGATATGAGCCAACAGGCAATGCGAAAGAAGCCGGTTTATAACGAGCAGGAGACCGCGGCTTTGGCTGCTTATGTAGCTTCACTTGCTCCCGGTCCAGCTTCCGTTACAAATGCTTCACTAACTTGGGAGCGAGATGGAAATGTTGCCCAAGGTGGCGAACTATTCCGAACGAACTGCGCGATGTGTCACAACTTTGCAGCGCAGGGCGGCGCGCTTTCCAACGGCAAGTACGCACCGACTCTGATGGATGCGCAACCTAAACAAATCTATGAAGCGATGATTACTGGGCCGCAATCGATGCCTAAGTTTTCTAATAACACAATAACTCCTGCAGAGAAGCTCTCTATTATCAAGTGGATCAAAGCTGCGCAGAATGAACCAAGCTTAGGCGGGGCATCTTTGGGTCGCGTTGGCCCCGTTACTGAAGGACTTTTAGTTTGGACACTCGGATTGGGACTCCTTATTGGAGTTGCAGTCTGGCTAGCAGCGAAGGCGAGATAGTTGTGAGCAACGAACTCCAGAAATTTACCGACCCAGGCCTACCAGCCCATGTCCACCGCAAAGCCGACTCTGATCCTAAAGCGGCAAAGGCCGCCGAGAAACAGGTAGCGATTCTCTTTCTGCTTTCCGCTATCGGAACTGTGATGCTCATTGGTTCTTACATTTTCGTAAAGTCCAACAAGTTTATTTATCTTCCAATTCTCGGTGACACCAATCTGCAACAGCTGCTACTCGGCGTAGGAATGGCGATGTCGCTCTTCTTTATCGGCATGGGCGCTGTCCACTGGGCAAAGACTCTGATGTCCGATACCGAAGTTATTGCACAACGCCACGAAATGCGTTCTGAACCCGAAGACCGAACTGATTTCGTTGAAACCGTTAAAGAGCAAGCCGCCTTGGCTAATTTGGGTCGCCGAACTCTTATTAAAAGATCACTAGGACTTTCACTTGGCTTGATCGGTCTTTCACCGCTTATCTTGCTTCGCGACCTTGGCCCGCTACCAAAGAACCAGTTAGCCACGACAGATTGGGCTAAGGGCACCCGCTTATTGACTGACCCGGGCGATCGGCCGATTAAGCCATCTGACCTGGAAGTTGGTTCAGTTGCCCAGGTTTTGCCAGCTCTGCCAACGGGAACTGAGCGCACTTTAGAGAACATCGGCAAAGATGCGGTGCTCTTAATTCGCCTGCGACCAGAAGATTTCCAATTGAGTCCAGAACGGCTCTCATGGACACACGAAGGAATTATCGCCTTCTCAAAAATCTGCTCTCATATGGGTTGCGCTGTTGCACTTTACGAACAACAGACCAAGCACTTGCTCTGCCCATGTCACCAATCAACTTTCGATGTTACTAGGGCGGCAAAAGTAATTTTTGGGCCAGCGGCTCGTCCGTTGCCACAACTGGCAATAACTGTTGATGCCGAGGGTTACCTGGTAGCGCAACAGCCATTTACTGAACCTGTTGGACCTAGTTTCTGGGAGCGATCATCATGAGTGCAAAGAATCGGATCGCCAGCGGTGTTGCGGGTTATGTTGATGACCGCACCGGCGCTGCCAAATGGTTGAAGAAGAATCTAACAAAAGTATTTCCTGACCATTGGTCCTTTATGCTGGGCGAAATAGCGCTCTATTCATTCATCATTTTGTTGCTCTCTGGAACTTTCCTAACATTCTGGTTTGATCCCTCACAACGCGAAGTAATTTATAACGGCTCTTATGCCCCGCTCTCGCATGTCACTATGTCGGCTTCGTACGCATCCACGCTACATATCTCCTTTGATGTTCGTGGCGGATTGTTGATGCGACAAATTCACCACTGGGCTGCGCTAATTTTTATGGCGGCAATCGTTGCCCACTTGTTGCGAGTATTCTTCACCGGCGCTTTCCGCAAGCCTCGTGAGTTCAACTGGCTCATTGGAGTTGGCTTAGTAACTTTAGGTATTGTTGAAGGTTTCTTGGGTTACTCCCTTCCCGATGACCTCCTTTCAGGGACGGGTATTCGAATCGCTGAAGCAATTCTTCAAGCAATTCCAGTTGTTGGCTCCTATCTCTCTTTCTTTGCCTTTGGTGGCGCCTTCCCTGGCCACGTCTTCATTCCGCGTATTTACACCGTCCACGTTCTATTGCTGCCCGGAATCTTCTTGGCGTTAATCACGATTCACTTAATGCTCGTTTGGTATCAGAAGCACACGCAATATCCTGGTCCTGGTCGCACGGAGCAGAATGTAGTTGGCTACCCATTAATGCCGGTCTACATGGCTAAAGCTGGCGGCTTCTTCTTTATCGTTTTTGGCGTAACTGCCTTTCTTGGCGGCGTAGCTTCTATCAACCCAATCTGGCTTTACGGTCCATATACCCCGGGACAAATATCGGCTGGCTCGCAACCGGATTGGTACATGGGTTGGTTGGATGGTTTGGTACGTATGTCACCGCCGATTGAAACGCACGCCTTTGGCCACACTATCTCTTGGAATATTTTGCTTCCAGGATTGATTCTTCCGGGCATTCTCTTCACCGGAATGGCGCTCTATCCATTTATCGAAAGTTGGATTACTGGCGATAAGCGTGAGCATCATCTTCTTGATCGCCCGCGTAACGTTCCTAACCGAACTGCGCTCGGCGCTATGTCGCTTACTTTTATGATGATTTCGCTGATCAATGGCGGTAATGACATCATTGCGACCCACTTCCACTTAACCATTAATGGAATCATGTGGTTCACTCGCATTGGCTTGATTGTGGTGCCGCCGATTGCCTTTGTAATTACGAAGCGAATCTGCCTCTCGCTACAACGCGCTGATCGCGAGCTTGTTCTACACGGCAAGGAGACCGGTCGCCTGGTCATGCTGCCTCATGGTGAGTTCGTAGAAGTCCACGAACCAATCTCGGCCCAGAAGGCTTGGACCCTGACCCAACATCTTCAACCTGAAGCGCTTATGGTTGAAGGCGCCGATGAGAATGGCGTACGAAATCCAGCGGGGTTAAAGGGCAAGATCCGTGCCCGCATTAGTAAAGCCAACGCAGAACAAGTTGCGGCTCCGACACTTACTGAGTTTAAAGAGCTCGAGGGCGGCCATCACTAGTCCAGCAATGCAAATTCGCCCGGCACTGCCTGCCGATACCGATGCAATCCTGGAACTTATCCATGCCTTGGCGCTCTATGAAAAGGCGCCAGAAGAGGTAAAGGTCACCGCAGAACAGATTCACTCCCACTTCTTTTGCGACTCCCCCAAAGTATTTTGCGATGTCGTTGAAGTCGATGGCGCGGTAGTTGGATTTGCAATCTGGTTCTTAAATTACTCAACTTGGTTGGGTGTCCATGGAATCTATTTGGAAGATCTCTTTGTAAAGCCCGAATTTCGTGGGGCCGGCTACGGCAAGTCGCTGCTTATTCACCTAGCTCAAAAGTGCGTCTCGAACGGCTATGGCCGATTACAGTGGTGGGTTCTGGACTGGAACCTTCCAGCTATTGAGTTCTATCTCGCTCATGGCGCCGAAGCGATGTCAGAGTGGACCACATTTCGGGTCTCTGGCGATGCCTTGAAAAACCTAGGTGCTCTAGAACAACTCTAGAACCACTCTAAAATTATTTTTCCATTACCTCTTTTAATTTAACTAAACTTTTCAAGATAGCTTTCTGATTATTTTCGTAGGCGTTAATGCGGGCCAACCAAAATTGCGACAATGAAGGCCGGCCATCAAAACTCTCGGTCACCCATGTCGAAGTCGAGGAGATTGGCGTGAGTTCATATCGCCAAATATGACGGCCAAAATGGCGCCAGGCGATTACCCTCGCTGGCTCGAAAGCGACCACGGTATTTGATATTCGATAGGGAATCTTGATCCTCATGGACATTGCGAATTTAGCGCCCAGGAAAAGTCGCTGTGGTCCCGAGATCTGTCGCTGCACCGTTTTAGAGCCGTCGAATTCAGCATGTCTTTGCGGTGAAGCAAGTAATTCGAAGATTTCCTCGGCGCTGCTTTCGATCAAAATGCCACCCGACCGAACTAATGGCTCACCAGTTGTTAACTGCTCAGCCCGCAATTTGGCCATCTAACTAATGAGTCGGAAGTGCTGAAGGCTTTTCGTACTCAAGTACAAAACCAATAATGCTAATTAGTAACGCACCAATCGCAATGAGAGTGAGCCACCAACCGATAAGCAGACCTAAGCCGGCGGCACAAGCAGAGAGCGCTACTGGAAGCGGCCACCAAGAGTGCGGTGAATAGAAGCCAAGTTCACCAGCAGAGTCAGCGATCTCGCCGGCCATGTTGTCTTCCGGCAATATTCCGCCAGAGCGTTTAGTGCTGAACCAAAAATAGAAAGCAATTAGCGCAGCAAGTGCCGAGCTAAGCGTGACCGCTGTAATTCCTACCGCTTCCCCACCTACCAGCCAATAGATAACTGCCACGATCGCGTAGAAGATCGATAGACCTGCAAAGAGTCGCCAACCAGCCTTCATTGTTAGTGACCTCCATCAGTGTGTGCCATGTGCGGATAATGCAGATCAAAGGCCGGACGCTCGGAACGGATCCGAGGAATTGAAAGGAAGTTGTGACGAGGTGGTGGACAAGATGTGGCCCATTCGAGTGATGCGCCGTAACCCCATGGATCGTCAACCGTAACCTTTGGCGACTTGCGACTAATCCAAACATTTATGATGAATGGAATCATCGACATCGCCAACAAGAATGAGCCGATGGTCGAAATGGTATTCATCGTGGTGAAGCCATCCGTTGAAAGATAATCCGCGTATCGACGCGGCATGCCCTTAATGCCGAGCCAGTGTTGGATCAAGAATGTCAGATGGAAGCCAAAGAAGGTGGTCCAGAAGTGAACTTTACCTAGACGCTCGTTCAACATGTGGCCGGTCATCTTTGGCCACCAGAAATAGAAACCAGCAAACATCGCAAAGACTACGGTTCCAAAGAGAACATAATGGAAGTGCGCAACAACGAAGTAAGAGGCTGACACTGCGAAGTCCATTGGCGGGCTAGCCAAAATAATTCCGGTCAATCCACCAAAGAGGAAGGTGATTAGAAAGCCCATAACCCAAAGCATCGGAGTTTCGAAACTGACTGAACCACGCCACATCGTGCCAATCCAGTTAAAGAACTTCACGCCAGTTGGTACTCCGATTAAGAAGGTCATAAACGAGAAGAACGGAAGTAGTACCTGACCGCTGGCGAACATGTGGTGAGCCCAAACCGAAACCGAGAGCGCTGCGATGCCAATTGTCGCGGCGATCAAACCTTTGTAGCCAAAGACTGGCTTGCGACTGAACACTGGAAGAATTTCAGTGGCAATTCCAAAGAATGGCAGCGCCAAGATATAAACCTCAGGGTGGCCGAAGAACCAGAAAAGATGTTGCCAAAGCATGGCGCCGCCGTTAGCGGGGTCAAAGATATGCGAGCCGAATATTCGATCTGATTCCAACCCTAAGAAGGCTGCAGCTAGCGGTGGAAAAGCTAAAAGAACCAAGATCGAAGTTAGAAGCACATTCCAGGTAAAGATCGACATGCGGAACATCGTCATTCCTGGGGCGCGCATTGTGAAGATCGTCGTAATGAAGTTAACGCCACCAAGAATCGTGCCCAAACCACCTAGCGCTAGCCCAATAACCCAGAGATCGCCACCGATTCCAGGAGAGTAAGTGGAGTTAGCTAGCGGTGCATAAGCAGTCCAACCAAAGGAAGCAGCGCCGCCTGGGCTCAAGAAACCGCCAAAAGCCATTAAGCCACCGAACAGGTAGAGCCAATAAGAGAGCATATTTAAACGAGGAAAAGCGACATCCGCAGCGCCGATCTGCAAGGGCATAATGACGTTGGCAAAACCAACAAACAATGGCGTGGCAAACATCAACAACATAATGGTTCCGTGCATCGTGAAAATTTGGTTGTACTGCTCGGTGCTTACAAATTGCAAGCCAGGGCGCGCAAGTTCGGCGCGCAAAATGAGCGCCAGAATTCCGGCAACTAAGAACCAAACGAAAGAGGTTATCAAATAGAGGTATCCGATAGTTTTGTGGTCCGTTGAGGTAATCCACTTAACGAATAACTTACCTTTGCTTGTAGGCGGTGTGGACCTGACTACTTCAGATGTGGTTGATCGCTCTGCATATGTAGTCATCGTTATGCCGCCTTAAGGGTGTTCAGATAATCCTGGTACTGGGCTGGGGTTACAACTTTTACCGTGAAGAGCATTTGAGAGTGGTTTCGGCCGCACAAGATGTTGCATCGACCCGGGTACTCGCCCAATTTATTGGCAGAAAATTCGAGATGGTTTTCAACGCCAGGTAGCGCTTCCATTTGAATCATAAAAGCCGGAATCCAGAAACCGTGAACGACATCGTTGGCATTGAGGGTGAAGCGGACTCGCTCCCCTTGCGGCAATACAAGTACTGGGGGCTTCGCCGGAGTTCCGGTAATTGTCGCGGCAGGTGAAGTGCCAGCATCATCGTAAGTGAATTGCCAAGACCACTGAATCGCATTGACATGGATACTGTGTTTGGCTTGTGCCAGCGGAGTTACTTTCGTGATTCGAGATTCATCGCGAGCGGTGTAAGCAAAGAGCACTGCAACGATAATGAATGGAATGATCGTGTAAGCAACTTCAGTTGGAACGTTGTAACGAGTCTGCTTTGGAAACTCATCGTTCTTTCTGCGATGGAAAATCGCTGGCCATAAGATCAAGACCAACGTAATTAATCCGACTACGCCGGCAGTAATCCAAGCTCCTTGCCATAAGGTCAAGCTCGTATCGTTTACGCTCGAAAGACCCTTTTTAAACCCCAAGCCAGGCAGGCTAGAGGTGGAACAAGAGCTCAGCGCAAGAACGGCTACGGCGGCCAAAAAGGCAAACGACAATCCCCGTTTAAAATGCATGGGTGAAGGATACTTGCCACGCACTGATTCCCTCTCAACGACGGAGTAGCGTTCCCTCCGTGGTTCCCATCACAGCTAACTTTCAGCGCGAGCGCCCTTTGCACCCCGAAGCGGCCGCCCTTTTGGAGCGCATTTTTGAGCGCGGCTGGGCCGATCCGGCAAAACTGCACCTGGAATCTAGGCGTGCCGCAATTTTGCTCCAGGAGGCCAAGGAATCACTCGCCGGCCATTTGGGCCTCACCCCCGATGAGCTCTATTTTCTGGGCGAACCGGCCTTGGGCTTTCATTTAGGGATTACCGGGCTGCTCTCCCCGGAGAGCACTTTGATCTATTCAGGTATCGACCGCCAAGAGGTCATGGCAGTTGCCGCCTCCCATGAGCAAGCTGGCGGCCACAGTCAGAAGCTGCGCGTTGGGCTTTTGGGCGAAGTTGAAGCCTTCCAGAGCGCTCCAACTGATGTTCTGGCCTGGCAGTTGGCCAATGGCGAGACCGGAATTTTGCGAACTCAATTCCCGCGCGGGCAATACGGTCAGATTTTCTGCGATGCCACCTCATCGGGAGCGCTAGTTGCCCTGCCCGAAGGCTGGAAGAGCGCCCTTTGGGAGGCCACGGCCTGGGGCGGACCCGCAGGAATTGGGATCTTTGGTTTAGCCGAGAACGCGATCTGGCGAAACCCAATCCCCCATTTAGATGGGCGCCGAGTTCCAGGCGGCTTCTCGCTACCGCTGGCGTTAGCAAGTTCAGTGGCTCTCGACCACCATATGGCCGAAATTTCAACGGCGGCAAAAAAGCTTCAAGGGATAAATCAAGAGATCCGAAACTTCGTCGCAACCGAAATTGGGGAATGTGACATTGCCGGAACTCTCTCCAACACCAATCCAGAAATACTTTCGCTTTCATTTCTCTATATCGATGCCGAGCGATTACTGACAGAGCTAGATGCCGCTGGGTTCGCGGTCGATTCGGGCTCTGCTTGTTCCTCAATGAATTTAACCCCAAGTCATGTCTTGGCCGAGATGGGATTGCTAACTGGCGGCAACATTAGATTGCGACTCAACGCCGATATTGAACCAACTGCAATCGCAGAATTCCTAAAAACCTTACAAGTAAAAGTTGCGGCGCTTCGAAGTTGACGATGGACCCAAAGTTAATTGACGCGCGTGGAAAGCGATGTCCACTGCCAATTATTGAAACGGCCAGAGAAGTCGCAAAGATGGAACTTGGACAAACTATTGAATTGCTAAGTGATGACCCAGCGACTCAGAACGATTTAGCAGCATGGGCCAGAATGACCGGAAATCAAAGTGAATTAGTAGAAGTGCAGCGCTTTAAAATAACAAAACTGACCTAGCCCACCATTCGAGGTTGAATCTTTCCTTCGATATCAGCGCGCGCCTCGCTCCCGTATGCAGCTTCAAATCGACTCATGAACTCTTGCTCGTCAAAGCGATACTCCTGAGTGCCTTTGGTCTCCAAGCAGTAAGTAGCCAGCATCGAACCAAGTTGCGCACAGCGTTCGTGGTTAAATCCCCATGAAAGCCCAGCAATAAACCCAGATCGAAAATTATCTCCGATACCAGTCGGATCTACCTTCGCCTTTTCTTGGGCCACATCCACATGGATTGTCGGCTGACCGTGCTCTTCTACTCGCACTCCGTTTGACCCTAAGGTAATTACTCGCACTTCAACGCGACTGAATAGTTCTTCATCACTCCAGCCAGTCTTTTGCAGCGCCAAAGCAAGTTCATACTCATTTAGAAAGAGGTACTTGGCGCCTTGAATCAACAACCGAATCTCTTCTCCGCTCATTCGTGCTAACTGCTGTGATGGATCCGCAGCAAAGGGAATATCCATTGTTCGAGCAGTTTCGGAATGGCGCACCATGGCTTCTGGGTCATCCGGCGAAATTACCAGTAGGTCAAACTTGCCAACTTTATCTACGATCGGTCCTAGTTCAATCAATCGTGCCTCGCTCATTGCTCCTGGGAAAAAGGAAGCGATCTGATTTAAATCATCATCAGTAGTAACCATAAATGTGGCGGTAAATAGCGCTTGCGAAATCAAAACATGCGAAGTATCAACACCGTGACGACTTAACCACGCATCGTAATCGGCCCAATCTTTCCCGACGGCCGCAATTAAAATTGGGTGAAGACCCAAAGCCGCCATTCCGAAAGCAATATTTGCACCGCACCCACCACGGCGAATATCGAGGCTGTCTACTAGGAATGAAAGCGAAACTTTTGCTAACGATCCTTCGACTAGCGAATCGGTGAACTTCCCCGTGTAGGTCATCAAATGATCGCGACCCACCGAACCTGCCACTGCAATCTTCATGGGTGCATTATCGCGTTAGTAAATGGCAATGGGCGAGCTTTCGCTCGCCCATTGCCAATCAAACTTAAGTTTTAGTTGAAAGAGTCTCCGCAGGCACAGGATCCCTGAGCATTTGGATTGTCGATCGTGAAGCCTTGCTTTTCAATGGTGTCTACGAAATCGATCGATGCGCCCATCAAATACGGAGTGCTCATCTTGTCTGTAACAACCTTTACTGACCCGAAGGTGGTAACGGTGTCGCCATCAAGGGAGCGATCATCAAAGTAAAGTTGGTAGCGAAGTCCGGAGCAACCGCCTGGCTGAACCGCAACGCGCAGGGCTAAATCATCGCGACCCTCTTGTGCCAAAAGTGCGCCTACCTTTACGGCAGCAACATCGGAAAGCAGAATCCCGGCAGTTTGAATCGTGACTTCTGTCGTGGTCTCAGTGCTCATTTATCTCTCCATTTTTCGCTTAAATGCCCTTGGCTGCGCGGGCCTATTCGAACCGCGGGTACAAAGGTTACCTGCTTGAAGAACCATTTGCCCCGCAAAAACATTCCCGAGGCTCAGGGCGGTCAATAATTGGCGAGGGGCGGTAATTGGGTAGAGAATGTCGGAATGTCCTTATCTGAGCTGCTACTGCTAGGCCAAGGCCGAGATCTGGCCAGTGAACGTGGGGTTTCCTGCGATGGCGAGCTTCCACCCGCCAGTGATCCGACTTTGGTCGCTCGAGCACAGGCTGCCAGGGCCGCGCTTGGTGACCGAGCGATGATTTTGGGTCATCATTACCAGCGCGATGAAGTAATCGCCTTTGCCGATGTCACTGGCGACTCCTTCAAATTGGCGCAAACTGCCGCCGCCACCCCTGATGCCGAATTCATCTTTTTCTGCGGCGTGCATTTCATGGCCGAAAGTGCCGACATCCTTACTACGCCAACCCAAAAGGTGATTTTGCCCGACCTCTCAGCTGGTTGCTCAATGGCAGATATGGCTAATTCCAACCAAGTCAATGAGGCTTGGCTTGCCCTCACAAAATTGGGTGTGGCCGCGAAGACCATTCCAATCACCTACATGAATTCAACGGCAGCTATCAAAGCCTTCACTGGGCGAAATGGCGGCGCAGTATGCACTTCATCCAATGCAGAGCGGGCCATGAAATGGGCCTTTGAACAAGGCGAGAAAATATTTTTTCTTCCTGATCAACATTTGGGAAGAAATACTGCAGTTCTCAAGCTCGGTCTCGCTTTGGAAGATTGCGTTATCTGGAACCCATGGAAACCAAATGGCGGCTTAACTGATGAAGCAATCATCAAAGCAAAAGTCATTCTTTGGCGTGGGCATTGTTCAGTTCATGGCAGATTTTCGGTAGCTAATGTTGCAGCGAGCCGAACGGCAATTCCCAACGTTTCAATTTTGGTTCATCCTGAGTGCCAGCATGATGTGGTTTCCCAAGCAGATGTGGTTGGCAGTACCGAGATGATAATCAAGACTATTGAAGGGGCACCGTCTGGTTCAGCGTGGGCAATCGGTACGGAATTGAATTTAGTCCAGCGCCTGGCCAATGCTCACCCGGATAAGCAGATCCACTTTCTCGATAAAACCGTCTGCTACTGCTCAACCATGAACCGAATTGACCTCCCCCACCTGGTTTGGGCGATGGAATCGCTGGTCAATGGCCGGTTGGTCAACCAAATCAGCGTTGCGGCGGAGACGGCCAAATACGCCAAAGTTGCGCTGGAAAGAATGCTGGCTCTACCTTAACTACATGAGCGAAGAGAAGAAGATCGAAGCGTCCGAGGAATCCAAGGGAAAAGGCCACGCCACCCCGAAGCGCAAAGAAGCTGAAGCTCGCCGCAAGGTGAACTCATTAGCTCCTGCCACAAGCAAAGCTGCAAAAGCCAAAGATCGCGAAGCCGCAATGGCGCGCCGCAAGGAAGTTCGTGCCGCCTATATGCGGGGGGATGAAACCGCGCTTCCGGTTCGTGACCGTGGACCAGTACGCAAATTTATTCGAAACTATGTCGATTCCCGTCGCTCGATCGGTGAATATTTCTTGCCGGTGATTGTCATTGTTCTGGTGCTAACCGTGATCCCAAATCGCTACATTCAATTGCTTGCGATTTTGTTCATGTATTCCGCGATGCTCTACTCATTGCTCTCCGGCTTCTTCTTCACTCGTCGGATCCGCAAGGAAGTTAGCAAGCGCTTTCCCAATGAGCCATTGAAGGGGTTGGGAATGTACGGCTGGTTAAGATCAACTCAAATGCGCCGCATGCGTGCGCCTTCGCCTCAAGTTAAGCGCGGCGAGAGCTTCTAACTTCTCGAAGTACCTCGCGCTTTATTAGGCGCGAGGATTAGGGCTTTGGGACTTCTCCGGATCGCGCTCGGGAAGATTTCCGAGAACTTGATCGATAGTTGTAAGTACATCTGCACCCAACTTAACCCCGGAAGCTTTAACGTTTTCTTTCACTTGAGCTGGTTTGGTTGCGCCCATGATCACCGATGAAACATTGGTGTTATTAAGCGCCCAGGCTAGCGCCAATTGCGAAAGGGTTAGATCTAAACCTTCAGCGATCGGGCGTAGTTTTTGAACCGCCGTCAAGACTTCATCGCGCATCCAGCCAGAGATCATTCCGGCGCCGCTCTTTTTATCAGTCGCACGAGATCCAGCTGGCGGCTTCTTGCCTGGAAGATATTTGCCCGTTAAGACACCTTGTGCAATTGGCGACCAGACGATCTGTCCGATTCCTTCTTCTTCGCAAAGCGGTACGACTTTGCTTTCAATTACTCGCCATAGCATTGAATACTGTGGCTGGCTTGAAACAAATCGGGTGTACCCGGCCTTCTTTTGAATCTTAAGCGCTGCGGCAATTTGATCGGCGCTCCATTCGGAGAAACCGATGTAGTGGACTTTGCCCTGCCTTACCAAATC
>CAIQNN010000022.1 GCA_903873185.1 uncultured Actinomycetes bacterium
CAAATGGAATCGAGCGGGTCTTCTAAAATAACGGCTGCTACGACTAATGGACCGGCACAAGGACCTCTGCCAGCTTCGTCAACGCCAGCAATTGATTTGAATCCTGATTCAATGAGATCCCGCTCGATATGAATCATTTAAGGTTATTTCTTAACCGCGACTTTCGAAAGATCCTGACCTGCAGCTAAGAACTTTGCGTGACTAAATGGCCAAACTACAAATTCGGAGCGACCAACCACATCGCTAAGTGGCACCATTCCCTTGTGGATGTCATCGGTATGAAAACGCGAATCCGCGCTGGCACCGCGATGATCGCCCATCACCCAAATGAACCCTTTGGGAACAGTCACATTGAAATTACTCTCACTCGGTTTATTTCCGGCAAAAATATACGGCTCGTTGACCGAAGTGCCATTGATCTGAAGTCGACCCTTTGCATCGCAGCAGACGACATGATCCCCACCAACGCCGATTACTCGCTTGATCAAATATTGCTTAGCTGGATCAGGCAAAATTCCAACTGCCACTAATCCGCTCTTTACTACTTCTAAAGCCTTTGGACCGGTCTCTGCTGGTACTGCGCCCAACCAATTTGCGGGATCATGAAACACAACAACTTCGCCGCGTTTGATATCGCTAAAGTAGCTGGCCAACTTATTGACCGCGATTCGATCGCCAACTTGAAGCGTGTTCTCCATGGAGCCAGATGGGATGAAGAAGAAATGAACCAAGAAAGTTTTTACCAATACCGAAACGACAAGTGCCGCTACAACGATGATTGGAAGTTCCCTAAGAAGAGAACCCTTCTTAGGAACGCGCATAAATAATCTGGAAGTTACGCTTGTGGCGCGGACTCGTCGGTAACGACAACTTCAACCGGAGTTTCCACAACGGCCTCAACTGGCGCTTCAACAACGGCCTCAACTGGCGCTTCAACTACGGCCTCAATAACTGGGCGATCTTCAACGATAAATTCATTATTGGCGCCACGACGCTCTTTGATCTTTGCTGCCTTGCCGCGAAGATCGCGTAGGTAGTAAAGCTTCGCACGACGAACATCGCCACGACGGACCATTTCAAACTTCTCGATTACCGGGGTATGAACTGGAAAAATTCGCTCAACGCCGACGCCGTAGGAAAGTTTACGAATGGTGAAGGTCTCGCGAACGCCAGAACCAGTACGGCGAATTACGATGCCTTGGAAAACCTGGATACGGCTCTTGCTACCTTCGATAACACGAACGTGGACCTTGATTTCATCTCCGGGACGGAAATTGATCAGATCGGAGCGGAGTGAAGCCGCATCAACCGAGTCGAGCACGTTCATGGCAGTTCCTAACTTAAATATTCGAGTTTATGAGGTGGAGCCTTTTGGCTTAAGCGCCAAGAGACGTATCCTGCCATACCGAGCCTATTGTGAACAATTTGAGGGGCTTGCCGAGCTAATCGACCGCCGCCATCAATTGAGCGTGCAGGGCGGGACCTGCAGCAATCACCATCTCATGGTTTGGCTCCCCGCCATGGCGTCCAGTCACAATTGCGCCTGCTTCTTTGGCGATTAAGCCACCAGCAGCCAAATCCCACTCGTTCAAAGTTGCCTCAAAGTAGCCATCCACCATTCCGGCTGCCACGTGGCATAGATCTACCGCCGCAGCCCCGATTCGTCGTAAATCGCGAATTTGCGGGATTAAACGATGAATTCGGACCGCTTGCTCCTCGCGTAGCGCTAAATCGTAGGAAAAACCGGTAGAGATTAAGGCCCGGTTGAGCGCAATCGGATCATTGCAATGAATTGGGAGCCCATTTTGGAAGGCGCCACCGCCGCGCCGGGCGCTCCAAAGGGTATTAACTGACGGGGCAAAAACCGCCCCTACTAAAACTCCGCTCTCATCTTTGGCGGCGATGCTCACATTCCATCCTGGCAAACCATAGAAATAGTTGACCGTTCCATCGAGGGGGTCAATCACCCAAGTCAAACCAGAGCTACTAGGTCGGCAGGCTCCTTCTTCGCCGATAATCCCGTCATTTGGGCGGGCCGCAAGTAGTCGCTCGACAATTAACTTCTCGCTGGCGTGGTCCATCTGGGTTGCGAAATCCACGGCCGAAGTTTTTTGGTGGACATCTAGAACCTCAGGTCGCTGCATAAGCCAAGAACCGGCTGACTCTGCAACGCTAATTGCGAGGGCTAATAATTCATCTAAATCAAATGCAGCGCTCATTCGGCAAATCTATCGCTTGTCGGATGCATAACAAGCGCTTCTCCCCCGTTTTGGGCAAGCGCTGTGGCACTCTTGTCTCGTGACTGACTTAAGAATTATTGGTCGCTCCGAAGATGGAAATTTTCTTGAGCTAACCGACACCGAAGGCAATGAATTTCGCCTTGAAGTCGATGGCGCCTTAAAAGCTACGATCGCGGCACCGCACCTTGTTGCTGTTGCAAATTCTTATGAACAAGGAGATGAAGTCGTCGTTACCGTAAAAGAGATTCAAGCGCGCCTGCGTGCCGGCGAGACCATGGCTGACATTGCCTATGACACCGATTGGTCACTCGAAAAAATTGATAAATACTCTGGTCCAATTCTCCAAGAGCGAGCCTATGTAATCTCGATAGCACTCAAGACGGCACTTCGGAGAGATTCTCACGCACCAAATCTTGAAACAGCCGCACACTCACGGCTTGGACCTCGCGGCGTTGATCTTTCGGCAATCGAATGGAATACCCATCGAGTCGGCGATGGAATTTGGGAAATTGTTTTGACCTACCCAAATCGCGAAGGCGAATCCACAGCGGTTTGGAATTTTGATTTACACAATCATTCGATCACTGCAGTTGACGACGATGCCAAATGGATCAATGGCGAAGAACGTGAAGCACGAGCAAAATTACCTACGCATGGCATGGTCTATACAACTGATCAGTCGGCGCCAGCGCCAAGGTTGGTAGCGGTACGCGAAGAAGAGATCGTTGAAACTATTCGAATCTCAACCACCCCAGTAACGGAGCGCGTTGAAATTGAACCTGATGCTAAAAAGGATGGCGTTACAAAAAGAATTCGCATTCCATCATGGGATGACATTATGTTCGGTGGCAAGAACGAGGAAGAGTAATTTTTTTAGTTAATAAGTTGATCGTTAAAGAAGAGCACGGTTCGACCCCACGCTAGCTCGGCTGCCGCTGAATCAAAAACTTCTGGGCGATCATCGTTGAAAAAGGCATGTTTAGTTCCTGGATAGTCATAGGCATCAGCCCTACCCATCGCTCCATTAATTCCAGAGATTGCTTCTTGGATGTTGATCGCAGCTGAGGTTCCATCGGATTCGGCACAATGAAATTGCGCAGACTTTCCAGAAAAACTCTCCCAATCTGGTGACATACGCTCCCATGAGCCGCCTGGATAAAACCCAACGCTGGCGCTGATCTCATCAGAAATCGTTGCACTCCAAATGGCGAGCGCACCTCCCATGCAAAATCCGATTGCACCTACACCGCCCGTAACATCAGATCTAGATTTCAAATAAGCCGCGGCACCGGCAATATCTTGGCCCGCCTGCTTCATCTGCAACTCCATCAATAATTTGCGAGCCTCATCGGGTTCGGTTGTTACCTCGCCGTGATACAGATCTGGCGCGAGAGCAACGAATCCGGCGGCAGCAAAGCGTTCAACTACATCCTTGATGTGTCCTACTAAACCCCACCACTCCTGGATGACAATTACTGCCGCGCCATTTCCCTTCTCGGGAAGTGCCAGATAGCCGGTGCAATTTCCACCATTGCTTGGAAAGGTAATCGATTCGCTCATGGAAAAACTCTAGTACCGAATCAGGTCGTTGCGCTCAAAAGCGGTATTGATAGTTCAGTTTCTGATAGCCCGCCATGGTGCCCGACCATCGAGCTCTCTTGAGGAATTCGATCTGGATCAATCAAGATTAGTTCACCATTTGGAACTGCGATCAAATCGCCTAACCGGTCTTCGCTATCTGCGGTTACAACTTCACCCAGGAGCCCGGAGCCAATCAGCTCCGATTTACTGTAAATGCTTGCGCGGGTGCCAAAAAACTCGCGCCACTGCGCAACGGTTTCTACTTCCGATCCTGCCTTTAAGTAGATGTGGCGAGCGCGAGGCTCCCCGCCAATCAGAGTTACGTTTTTTCGAAGTTCATTCTCAACTCCGATAATTACTGAGTCACCAACATTCACCATGCCATGGTCAGCGGTCAACCAAATGCGTACGCCCTTTGGCAATTTTGCAAGGAGCCCTTCCAAAAGCTGCGCAACGATCCCAAGCGCCGCTATCCAACTCTCAGAACCCACGCCACTTTCATGGCCGGCGTGATCCAGGTTATTTAAATAAATATAGGCAAAGGAGGGAGTCGGATTGAGCGCTCGAGCGGCTTCCGCAAAAATTTCTGATAATTGATTTGCACCTAAGTACGATGCGCCACGAAGCGCTGCTTTAGTGAAGCCCGAACCTTCATAACGCTTTGCCGCGATATGCGAAACCGTTACGCCCAAAGCGCGAGCGCGATCAAAATTGGTTAGTTCGGGTTGCCAGGTAAGTGGATCGACTCGCTCATCCCACTTCAGGGCATTTAACAAGCGCCCGGGTTCTCCGCTGCGTGGCACTCGGACCGTATAGCCCAGCATGCCGTGAACACCGGGAAGAACGCCGGTGCCTAGCGAGGAAAGGTTTGTCACCGTCGTTGTAGGGAAATGCGATTTGAGCGCACCTCGCGCCGCGAAACGTTCGAAGACCGGAAATCGAGCCGAGTAATTCGCGATGGCATCAGCGCCCATTCCATCAATTAAAACAATGCATTCGCGCCCGAATGGACTCTCGCCGATATCGAGGAGATCTGGCCTGCCCCTCACGCCTAAACTCGCGAAGACCGAGTTCGACAGATCGGATAATTGAAAGCTCACCCGCCTATCTTGCCCCACACCTGACGAAAATTTATCTTTCCTTCGCGCGGACGACTAACCTGCCTCCTATGATCCGCTTTTCTCGTGAAGTAAATGCCGCCCGCAGAGGCAATACCCCGATTGTTGCTCTGGAATCAACGATTATTAGTCACGGCTTGCCACGACCTAAGAATCTTGAAGTCGCCCTAGAAGTTGAGCACTTAGTCCGCAAGGCTGGCGCCACGCCTGCGACGATCGCACTTATTGATGGTGTTATTCACATTGGCCTTGAGACCAAAGAGCTAGAACGAATCGCAAACGACGACAATGTTGTTAAAGCCTCAACCCGTGACTTGGCAATCATCGAGGCGAACCAACAATCGGCAGCCACGACAGTTGCAGCCACGGCACATATTGCCAACTTGGCTGGAATTTCTGTTTTTGCCACTGGCGGACTTGGCGGTGTTCACCGCGGCCATACTTACGATGAATCCGCTGACCTGCTCGCGCTGGCTAATACTCCGATCGTAATTGTTTGCGCCGGCGTCAAATCGATTCTGGATGTGCCTGGCACTTTAGAACGCCTTGAATCATTTGCAGTTCCGGTCTTGGGTTATCAGACCAATAAATTCCCGGGCTTTTATCTAACTGATTCCGGCTACGAAATCGAACACCGCGTTGAAGCTGCCGCCGATATCGCGGCAATATGGAGTTACCGATTTGAATTAAAGACTTCAAATTGTGCGATCGTGGTGGCCAATCCAGTTAAAAATCAAATGGATCTTGCCCTTCACAATCGAATTCTAGAAGAGGGCTTGGCGGCTGCCGAGGCAGCTCATGTCACTGGAAAGGCGGTTACTCCGTTCTTGCTCGAGTACTTCCACGCCCAAAGTGGCGGCGAATCGCTTCGAGTAAACATTGACATTATCAAATCAAATGCGCGCTTGGCAGCCGAGATCGCCATCGCGCTTCCACGGTAATTCTTTAAAGAATATTTCACTATGAAAATACTATGCATTGGCGACATCATGCTCGATGTCGTAGCGATTTTAGAGTCCGAGATTAATTACGCCAGCGATACCCGGGCCAAAATTTCGACTCATGGTGGCGGGGCTGCGGCGAATGTTGCCTCCTGGCTAGCTACCTCTGGGACCAATGTTCATTTAATCGTTCGAGTTGGCGATGATGCCGCCGGGCGCACCGTAATCGCAGAACTAGATAGATACGGCGTGCAACATTCAAATACCGTCGTACCTGATGCCAATACTGGCGTAGTTATTGTTTTAGTTGATAAGAGCGGCGAGCGCACCATGTTTCCAGATTCCGGCGCTAACTCTGGATTGGGCCCAAACGATCTTCCCGATCTTTCCGATATCAGCGCGATTTATTTATCAGGTTATCCACTGCTCAACCCGCTCTCGCGCCCAGGCGTACTTCAAATTATTGAAATCGCTAAAGCACGAAACCTGCCCATTGTTTTTGACCCTGCTTCAGTCGGCGTACTTTCCGAAGTCGGTGTACAAGTAGTCCGAGGTTGGCTTTCGAGCATGGATTTAATTGTTCTAAATGAAGAAGAGGCCCACTTCCTGACCGGATTTTCCAATCCAGTTCACGCGGTGGCCGATCTTTTAACAATTGCCCCAACGGTAGTGATCAAGCGAGGTGCCAATGGTGCACTGGCACAAGAGCGCGGTGGCGCGATTATTCAGCTCCCAGCAGCTCCCACAAATTTTGTCGACTCAACTGGCGCTGGCGATAGTTTTGTGGCGGGGTTGATTCCTACTTGGGTTGCCGGCGGCTCAATCGCCCTCGCGTTAGAAATTGCGGTCGAGATGGCGGCTCGCTGTGTTTCACATATTGGTGCCAGACCGCTTGTCGGTGCGCCATAAGAGCGCAATAGATTGGCAGGATAACCACATGGCCCGTATCCCTAAAGCCGTTCTCCCAAAACCTGGCGAGAACCCTGGTCGCATCGTCGACATTGATGTCTCCCAAGAGATGTCGGACTCCTTCCTGGAGTACGCCTACTCCGTCATTTACTCTCGCGCCCTGCCCGATGCTCGTGATGGGCTAAAGCCGGTTCAGCGCCGAATCCTTCATCAGATGTCCGAAATGGGCCTGCGCCCCGAGAAAGGCCACGTTAAGTGCGCCCGCGTCGTTGGCGATGTCATGGGAAAGCTTCACCCTCATGGCGATGGCGCAATCTACGATGCCTTGGTTCGAATGGCACAAAGCTTTTCTATGCGCCTGCCCTTGATCGATGGCCATGGAAACTTCGGTTCCCTGGATGCCGGCCCAGCCGCGATGCGATACACCGAATCTCGGTTAGCGCCACCGGCCATGGCGATGGTCAATGAATCTGATGAAAATACCGTTGATTTCGGCTCTAACTATGACGGCCAGCTTATGGAGCCACTCGTTTTGCCAGCCGCATTTCCTAACCTTTTGGTCAATGGTGCTACCGGTATTGCCGTGGGTATGGCTACCAACATGGCGCCCCATAACTTGGGTGAGGTAATTGCCGCAACCAAACACTTAATTGATAATCCAAATGCCACGTTAAAAGCGCTGATGAAATTTGTCCCAGCCCCAGATTTCCCAACGGGCGGAGAGATCGTTGCTCGCGAAGGAATCATCGAAGCATACGAAAGCGGGCGCGGCGCCTTTAAAGTGCGGGCCACAGCTACGATCGAAAAAGTAACGGCACGCAAAATGGGAATTATCGTTACCGAGCTTCCATACAACATTGGACCAGAAAAGATCGTGGAAAAGATTGCCGATTTAGTTAAAGCCAAGAAGATTCAAGGAATCTCGGACATCATCGATCTCTCCGATGGTCAACAAGGCACCAAAGTAGTCATTGAAATCAAAAATGGCTTTGAAGCCGAAGATGTCTTAGAAAAACTCTACAAACTCACGCCAATGGAAGATGCTTTCTCGATCAATGCAGTTGCACTGGTAAATGGCAAGCCGCTCACCTTGGGCTTAAAGGATTTACTTCAAGTCTTTATCGATCATCGAATCGAAGTAGTTCGCCGCCGTTCCGAGTTTCGAAAAGCAAAAGCTGAATCACGATTGAACTTGGTCGATGGTCTTCTTAAAGCCATCATTGATATCGATAAGGTCATAAAAATTATCCGTGGCAGTGAAGATGCTGCTACCGCTAAAGAAGCCCTCATGAAGAGCTTCAAATTAAGCGATGAACAAACTACTTATATCCTTGATATGCCACTTCGGCGTCTAACGAAGATGTCCAAGTTGGAGCTAGAGACCGAGCAAAAAGAGCTCTCAACGACCATAGCTGCCCTCAAGAAATTGCTTGCCAGCAAAGAGGCAATCAAGAAGCAGGTTTCCGAAGAGTTAACGGCAGTTGCCAAAAACTTTGCCACCCCACGCCGTTCCCGGCTAGAAGGCGATAAGAAGAAGCCGGTAGCTGCAATAGAGAGCGATAAGGAAACGCTTTTTTAACTAACAAAAATAGTTAAGCGTCAATCCGATCGCGATCAATCTCGGCATTAGAAATAAATTCTTTGCGAGGCGCTACTTCGTTACCCATCAATAGTTCGAAAACTCGTTCTGCGGCAGCAGCATCCTTCATGGTGATTCGGCGCAACGTGCGATGAACTGGATCCATGGTGGTCTCGCGCAGTTGATCAGCATCCATCTCGCCCAGGCCCTTGTAACGTTGAACGGGTTCCTTCCAACGTTTTCCACCCTTGGTTAGATCCGCCAGGACTTTGCGCATCTCATCATCAGAGTAGGTGTAATGGAGCTCCCCGCGCTTTCCGCCGACAACATCGATTCGATGCAGTGGTGGGATAGCGGCGAAGACTCGGCCATCTTCAATAAGCGGACGCATATAGCGGTAGAGCAAAGTCAGAAGTAGGCAACGGATGTGAGAGCCGTCCACATCAGCATCGGACATCAAAATAACGCGGCCGTAGCGAGCGTCTTCAAGTTGGAAGGAGCGACCAGAGCCGGCACCAATAACCTGGATGATTGATGCACACTCGTTGTTTTCGAGCATTTGCGAGAGTGAAGCTTTCTGCACATTTAGGATCTTGCCGCGAATTGGCAAAATCGCTTGGAATTCGGAGTTCCGGGCAGCCTTTGTAGTGCCCAGCGCGGAATCACCTTCGACGATAAATAGCTCGGTGCGATTGGTGTCATCGGATCTGCAATCGGAAAGTTTTGTCGGCAACGAAGAACTTTCTAGCGCATTCTTACGGCGTTGCAAATCCTTGTGCGCACGCGCTGAAATACGAGTTCTGGAGGCGGCGGCAATTTTGTCTAAGACTGCGCGGCCGGTTGCCTTATCTAAGCGCTTGGTAGTGGCGAAGAAATTCTTTAGCTCATCAGCGACTACGGCCGCAACGATCTTGTTGGCCGCAGCGGTACCTAAAACTTCCTTGGTCTGACCCTCGAATTGCGGCTCGGACATTCGAACCGTTACGACCGCCGTCATGCCTTCCTGCACGTCATCTTTGATTACATCAATCTCATTGTTCTTTAGCGTCTTGGTGGCGCGCATGGCGTCATTGATCGCCTTAGTGATGGCGCGATCGAAACCTTGAACGTGAGTTCCGCCCTTTGGCGTTGAAATAATATTTACAAAGGAGCTTAAGGTAGTTTCGTAACCCATTCCCCACTGGATTGCGATATCAACCTGCATTTCGCGGTCAACATCGGTGGGCATCATGTGCCCTTTTTCATCAAGGACTGGGACGGTTTCGGTGTAATTACCGGAACCTTGTAGGCGAACAACTTCACCAATTGGTTCATCGGGGCGAAGGAAGGCGCAAAACTCGGAGATACCGCCCTTGTGAAAGAAAGTTTCCGTTGTTGCCGCTTTGCCTCGGTTGTCGTTAACGATCAAAGTTAGCCCTGGAACTAAATAGGAAGTTTGGCGAGCGCGGGCATAAATATCCTCGATCGCTAGTTCAGCCTCTTTCAGGAAAATCTGACGATCAAACCACCACTTAATTCGAGTTCCCGTGATCTTTGGCGAAACTTTGCCAATAATTCGCAGGCCAGAACTTTCGCTAAAAGAAGCCTTTGGACCATCGCCTTCGAAGATGCCAGCATTGCCGCGTTGAAAGGACATCCAATAAATCTTGCCGTTTCGATCGACTTCAACATCAAGGCGCGAGGCCAAGGCATTAACAACTGAGGCACCGACGCCATGAAGACCGCCGGATGCGGCATATGAGCCACCGCCAAATTTTCCGCCGGCATGCAATCTGGTCATAACGACTTCAACGCCAGTTAATCCGGTCTTGGGTTCTTTATCGACTGGAATTCCTCGGCCATCATCATGTACTTCGACTGAGCCATCAGATTCGAGATTAATTTCAATTTTCTTGCAGTGACCCGCTAGCGCTTCGTCCACCGAGTTGTCGATGATCTCCCAGAGACAATGCATCAACCCACGAGAATCTGTGGTTCCGATATACATTCCGGGGCGTTTGCGAACGGCATCTAGGCCTTCGAGAACGGCTAAATCTTTCGCCGTGTAATCGCTCTCGATCACCTGAGATTTATCATTACTGGCCATGGGGGGAAAGGTTATCTATCTCTAAAGGCCGCTGATGCCGTACGCGCCCAAATTAGGTGAGAATTAGTGGAGAATCTGCCTATATCTTGAGATATCTGACACGCCCGAGCCAATTTAACGATAATTTAGGAGCGGGGAATAAAGAAGTAGTGCTTTGATGTTCCCATCACCAAGTAAGCGCAAATGTCAGTATTAGCCTTAAACTACGACTAGAAACGTAGTTAGCAGAAAGTAGGAACAGATGACTGAGCAGTTGATTCTCGAACCAACGCCGTTAAATGCCATTGATCGATGCGATCGTTGTGGGGCACAGGCTTATGTTCGGGCAACCTTGCTCAACGGTGGTGAGCTTTTATTCTGTGGCCACCATGCAAAAGAGTATGCCGAAGGTCTAAAGCCAGTAGTTGCTGCAATCCAAGATGAGACCAGCAAGCTAACTGCAGTCGCCTCAGACGCCCGCTAAGGCGCCTTTAAAAGCTAACTAATCTTTCTTTGGCTCGTATTCGCCTGCAATAAATGCCCCGCCCTTGTGTGAGCTATCGCAAAATGGCTTCTCTTTAGATAAGCCGCATCGGCAAAGTGAAAAATCGGTGCGAGTCTCCAAGATATTTCCATCTGCATCTACAAAATCAACGGTGCCAGTGACTCTGATCGAGCCATTGGCCTTTACCCGCAACTTCACATTTTCTGACACTTATAACGCCCTCTTAATCTAGATAATCTCGAAGTACTTGCGAACGGGATGGGTGGCGCAATTTGGACATTGTCTTTGACTCGATCTGACGAATGCGTTCGCGGGTAACCCCGTAAACCTTTCCGATCTCATCAAGAGTCTTTGGTTGACCATCAGTTAACCCAAATCGCATGGCAACTACGCCAGCTTCGCGTTCGGACAAGGTATCCAGAACTGAGTGAAGCTGCTCCTGAAGTAAGGTGAATGAGACGGCATCAGCCGGAACAATTGCTTCGGAATCTTCAATCAGATCACCGAACTCGGAATCGCCTTCTTCGCCAAGAGGGGTGTGAAGGGAGATTGGTTCGCGACCATACTTTTGAACTTCAACAACCTTCTCGGGAGTCATATCAAGTTCTTTGGCAAGCTCTTCTGGCGTTGGTTCGCGACCGAGATCTTGCAACATCTGTCGTTGAACACGAGCTAACTTGTTGATGACTTCAACCATGTGAACGGGAATACGAATCGTTCGAGCTTGGTCAGCCATGGCACGAGTGATCGCCTGACGAATCCACCACGTGGCGTATGTAGAGAACTTATAGCCCTTTGTGTAGTCGAACTTTTCAACGGCGCGAATCAAACCAAGGTTTCCTTCTTGAATTAGATCCAAGAAAAGCATGCCGCGACCGGTATAACGCTTTGCCAGCGAAACAACGAGACGAAGGTTTGCCTCTAGCAAGTGATTCTTTGCTCGGCGACCATCAAGGACAAGCTGCTCCATTTCGCGGCGCATCTTCTTATCCATCTTCTTATCTTTTGCCAATTTTTCTTCGGCAAAGAGGCCAGCTTCAACTCGAAGTGAAAGGTCAACTTCCATTTCGGCATTTAGCAAAGGAACGCGACCAATTAACTTCAAATAATCTTTTACCGGATCTGCGGTAGCGCCAGCAGTAAGAACCGTTTGGGCTGGTGCATCATCTTCTTCAGAGTCTTTAATGGTGAAAGCGTTAACTTCGTTTTGTGATTCTTCGGCAACGTTGACGACGCGAATTTCGTTCGCTGGGTCTTCGGCTGGAACCTCTTCTTTGGTTTCTTCGACCAAAGAATCCAAGTCCTCGAGCTCGATTTCTTCGAGTTCAACCTCTTCGCCATCAATTTTGGTGACTACCGCTTTAGCGGCTTTCGCCCCTTTATCTTTTACAACTGTTGAATTCTCTGCAGTTTCAACTGATAATTCGACATCTTGCCCTAGCGCGGCCAATCGCTTTGCCTCGAGTTCAGCCTTGGTTGGAAATAATTTACGACCAGCTAATTTCTTCTCTTCTTTTATTCGCGCTGCCTCTTCTTCGGCAATTCGACGCGCTTCTAATTCTGCTTTGGTTGGAAATAGCCGTGGACCGGCGATCTTCTTGGAGTCCGCTTTTTTCGCTGGTTTTACCGCTCTTTTCTTAGCAACGGCCTTCTTAGCAACGGCCTTCTTAGCAACCGGTGCCGCTTTCGCAACGCTCTTTTTTGCCGCAACTTTTTTAGTCGCAGCAGGCGTCGTTGTGGTCGAACTCTTCACTGCTTTTGCACCGTTTTTGAGCGCACCAATTCCAGCCACAGATCATCCTTTTTGTTTGTCTGGCCTAACTACCGACCAGGGAAAGTTGCTTACCTATATTATAAATTGTCCACAGGCACTTATGCACATTTAAGCCTGATTTTGGCGGGCGAAACCCTAATTCTGACCTTGATTCTTCCCCAAAAGTCCGACGGCAATAGCCGAACGTACGATCTCGCCAACCGTCTCCATTTCAATTAGGAAGCCATCATGGCCAAAGGGCGAAGAAATGATCGCCAACGGAAGGGCGGTCGGGGTTAGCTCCACGATCTCCTCCTGAAGGCGCGGTGGAAAGAGGCGATCGGTATCAATGGCGCCAACAACGACTGGGATTTTGACCGTGCCCAGCGCCGCCGCTACTCCCCCACGGCCTCGACCCACATCGTGAGAGTTCATGGCCTCGGTGAGGGCGATATAGGTATTGGCATCAAAACGTTTGGCGAGTTTTTGCGCCTGATGATCCAAGTAGGACTCAACGGCATAGCGTCCAGTCTCATCACCTTGGAGCTCGCGGCCAAAGCGCACATCCATCTCAGTTTCGGAGCGGTAAGTCAGGTGAGCGATTCGGCGCGCGATTCCCATGCCCTCCAGGGGGCCCTGGTCAGAATCGTAGTAATCGCCGCCATGAAAATTAGGATCAGCTTTAATTGCTCGGATTTGAATGGACGCAGCACCAATTTGATCGCCGGTGGCCACGGCGGATGAGCCGATGGTGCAGATCGCGTTAACTCGATCCGGATGTTGGATTGCCCATTCGAGTGATCGCATACCGCCAAGTGAGGGGCCGACCGCCAAAATGTAATGGGAGATATTTAAAATATCGGTTAGAACTAGCTCTGCTTTGACCATATCCCGAATGGTTACAGTAGGAAATCTTGACCCCCAGCGCTTTCCATCTGGCGCGATGGTTGAAGGCCCGGTGCTTCCTTGGCAGCCACCAATAACATTTGGGCAGATGATGAAATATTTGTCAGTGTCCAGCGGCAAGCCAGATCCCAACATCGAAGGCCACCAACCGGTGACATCGGACCAGCCGGTCATTGCATGATTTACCAGAATCGCGTTATCGCCAGCGGAATTTAATTTGCCCCAAGTTTGATAGGCCAAAACCGTATTAACCAGGGTCTCGCCAGATTCGAGTTCGAGATCACCGATATTTAGAAATAGCCGATCGCCGGGGTCATAGCTTTCCAGCCAAGCCCCGGTGACCAGATATTCACATCCGCTCTCCATTACCCAAGTCTATTGAACTCACGCATTGGTTTTACTTTGCAGCGGCAAAGCCTTGGGTGATATCGGCCTTAATATCTTCGATATTTTCCAGTCCGACCGAGATTCGAACCAATCCCGGCGTAACGCCCGCAGTTAACTGCTCTTCGGGTGAAAGCTGCGAGTGAGTGGTCGATGCTGGGTGGATAACCAACGATCGAACATCGCCAATGTTGGCTACGTGAGAGTGAAGTACTAGGGCTTCGACAAATTTCTTGCCAGCTTCGATTCCGCCCTTTAGTTCAAAGGAGAGAACTGAACCACTTCCCGCTGGCGAATATTTTGTGGCTAGCGCATGCCAAGGCGATGATGGCAACGAGGCGTAGTTGACCTTTTCGACGGATGGTTGAGCTTCTAACCATTTTGCCAAATGTTGGGCATTTGAAACGTGGCGTTCCATTCGAAGCGAAAGCGTCTCGAGGCCTTGAGCCAATAGCCATGCGTTAAACGGGCTTACAGCAGCCCCGGTATCGCGAAGCAAGGTCAGGCGAATCTTGAAGATATATGACAGGTTCGCTCCAAAGGCCGAACCAACACCCAGCGCTTGGGCATAAACCAAGCCGTGATAACTAGGGTCTGGTTCATTGAAATTTTTAAAACGCTCCTTTTGAAGCGCGTAATCAAAATTCCCGGAATCCACAATCGCACCGACAACGGCATTGCCGTGACCCGACAAGAATTTGGTCGCAGAGTGCACAACAACATCGGCGCCATGTTCGAGTGGCCGAATTAAAAATGGCGTTGCAACGGTGTTATCTACGATCAATGGCACGCCATTTTCATGCGCGATCTTTGCCACCGTTTCAATATCTAAAACATCGTTGCGAGGATTAGCAATGGTTTCGCCAAAGAAGGCTTTGGTATTTGGTTTTACCGCATCGCGCCAAGATTGTGGATCGTCTGGATTTTCAACGAAGGAAACTTCGATTCCGAACTTTGGCAAGGTGTAGTGGAACAAATTGTAAGTTCCGCCATAGAGACTTGGTGAGGAGACAATGTGATCTCCAGCTTCGGCGACATTCAAGATGGCATATGTTGTAGCGGCAGAACCCGACGCAACCAACAAAGCTGCAACGCCACCTTCAAGTGATGCGATCCGTTGTTCAACCGCATCCTGAGTTGGGTTCATGATTCTGGTGTAGATATTTCCAAGTTCTGCAAGCGCGAAAAGATCGGCGGCATGCTTGGTATCGCGAAAGGCGTAAGCCGTTGTTTGATAGAGCGGAAGAGCGCGCGCTCCGGTGGTTGGGTCCGGAACTTGACCAGCGTGAATCTGGCGAGTTTCAAAGGAGGCGTTCGCTAACGAAAAAGTAGACACAGATATCCCTCTCAAAAAATTAGGGGTCTGACATGAAGAAAACTATTTGCAATAGCAACTTCAGCTGGACCAGCGCTTGCCGAACACGTTCTGTGTTCGACCTGGTCTTCACCCGGAGCACCCCACCGCGGTGGAGGGTTGCCGTCCAGTAAGCCGGGGCTAAAACCTGGAACTCGTGACCTAGTGAAATAATAGAGAGGGATTAACCGACCTGTCTAAACGCTAATTACTTGCAGATACCCAAAAATGATTAACGGACCTCGCGCCAGCCTGAAGTTATCGGCAGCCGACGATCTTTCCCAAATGCCCGACGCGAAATCTTGGTCCCAGGTGGATATTGGCGCCGTTTATATTCAGCCTTATCAACCATGTCAGCAACTCTGAGTGCCAACGCTTCATCGAAGCCGGCAGCAATAATTCCGGCTGTTCCGCCATCTTTCTCAATATAGATATGGAGGATTTGATCCAATATCGAGTAATCCGGTAGCGAATCGCTGTCCTTCTGACCCGGTCGTAATTCTGCACTGGGCTCTTTTGTGATTGAGTTGAATGGGATCGGGGGTACTGCGCCCATTGCCAATGCTTGTTCGTTTCGCCATCTGGAAAGTTGCCAAACATCTACTTTGAAAAGATCTTTAATCGGGGCATAGCCGCCAACCGCGTCGCCGTAAAGAGTCGAATAGCCGACAGCTAATTCTGATTTATTTCCGGTCGCTAAAACTAAATGTCCCTCTTGATTTGAGAGCCCCATCAAGGTGGTACCGCGGACTCGAGCTTGCACATTCTCTTCGGCCAAACCGGTTAAACCGAGCTCCTGTAAAAATGTGGCCACCATCGGCTCGATCGAAATAACTCGATAGTTCAACCCAATCGTTCTGGCACTTTCTGCGGCATCACTTAGTGAATGAGCTGAGGAATATCGGCTCGGCATCGCAATGCCATGCACGCGTTTTGCCCCAATTGCATCGGCTGCAAGTGCGGCAACCAACGCGGAGTCAATGCCACCAGAGAGCCCCAAAATAACCGAGGGAAAGCGATTTTTTTCGACGTAGTCACGCAATCCAATTACCAACGCTTGCCAAAGTTGCTCAGCTTCATCGCTGCGCCTTGATGTGCCGGGAGTGATCTTTGGATATTCGGCCACCGGGGTTTCGGAAATTATTAAGTCAGGGGCGCTTGTGCCGGTTGGCAAAGTGAGATCAACCAACATCAGGCCATCAATAAATTGTGGGGCGCGGGCCAAGGTCTCGCCTAATTCATTTACAACAATACTGTCGCCATCAAAAACTAAATCATCTTGGCCACCGGTCATATTTACATAAACCAAAGTGGTGTTCATTTCGCGTGCCCGACGCTTTACCAGCGCCAAACGCAAGTCATCTTTATTTCGTTCAAATGGACTGCCATTTGGAACAATGACCAAGCCCGGAGTTCGAGCTGCAAGTTCTGCAACTGGGCCGGCTTCGCGCCAGATGTCTTCACAAATGGCAACCCCGATATCAATGCCAAAATATCGAAATACCAATGGCTCCGTGCCTGCCACGAAATTTCGATATTCATCAAATACGCCATAATTTGGCAAGTGGTGCTTTATGTAACGCCCGACCACCAGCCCCCGATGTAATAGGGCCACCGCATTTTGCGGTTTGTTGGAAGCGCTCTCCTCTAGATATCCCACAACTGTAAGAAGCTCGCCAGCCCCTTCTTCAAATAACCGAATCGCCAACTGCGTAATCGCCGTTTTGCTGGCTTTTCGAAAGGTGGCCCGAAGTGCAAGATCTTCAACTGGGTACCCGGTCAGGCTCATCTCTGGAAAGAGAACCATATGAGCCTCGCCCTCGAGGGCTCGCTTGGCATAGGAAGAGATCAAGTCAGCGTTGGCCGCCAAGTTTCCAACCGTGGGATTGATTTGAGCCAGCGCGACTCGAATTTGCCCGGTTGAATTTCCCATGGCTTGAGCGTACCTCGATAGACTTTGAGAACGCGTTTACGACGGGGACCGCCAAGATCGGCGGCCTTGATCAAGAGGAGAAAACGATGTCCAATGCCAATGGCCTAGGTGCCAAACCCGCTCGCATAACAATTGCTGACTTGGCAAAATTTAAGAAGTCCGGGCAAAAATGGGCGATGCTAACCTGCTACGAGCAGATGACCGCAAGCATTTTCGATCAAGCTCAAATCCCAGTCTTATTGGTAGGCGACAGCGCTGGAAACAATTTTCTGGGCGAAGAGAACACCATCCCCGTAACGGTCGATGAATTAATTCCGCTGGCCCGAGCCGTCGTTCGCGGTTCCGAACGTGCTCTAGTGGTTGTTGATCTCCCCTTTGGTTCCTACGAAACCGGTGCAAGTGCGGCGTTAGAAACCGGAATTCGATTTCTAAAAGAGGCCAAGGTGCATGCCGTTAAATTGGAAGGCGGCGCAAAAGTTGCGCCGCAAATTCAAGCGCTGATAGCCGCCGGAATTCCCGTCATGGGACATCTTGGTTTAACCCCGCAATCAGTCAACGCGCTTGGTGGCTTTAAAGTGCAAGGTCGCGGCGAGGCGGGGGATCGGATAAAGAGCGATGCCCTTGCATTACAAACGGCCGGCGTCTTTGCCATAGTTTTGGA
>CAIQNN010000023.1 GCA_903873185.1 uncultured Actinomycetes bacterium
CTGGCGCAGGAGTAGTTGGCGCTGGCGCAGGAGTAGTTGGCGCTGGCGCAGGAGTAGTTGGCACTGGCACTGGCGCAGGAGTAGTTGGCGCTGGTGTCGGCGCAGGATTAACAATTATTAAGGCTGAAGCACCGAGGGTTCTGCCAGCAGCGGCTGCTTTCGAGATTGCAGATGAAAGTGAAGATACCCAAGTGTTTGAAACATCTGTATTCCCTGAGACAGAAACAGGAGCGATGTTAGCGCTTTGTGCTGCCAATGCTTCGGATCTCAAAGTCGGAAATATGGACTGGTCAGTTGTACTCACGCCTGAAGCGGCGGTTGAAATAGAGGTCATCTGGAACTTTCCGCTTACAGATCCCACAACTATTGACACGGTAATGGTGCCACCATTTGGGTTCTGAAGTTGATTTCCGGTATACGAAGCGGGCGCTGCCGTTGCGGTGGTGGATGGAGCTGGTGCTGGAGTGGTAACAACAGGAGCCGGAGTGGTAACCACAGGTGTTGGAGTTGGTGCTACAACTACTGCAGCTCCAACTGTGTGACCAGCAGTAGCTGCTTGTGCAATCGCGTCCTTCAATGAAGTGATCCAAGAAGTCGAGATTGTCGTCGCACCTGAAACGGAGTTGATTGTGGCACTTTGGGCCGCCAGCGCCTCAGTTTGTAAAGTAGCCCCTGAATGCCAGTTCGGATTATTTGGAGTGATTGGGTTATTTAAATACTTATCATTTTGGGAGCCAACTACTGGTTGAACCGGGGTGGTTACGGCAGTTATCTTGTTGGTTCCAGTGCTGTTGTCAACGGTGATCGCGACCTGAACGGATGAAGTCCCACCCGACTCGTTGTAGGTTTTAAGAATTCCGGTGTATGAGAAAGTCGCTGCGGCGGCTGGTTGGAGTTGGACCAGCTCCAAAATCGTGAGTGCGCCCATGGCGGAGGAGCCGACTACTTTTCTAAACGTCGAGGCCACTTAGGACTCCAATCGCTGGGGAAACTAATATAAAAGCGTAAAAAATATAAAATAAATTACACTTTTACGCAATAGATATTAAGCTCAAGGAAGTTCCACATCTCTTTTCAGGGATCTGTAGAGTGTAGACGCTAGAGGCAAAACATCACGTTTCTGTCATGGAGTATTCGCAAATTTCTCTTTTTAAAGAATTTACTTGCCGTTCATAATCGTGAAGCCGGCCGGGCATTTGACCACAAATGCCTTCACAATCTTCTTTGTCGTCTTCCCCCCGACCGTTTTGGCACAGGTAAAGGACTTCTTTATGACGATCCCGGTTTTGACGGCAGTCAAGGCAACTGACTTTGTGGGAGTCGGAGTAGCCAGCGCCGCCGCTGAGGCTTTGGCATCGGCCATTAACTTGTCCGCCGAGGCTTTGGCATCGGCATATAACTTGTCGGCTGCAGCCTTTACCGATGCGTAGTAATCCGCGATGGCTTGGTTGGTTAGTGCAGTTAGCTTGCTTAATTGATTATTGACGTTATCGACATAAGTTTTAAGTGCAGCCGGCGATGATGGTGATAGCGAAGAATCACTCTGTACTTGGGCTTGCAATGTATAGAGCACGCTACGAGCGTTGGCGATCGAAGAGCTTTTAACATCTTCACCGCCACCTCGTGACAATTGCGAAATCACATATGAAATTTGAGATAGGTAACTACTTAAATCCAGAGTCGATGTTGAACTGGAGGCTGAATAAGCCGGCAACACAAAAGGAGTAAAAGTTGGAGCAACACCTACCGAAGTTGGAACTATTGAAGATGTTGGCGTTGGTGGTTTGGTTACTGCAGGTGTGGTGGTGGCAACCGTAGGCGTTGGGGCTGGCGTAGTGACCGTTGGAGTTGGAGTTGCGGCAACCAAACTCGCGGATTGGCCGATGGGATTGCCAGCAGCAGTTGCGGCGCTGATTGCCGAAGAAAGTGAATTTTTCCAAGCTGCAGAGATTTGGGAAGCGCCGGAAACGCTCTGAACATTTGCACTTTGCGCTGCTAAAGCGGAACTAGTCAAAGTTGGAATTGCATAAGATGCATAAGAGCCATTTTGGCCGCCTGGTTGAACTGGTGTTGAGATGTTGGTGATTCGGTAAACGCCACTGGCACCATCAACTGTGATTGAAACTTGAACACTGCCACCGCGTGGATTGGAGTAAGTGGCCCCGGCAAAATTCATTGGAGCAGCTGAAGCCTGCTGCAATTGCAGCAAATCCATTAATGTGATCGCTCCGATCGCCGAAACTCCAACGACCTTCTTAAAGGTGGTAGCCACTTTTTGCTCCTATAACTAGGGATCCTAATTATAAAGCGCAACAGGTCGAGTAATAGTTACATATCAGGGCAAAGCACACCCACTTCAGCGGCTATTCACACTGAATTCTAAGAAGTGCTTACAAACCAGCTTTCGCAAGTGCGCTTACGAGCGAGTCATACCAACCCTGTGAGGTATAGCTGGCTCCGCTTACTCCTTGGATATCGGAAGATTGAGCGGCCAAGGTCTGGCTGATCAATAAGGGAACGCTGGACTCATTTAATTGGATGTCATAAGGCTGTGCGGTTGGCAGTTGCAACGCTGAGACATCAACAATCTTGTTGTTGACTACTTTTATTTGAACTTGAACGGGTCCATAGACGGTCTTAGAAACGGCACCGGCGAAAGTTCCGTTAACCGCCGCAGCCTTGGCAGGCTTCGTCTTCTTTGGAGCGGGCTTTGGCGCCGCCTTGGTGGCCTTCGGTGCTGGGGTTGTGGCTTTGGCGGCTGGGGTCGTCTTCTTCGGTGCTGGGGTTGTGGCTTTGGCAGCCGGAGTTGTCTTCTCAGTGGTGGGAGTTGGAGTGGCGGCAACGGTCTCGGTTGGCGTGGCTGCGGGAGTATCGGTAGCGGCAGGCGTGGTTTTAGCTACCCCACCAGAGCCTTTGAAGCCACCCGCGCCAAAACTGGAGGTCTGATGAGGTGGCTGGTAGGCCAAAACGGCACCTAAGCCACCCACTGTGCCAACTGCGATCAGCGCTGCTTTAGTTACGCCCATTGCTTCACGAACCTTTCTGGAGAAGTACTAGCTAGCATGAAATTCAAAGACCTCGGTATGGAAGCGCTCCTTAGGGATGCCACAGGCAATTGTGGCATCTCGGACCGCTTCGACAAGAGGGGTAGGACCACAAACATAGACATCGCAGTACCTGAAATCTGGCACATAATGCATGATGTCTTTGGCGGTCATTGGGTGGCTCTTACGCGAGCCAACTAAATAGTGAACCCTGGCACCACGACGTCTCGCCAGCGCTTCTAAATCGCGGTTAAGAATAATTTCATCTTCATTCGATACTCGGAATAAAAGATCAATATCAACGGCATCATCAAAATCATCGAGCAGTGCAACAAGCGGGGCGACACCAACGCCGCCACCAATTAAAACAACGTGGCCGAGGCCGCGAGTAACAGTCTTAGCGGTGAAAATTCCGTAAGGACCTTCAAAAAATACTCGAGTGCCAGGTTGTAAGTGGCGAACCGAACCGGAGCCATCTCCGAGATTCTTAACAGTAATTCTAAATTCCGTACTGGTTGGCGTTGCCGATAATGAGTACGGATGTGAAACCCATATATGCCCAGGCGTTAGGAAACGCCAAGCGAAGAATTGACCGCCCCATGCTTTCATTCGATCGAGTTGGCGGCCAGTCATAACAATGGAAACCATATTGGCGCCTTCATCGACAATCTTTTCAATACGCAGTTGATGGCGGTAGAAACGAAATACTGGAATTACGAAACGCCAATAAAGAACTATGAATCCAACGATCGCGTATAGGCCGTACCAGTAATAGCGATAGATCGCGTGGGTGAGAAACATCGGCCCCGTACGAATTTGATGCATGAAGCTAAGCGAAATTCCTAAGTAGGTATAAAGATGTACCGTCCACCAAGTTTCATAGGACATCTTTTTTCGTACCTTTTTATACGAGGTCAATCCGGCGACGACGAAGAATATGAAGCCAACAGTTGCCGCAAGCATCCAGTCATAGGTCCAAGTAAATTTCCAAAGCTCGCCACCGACGCGCGATCCATCGTTACCGGCATAGCCCAGTGAAACAAGCAGTACGTGAAATCCAATTAAGAAAAGTGAGTAAGGACCAAGCTTGCGATGCCACAAGATCAAGCGATCGTGGCCAACAGCTTTCTCGATCCACGCGATTCGCGAGACCATAACCATGCCAACAAGTGCGAAGTAAGTTCCAACGAGTGCGGCGATACGTGAGATCGAAAGAATCAGCGGGTAAGGCCAGACCCAATCGTGTGAGGTAGATGTTGTTACAAAAATTCCAAGGGTCAACCCAAGGCCGATACCTAAAATTAGGTTCGCAGAATTGTGAGTTACGTCAGCACGTTTCAAGGCGCGGCTACGCTCTCGCCGTAGGGGAGGAAAACGACATGCGTGGAGTGTACAAGACGGGCCTTTCTCGGAGATTAAAAGTTGCCCTTAAATAAGCCTGAGTCTTTTCTTATCTATTCAAGCGAATTTATCTCGAATTCATTACGCATCGACGCTACCCATATCCGGGTAACGCTCACCTTTGGCTATCCCCGAGGGGGCGATAAGGTGGAGTTCGGACATTTCTGCAGGGCTCAATGTAATTTCTGCAGCAGCCGCATTCTCCTCGAGTCGAGAAATTTTGCGAGTTCCTGGAATTGGAACATTGTTTTCACTCATATTAAGAACCCATGCCAGCGCGATTTGCGCGGGGGTTAGACCTTTTCGGTTTGCAATCTCTTTGATCTTTTCCACGAGGATCATGTTGCTTTGGAAGTTCTCATCGAAAAATCGGGGATATGTCCGTCGGCGATCGCCGGCATCGAGTTCGGCTGTTGAAGCGATTGACCCAGTCAAAAAGCCACGTCCCAGTGGGGAATAAGGCACGAAACCAATTCCTAACTCTTTTGCAACGGCAAATACCCCGTTGGTTTCTGGATCGCGACTCCAAAGAGAATATTCGGATTGAATAGCAGTGATTGGGTGAACGGCATGGGCTTTGCGAATCGTTGGTGCTAAAGCTTCAGAGATACCTAAATGTTTAACTTTGCCGGCGATAACTAGTTCTTTGAGCGCGCCCCAAGTTTCTTCAATCGGAACTGATCGATCCACGCGATGCTGGTAATAGAGGTCGATAGATTCGACTCCAAGTCTAGTTAGCGAGGCATCGCAGGCTGCGCGGACATATTCTGGCTTTCCATTAATCCCAAGCCAGGAACCATCGGCGCCACGTTCGTTACCGAACTTTGTTGCGAGTACTACCTCATCGCGACGACCGGCAATGGCTTTGCCAACTAATAATTCATTAGTGAATGGACCATACATATCAGCGGTATCAATGAAGTTAACTCCAATATCGAGCGCACGCCGAATCACGGCGATTGATTCTTGGTCGTCTCGCGGCCCATAAAAGTCGCTCATTCCCATGCAACCAAGACCGATAGCACTTACTTGAAGACTGCCGAGCGCGCGTGTTTTCATAGTGAAGAGTCTAGTCTCCGGCTTACTTAACGGCGCTCGCAAGTTTTTCGATCACCCAAATTCAAAATCTGCGCTGGCTAACTTTTAACCGTAACCTAACGCCATGTTTGTTCTCTATGGTGTTGCATTCCTGGCTGGGTTGCTGACCATACTCGCGCCATGTATTTGGCCATTGTTGCCAATTGTTCTAGCCGATGTCTCACAGACAAAGAGTAGAAAACGCCCGTTAGGGATAACGCTCGGTGTGGCAATTTCATTCACAGTTCTTACGCTTTCAATATCGGGGCTAGAAAGTTCGCTTGGACTAAATCCAAATGTTCTTCGCAAACTGGCGGTAGTTGTACTTGTAGTTCTTGGAATATCTATGGTCATTCCAAAAGTATCGCAAAAATTAGAATCAACTATTAGCCGATTCTCCGGCATCTTAGGCAGCGTTGGAAAGAATAGTCGGAGCGACTTTCGCGGCGGCTTTATTACTGGTTTAGCGCTCGGCGTTGTTTGGGCTCCTTGCAGCGGCCCGATTCTCGCTTCGATTGCGACGCTTGCGGCAACTAACAAAGTTTCATTGCAGGTAGTTTTCGTAACTCTGTTTTATGTAGCTGGCGTATCCATCCCGCTCTTTGGTTTTGCCGTGGGTGGACAAAAGATTTTGGCGCGGTCGCGGTGGATTTCTAAATACACCGGCAAGATTCAAATTGCGTCCGGTGTGGTCCTGATTCTTACCGCAATTGCGATTTACACTAATTACGACAAAACACTGGAAGCTAATCTCTTGAACGCAATACCTTCTTATAGCAGCGCCCTTACAAAGATAGAGGGCACAAAAAGTGTCACTAAGGCACTGGATAAATTAAAGGGCCGAGCAAGTAACAACCCTGGGTATCAAGATAATTCTTCGTTATTCAATACAAGGACGCCAGCTCCGGGATTCGCCGGTGGAACTGATTGGCTCAACCCAACCACTCCGTTAACTTTGGCCTCACTTAAAGGGAAAGTGGTCTTGGTAGATTTCTGGACTTATACCTGCATCAATTGCATTCGCACCTTGCCGCATGTAACCGCCTGGTACAACAAGTACCATTCCTACGGTTTTCAGGTTATCGGCGTGCATGCTCCAGAGTTTGCCTTTGAAAAAGACAAGGGCAACGTTCTGGCCGCAATTGCGCGCTTCAATATTAAGTATCCAGTGGTTCAAGATAACGATTTGAATATTTGGAATGACTACAACAATCAGTATTGGCCAGCGGAATACTTAATCGATGCAACCGGAGTTATCCGTCGCGTCGATTTTGGTGAAGGTCAGTACGATCAAATGGAGAAGGCAATTCAGACCTTGTTATTAGATAGTGGTGCCAAGGCACCAACTTCATTGATTAGCGCTGCGGATTTGACCCCTAAGAAGCGCACCACCCCGGAAACCTATTTAGGCAGTGATCGTGCCCAGTATGGCTACCCACAAACGATAAACATTAACGGTCAACGCAATTTCAACGCGCCAAAATTTACGCCACCAAACCTCTTCTCCTTTGGGGGCAATTGGAATATCCAGAGCCAATATGCGCAGGCTAGCGCTGGTGCAACCCTTGCGGAAAGTTTCTCCGCGTACCATGTCTACATAATTCTGAAACCTCATAAAGAGGGTGCGGTTGATCGAGTAAACGTGACGCTAAACGGGAAACCATTGGCAGGCATTTCCGCCGGGGCAGATGTACATAACGGAATAATCTCAGTTGATTCCGATCGCCTTTACAATATTTATAGTTCAAATTCGTTCGGTCCAGGTCTTCTCAAATTTACTTTCCAAGATTCAGGTACCCAAGCATTTACTTTTACCTTTGGCTGAAATATGTCGTTCGCTACCAGGTGGACTTGCCTAATTAGAACTAGGCATTCTGTTTGACGTAAGTGCGAGTGCTCGGACTTTCGACAAAACCAAGTCGTTTCATAATTGCTTGACGATCTGAAATTAGGTGATCGTTAGTTGATCTGAAGCTACGAATTCCTTTATTTAGATTACTGAGAATTGCATACGAAACCAACGCAGTGCTTAAACCTTGCGACCGGTGCTTTCGATTAATAATGCAAATGCCGAACTTTGCTTGGGTTGGTGTTGAAACTACCTGGATATATCCAACTAATTCGGAGAGAACGAAGGCGCCAAAGATCTTGGATTCAGCGTTCCAAAGCTCCGAAATCGTTTCTAAGTTTGGTAACTGGTCTTCGGCATTATCTTCGTAATTAGGAAAATCGGAATTAGCGATGGTTAAAGCCAAAATCTCTTTTGCGAATTCTGGTCCAATTGGTTCAATTAGGTACATCTTTCGTGCGGAATTCAAGTAGCTTTCTGAAAATAGATTTAGTTCAGAGGTGGGTAAAAAATCCAAGCGAGATCTACGGATCTCCGAAGTTAATACATAATCATCTCGTTCGAGTTCCTGACATTTCGAATCGGATGAGAGAAGTACGACTACCTTGTCATTTGTTGAAACACGTTCGCCGTTCTTCGCAATATTCAGATTATCAAAGAAGATCGTGTCAAATACAAAGATTAGCGTTTGGATCCAATCAGCAGTGTCAATATGTTTAGTTGCATTGTCGTCAACCACTCGGCCAATTATGGTTGACTGAAGCAAAACTGAAACTGCGCGCGCATCTAAATTGTGCTTTGTCCAACCTCGCTCGACGCAAATGTTATATATCCGCATCCATTTTTGGGTTAACTCTTCTTGAACTGGCGCAATTCTTTGGCGCATCCGCTCATTTGTTGCTGCGGTGTAAGTTATTTGAAATCGTTTGAGCCGGAACGATAACGAGTCGGTAAATTGCTCTGATAAAGCCAGCTCGTGGAAACTTCGTCTAACTAAAATCGGATCGGTATTATTTTCTACATATGCAATCAAATCTTCCAAGGTTTCCCGCACATAATTTGAAAAACGTCTGACCTGGGCGGCCTCCATCAAGTCGCTGAAATCTGCATAATGGTGATACAGCGATCCCTTGCTGAATCCAGACTCGATGATAATTTGCTCGCTAGTAATTGAATCAAAAGGCTGACTCTCTAGAAATTGAATCGCCACACTAAGCAGCCGGTCCTTGGTTGACTCGCCCAAGACCGCCGCTTCGCTCATTTACATCTCTTTTGGCTCGCGATTTTCACACACAATCATCTCAACTAACCTGTCGAACTTCAATACCCTTTAGACCGATTTTTAATGGATTACCCGAGTTCACCAAATTAGTTCCCGTGTGTTATCGCTGGTTTACCTTCCAATTTTAGGCTTCCTAAAGATTTAACCCGGAAAACCCAATTTTTGAAGGGAATATTTTGATGAGAATAAAATCCTCAATCGTGGCGACAGCTTCAGCGCTATTGATAGCTGGACTTGCTTTCATGCCATCGACAATTCAATCAGCCGTCGGCGCGAGCAAAGTTACACCTACCCTTACATTAAACAACTTCAAGCACATCGTGGTTATCTACCAAGAGAACCACAGCTTTGATAACTTGTATGGAACTTGGGGCAGCGTCAATGGCCAGAAAGTAAATGGCATTTCAAATGCCTCAACAACGGCACTAACCCAAGTGAATCAAGATGGAAAGCCATTTACTTGTTTACTACAGAATGACGTTAACTTGAATACCTCTGTCGGCGCTGGTGCGAATTGCACAGATTCAACTACGCCTACTCCCTTCACAAGTATTTTTCCAAATGCACCTTTCAAGATTACCGATTACATCGGACCAAAGGCCACGACATGTGCAGCTCCTGGAACTTTCGCGGCGCATGGATTAGTAACGGGAACGGGTCTACCGAACGGTTGCACCGAGGATATTGTTCACCGCTACTATCAAGAGCAGTACCAAATCGACGGTGGCAAGATGGATCGCTATGTAACAGGTAGCGATGCTGTTGGACTTGCAATGGGTTACTACGACACCACTCAACTTCCAATTTATCAATATCTAAATGCTCCAGGAGCCCCAAAGTATGTTGTTGCTGACAACTTCTTCCAGGCAGCCTTCGGCGGGTCATTCCTAAATCACCAGTGGTTGATCGCCGCTCAAACTCCTAAGTGGGAGGGTGGCGCACTGAGTGATAACTCTGCCAATGATCTGCACTCAATTGTTGGACCAGATGGTTCCCCTAAGGCATATCCGCTGCACACCGCGCCAGCTTATGTGCGCGATGGCGCTTTGACCGAGTGGTGCACCGTTCCTGATGTCGCAGTCACTGCTGGCGTTCCTGCAGCACTTCCAACCGGAACCTCTTGTGGCGATTATGCGATCAATACGATTCAACCAACCTACCAACCATTCTCTCCAGGAACTCCTGTTGCTAAGCAATTGCCGCCGCTTACATCAAGCAATATTGGAGACTCATTGTCAGCGAAGGGCGTTGATTGGGCTTGGTACTCCGGCGGTTGGGATAATGCCAACGGAAATACTTCTGGAATCGGTTGGACCAATGGAAGCACGGTTGGCACTTGCGGCGATGCGCAAACGATCGCGAAGGCAACCTATCCAAACTGCCCGAACGCTAACTTCCAATTCCATCACCAAGCATTTAACTATTACGCAAATTACGCACCAGGTACTCCGGCTCGCGCAGCTCACCTATTAGATGAGCAGAACTTCATCGCATCGGCCAAGGCCGGAACCTTGAAGCCAGTTAGCTTCGTAAAGCCAATTGGAAATGAGAACGAGCACCCTGGTTACACTGGCGAAAACTCCGGTAGCCAACACCTGGTCGACCTAATTAAGGCGATCAAAAATGGTCCAAACGGCAAAGACACCTTGATCATCATCACTTATGATGAATTTGGTGGCCAATGGGATCACGTCGCACCAACTAAGGCGAAGGGTGTTTCAGATATCTGGGGTCCAGGAACTCGAATTCCGGCGCTAGTTATTTCGTCGGCGTTGACAGCATCTGGCGTAGATCACACCTTGTATGACACCACTTCAATCTTGGCTACTATCGAGACTCGTTTCAAATTGGCACCGTTGAGCTCTCGTGATGCTGCTGTTAAGAATCTATCTACGGCACTTGTTGCCGGCAAAGCGAAAGAATAAGTTCCATAGTTCGGGGCGGGAAATAAGGGAAGAGGTCGAACTTCGAAAGTAATTTCGAGTTCGATCTCTTTCTGTTGTTCCGCTGGCATACTTGAGGGATGTACATTCCAAAGCACTTTGAGATCACCGAATGGTCGCAGATCCTTCCCTTTGTTGCGGAGGCTAGATCTGCTGACCTGATTACCGTTGATTCAAGCGGTCAACCTTTGGCAACCCTGATGCCCTGTAACTGGATCGTTGGAGAAATCTTTGAAGACGAGTACGGCTGGTTGTTAATGCATATGTCCAAAGCCAATGAGCAATGGAAATCGATTTTGCCCGGAGCTAAAGGCTTAGCAATAATTAGAGGACCGCAGGCTTATATTTCACCGACCAATTACGAGCACAAAACAACCGACCATAAAGTGGTTCCTACGTGGAACTATCAAGCAGTGCACTTAAGTGGCACAGTGGAGATTAGTGAAGATATTGAAGTACTTCGTGGCATCGTTACGGATTTAACCCAGGTCCACGAGGCTGGACGCGAAAAATCTTGGAGCGCCAGCGAATCGGACCCCACATACTTTGAAGCACAACTTCGAGGCATCGTCGCAGTAACGCTTAAAGTTACAAAGGTTGAGGCCGTTTACAAGTTAAGCCAAAACCGCAGCGCCGAAGATCGGAAGCGAATTGCAGACGACCTATCAAATTCTGCGTTACCCGAGGAACGGCTAATCGCAGAACAAATGAAGCGGCAGCTTTAACCCGATCTTGGCTATGTGATGGGTTCAAAGATTGCAGTGAAGTGGCGAAGTGCCGGTGGCTCTTTAGTAATTCGGTAGCCAGTAAGTTTTTCGCTATTCGCTTTAACCGCCAGGCAAACCTCGATTACATAATCGATATGGCTTTGGGTATAGGTTCGACGTGGAATAGCTAAGCGCACTAACTCCATAGTCGCTGGCACTTCAGTGCCATCAGGTTTCTTGCCAAACATGACGGTTCCGATTTCACAACCACGAATACCGCCAACTTTGTAAAGTTCAACGGCCAGCGCTTGTCCGGGATATTGCAGAGCTGGGATATGCGGCAAGAGTGCCTTGGCGTCGATGTAGACGGCGTGACCACCAATTGGTTGAACTACTGGGATGCCGCCGGCAAGCAGCGCATTGCCAAGGTAGGCAGTGGATTGAATTCGATATTTTAGATAATCGTGCGAAACGATTTCGGTTAGCCCAACAGCCAGCGCTTCAAGGTCGCGACCAGCAAGGCCACCATAAGTTGGAAAACCTTCGGTCAGGATTAATAGATTTCTACAGACTCCGGCAAGTTCGTCATCATTCAATGCCAGCCATCCGCCAATATTTCCCAACGGATCTTTCTTTGCGCTCATGGTCATTCCATCGGCCAAAGATGCGATTTCGCGAACGATATCTATGACGTCGCGATCGCCCTGACCGGCTTCGCGCTCTCGAATGAACCAGGCATTTTCGGCAAACCGACAAGCATCTAAAAATAGCGGCAGTCCGTATTTCTTGCAGAGATCGCTTACGGCATGGAGGTTTGCTAATGAAACCGGCTGGCCACCGCCAGAGTTGTTAGTGATCGTCATCATTACGACCGGAATATTTGCGACGCCAACCTTCTGGATGAAATCCTCGAGCGCCTGAACATCCATATTTCCTTTGAAGGGGTGCAGGTTCGCGGCATCTTTACCTTCGGCAATTACGAAGTCGACCGCTTCGGCGCCGCTGTATTCGACATTGGCGCGGGTGGTGTCAAAGTGAGTGTTATTGGGAATGAATTTTCCTTTGCCACCGAGTGCAGTGAAAAGAATTTTTTCGGCGGCTCGACCTTGGTGAGTGGGAATTACGTGCTTAAATGGAAATAGATTTTGAACGGCATCGCGAAAGATTTCCCATGAGGGGGAGCCAGCGTAGGACTCATCGCCATGTTGGATCGCGGCCCATTGATTTCGGCTCATCGCTCCAGTTCCCGAATCCGTTAATAAATCGATTAGGACATCGTCGGAGCGCAACGAGAAAACGTTGTAACCGGCATCGGCGATAAAGCCCGCACGTTGTTCGGGGGTTGTCATACGAATGGGCGCAACGGAGTGGATTCGGAACGGTTCGATAATAGTTTTAAAGCTCATCTGGGAAGGTTAGGGAGGAAAAGAACAATTGTCCAAGGTAAAAGATGAGTGGGGCCTCTTAAATTACAAGATTGGCGTACTCTCTAATCGAGGAGAATTAGGCATAATCCTGAAGGGTTGGCGATGCAAGAGTTCACTGATTTCTTGGCGAAACAGCCGCCATTCAATGCCTTATCAACCGAGGATTTAGAGCGGGTTTGCGCTCAAATCGAAGTTGAATTCTTCTCGGCCGACACCGTAATTGTGGCAGCAAGATCTCCTGCCCTAAGGCATATATATATTGTGCGAACCGGGTCGGTGGAAGTACTAGATCGCGGCAACGTTATTGATCAGCTTGGTCCAGGCGATGTCTTTGGTCATATCTCAGTGCTCACGGGAATGCCACCGCAATATTCGGTTCGGGCGGCGGAAGAGACCTTGTGCTACCGAGTACCAGACCCGCGAAGACTAATTTCAAATCCATCGCTTTTAGATTTCAACCATTTTGGAACTTTGATAACTAGACATCGTTTGACCGCTAGCGCCCTAATGTCCGATATGCAGTCGAGCATTTCACGATTTTTGCGCCCAATCGTGTGGGGCAACGCAAATGACTCAGTTCGAGAGATCGCGATGGCGATGACCGAGGCGGAACAATCATGCGCAGTGATTCGTGCCGGTACCGAGCTGGGACTCGTAACCGATCGAGATTTCCGCAGCAAAGTTGTTGGTGGATTGGTAAGTATTGATTCTCCGGTTCATTTAATTCTGTCCACGCCAATCATCACCGTGCGAAGTGACATAACGCTGGCAACAGCATTTCTCACCATGGTCGAACATGGATTTCATCATTTAGTTGTCGTTGATGAATTTGAAAATCCTATTGGAGTTGTTCGCGCAATGGATTTGTCATCAGTGGAACTTCGCAATCCATTGCTAATAAGGGCGGCAATTGAGTCAGCGAAAAATATGGATGAACTTGCTGCGGCTGCTAATTTATTAATGCCATCCTTGGTGGAACTTCACGACAACGCGATTCCTTCCCTTCATGTGGGATCCTTGATGTCTGCGATTGTTAGCTCAATCCTGGCTCGGATCCTGGCACTCACGAGCTCAATCTCAGAGCCGGTTGATCATTCGTGGTTGATATTGGGTTCAATTGCCAGAGGCGAAGGATTGCCCGCCTCGGATGTTGATACCGCGATCGTCTGGGCTGATCAGCCCGGAGAGAAAGATCCAGCCGAAGAGATTAGAAACAATGCAAAACATATTTTGGATTTGATGGAGCGTTGCGGATTGCAACGGTGCTCTAATGGTGCCAACGCCGACAATGGCCTCTTTAGTCGTTCTCGTTCCTCGTGGATAGAAGTCTCCAGTGCTTGGTTGGCAGACCCCACTAGGCCCGGCGCGTTACTGCTTTCCGCGATTGCTGCTGATAACCAACCAATTACCCAAATAACGCTGGGGCGAACGATCTTAGAAAACCTTCGGACGACCGCTCGCTCTCACGAATTCTTAGCTGATGCACTTCGCTTTGCCTTGGCAAAGAAACCACCTATCGGTTTTGTGAAAGACTTTGTTGTAGATCATTCCGGTGAGAATCGTGGTGGTCTAAATCTTAAGGAAGGTGGCTTGACACCAATCTCCTCGTTGGCACGATGGGCGGCAATTGCCATGGGTGATGTTCGGGGCGGAACCGTTGAGCGTCTGAAGAGAGCAGCTGAAGCTAATATTTTTCTAACCGAAGAAGCTGAGATTCTGGTTGCCGCCTTCAAAGATATCCACCAATTAGTTTTCGAAGCCGAGATCGCCGGAATTCGATCGGGATTGCCGATCACGCCTTGGGTTTCACCCGATTCCCTTGATTCGTTAACCCGTCGTCATCTTCGCGAATCGTTTCGCTCAATTTCGACGATTCAAAATCGGATCGAAGGCGATTGGACCATGCGACTCTAATGAGTTTTCTTACGCGTAATTTTCGCACCAAAGCCGAAAATGGTGAAAGTTGGCGAGGCACCAACTTTTGTGTAATTGACGTGGAAACCACTGGCCTAGACCTAAAGCGCGATGAAATTATTTCGATTGGTATGGTTGCTATTGAAGATGGGCGAATCTGTAGTTCTAAAAACTTCTACACCGAAATTGCTCCTTCGCAAAAGCCATCTATTCCCTCGATAAAAGTTCACGGTCTGCGTTCGGCTGACCTTCAAGGCAGCAGAACATTCGCTGATGCGGCGCCAGAGATTGTGGCGAAGTTTCAAAACCAAATGATTGTAGGTCATGCACTTTGGGTAGAACGGGCATTTTTGACTGCGCCGCTAAAGCAGGCCAACTTCACTTTTCCAAAACGAGTAATAGATACCGCAGCCCTGGCGCGCGCAACGAATCGTGCCGATTTAGCTAGTGATCACGAACCTTCGCTGGAATATTTAGCTCGGTCAATGAAATTGCCGGTTTATTCACCACACCACGCGCTCGGAGATGCCATGACAACATCGGTAGTCTTTTTGGCACTGGCTGCTGAAATTGAAAAGAGCCACAGGATTGCGAAGAATCGAGAACTATCAGTCTTAGATTTACTAGAGATCTCGGAGCAATTCGCCAAAAAATAGCCTTTAGTGAGAGGATTACGCCGCACACCAGCGTCTGTAGCTCAACGGATAGAGCATCTGACTTCGGATCAGAAGGTTGGGGGTTCGAGTCCCTCCAGGCGCACTTTTATAGCAAATGAATTTCAAAATCTCGTCATCAACGACGTTCCCAGTGGTTTACATCGGTGATGCTATTTAGCTAAAGCGTTCGAAGCTTGACGCAATTCGATAAGGGAGTAGAAAGAGATAGATGCGACAGCTAGCATCCAGAGGATTGCAATCATCGCGAGGGCACTTGATAGGGAAGGTAGTGCTCCTAGTGCGGCAAAGAGGCTCAACATTCCAATCGAACCTCCAATGATTGACAGAATCCACCTTTTAAAACTATGTAGGTTCAATTTAAGGGTTTCAAAAATCAGCATGTAAGTGCCTCGAATATGGATGAGGGCACTAATACCGTTAACGACTCGCCAAACCAATACTTGGTGAGTGTCAGCGCTGATTAGGAGAATGCATGAGAATAAAGATAGAAAAAGAGCAGTGAAGCCGGCGAAGAGAATATGGGACTGCGACTCATGTGCATTGGCTAGCGTCATTTTTTGGAACGGCGCAGCACTTGGGATTTGAATCGGCAAAAATTCCTTTTCAGCCTCTTTCGAATCAGTGTCTATTCCCAAAGCGGCCGTTAAAACTAGGACGACCGAGGTTGCCGCGAAAAAACCAAGAACCGTAATATGCATTATAAATATCGTCTCGCTTGACATCGATTGCCCTTTCTTGACGAAAAAATGAACGCGCTTTATTCAGATCCACATCAACTATAGGGGCACTTCTATTCACTCCGTGCAAAAGTTTGGGTATTCACCTGCTCGACGAAGCCCAAGTTAGTCAATAAATTGATTGGGGAGAGATTTAGAACTTCGCCACTAGCGACAAACGAGTGGAAACCTTCATTAATTTGAATCATCAGCATATAGGCGACTACTGCGGTGCAAACTCCCTTTGATCGATGATCGGAACTAACGTAGCCACGGCTGATGACTAGTTGCCCATTCAGCCGATTAGCATTTACAACACCAACCAATACTCCATCGCGAAAGGCGCCGGCAACGACAGAATTTTCACTCCAGGTCTTTTCCACTTCTCTAAAAGTCAAGGAGCTGACTTCAGAAATATCACTGTTCCGGAATAAGTCGGTCACCTCACCCAAATATTCTTGTCCCAGAAGTTCGATTTGATAAAGGTTGTAGATAGCCTTCAAATAGTTCTCAATCAAGTTAGAAATATCTGGATTTTCATTTACCTTAAGCTCACTAGACAAATATTCCGATTCCAACATAAATCCCGCCGAAAGCAATTCGGCTGCTTTTGGATCTCCAGCATTAAGAATTATTAAAGGGTCCTGACTAGATTGACTATTCGTAGACGATAATGTGCGATTCAGATTACCAAAGAAGAAGGTATCAAATATAAGGGCCATCGCCTTTGACCACTCAGTAGGGGTTACTTGGTTGGAAGAGTTGTCGTCAATGACTCGCCCCATGATTACCGATTGAATTATTATGGATGAAGCCCTGGCGTCCAGATAACTACTGGCCCAACCTCGAGCGAGGCAGATATCAAAGATCTGCATCCATTTAGTTGTTAAACGTTCCTGCGCTGGAGCAATGAGATCTCGCATTCGATCATTTGAAGAGGCATGGAAAGACAGCCTGATCAGCTTATTTCGAAGTCTCTTTGATCCCGTAAATTGTGGGGAGCTCGCGAAAAAGTGGAATTTTGATCGCACTCTGATTGGGTCGTCAGTATCACTAACGAATTGAAGAACCTCTTCAACTGCACCGTCAACAAAATTGGAAAAAATTAGGGCCTGAGCAGATTCTAAGAGTTCGGAGAAATCATGATAGTGATGGTAAAGCGAGCCCTTACTAATTTCGGCTTCAGCTAATACTTTCGCACTTGTCAGTTCCTCAGGTCGCCACTCTTCTAATAATTTCACAGTCACTTCAAGCAGGTGTTCTTTGGTGGTAGGAAGCTGTTCTAATTGCTGCATCTCTTACCTCCGGTAGTTTTTCGAAAAACTTCTACCAGATTCTAAATGGGTGCATTGTCGTCAGCAACGATCTACTGGTCTAACGAAACTAGACCATTAGTATCGTTAAGCCAGTAATTCCTCAATTAGCGCTTGTACCTTGGCTTTTATTTGATTGCGAATCTCGCGGACCTTTTCTAAATCTTGTCCGGCTGGATCTTCTAAAACCCAATCCTCATAACGCTTTCCCGGAAAGACTGGGCAAACGTCGCCGCAGCCCATTGTGATTACGGCATCGGATTCTTGAACCGCTTCAGTGGTGAGAATCTTTGGCACGTTATTTGCGATATCGATACCTTCTTCAGCCATAACAGCGATCGCTACTGGATTGATTTGATCCTTGGGTTCTGAACCTGCGGAGAGAACTTCAATCTTTCCTCCTGAAAGGGCGCGCATATAACCGGCAGCCATTTGGGAGCGCCCAGCATTGTGGACACAAACAAAGAGAACAGTGGGCTTGGAATCAGTCATTAGTTACTCCTAAAGCTAAGAGAGTGCCGACGCCGGCACCAATCAATTGGGCCAAAATAAAGGCTGGAACCGATGCAAGTGCGATGCCAGAAAAGGTATCGCTCCATGCCCGGGCAAAAGTAACGGCAGGGTTCGCGAATGAGGTGGAGGAGGTAAAGAAGTAGGCGGCACCTATCCAAAGCGGAATCAAAATGGGTGCGATTGCGCCGCGCTTTTGTTTCGTGAGCAATGTAATGATGAAAAGTAATCCGACCGTTGCAACAACTTCACCAAGAAAGAGGTTTACGCCATTTCGCTGATGATGTGAAGCATTGATTGCCGAGTGCTTGAACATTAAGTTAGCAATCACCGCACCAGAAACGCCACCGATAATTTGGGCTGCAATATAAAGCAGCGTCAAAGAAATGGTAAGCCGGTTGAATATACGTTCGACCAATGAGACGGCTGGATTAAAATGTGCCCCGCTGATTGGACCAAGTAAAGCGATCAAGATCCCAAGGGAAAAAACGGTAGCTAAGGCATTTATCAATAATTGGAGCCCGACATCTTTGGTGAGATTGGTTGCCATGATTCCTGAGCCCACAACGGTCGCGACCAAGATCGCAGTGCCCAAGAATTCCGCCAGGACCTTTCGCCATTGAATTGGCATCAGAAGCTGCTCTCCAATCTAATTAATTCGATGGGAGAGTATCAGGCGTTAGTGAACTAAAGGTGTCGAACGTAGCGAACCTCGATAAGGTCGAAGTTCCCGCGATGCTCACTTTTCACGTGGCCATCAGCATGCCAACCTCGAGTCTCGTACCAAAGGCGAGAGGAGCTGTTTTCGGCCAAGACCCAAAGCGCAACGCTGGTGAAGCCCGAGCCCTTAAGGAAGGCCATGGCTTGATTTAGTAGTTGAGTTCCAATTCCAAATCCTTGCTTATCTTGGTCCACATAAATTGCGTAAATCTCACCTTGATTTTCTGGGGAGTCGCCGTCTCTACTGGCGCCAACATCGATGAATCCAATTACGGTGCCTGCGATCTCGGCCACCAAGGTATGGGTGGCAGAGGTCTCTGCCTCTAACTTCTTCTTCCAAGTCTCTTCCCGTTGTGGGACAGAGAGTGATTGCAAGTATGAGTCCGGAATCAAACCTAAGTAGGAATTTTGCCAAGTCTCAACATGGACCAGCGCGATTTGTTGAGCATCATCTAATTGAGCTTGCCTGACCAAGAGATCTTCCATGACGAAATTATTAACCCAAACGATGCGCAATTTATGGAAATCAGAAAGACATAAGGGCTAGCCCCAAAGGTAGGTACGATCAGAGAATGAAGGCCATATATTTTGAAACTTTTGGCGGCGAATTGTCGTTAACGGAGTTGCCAATTCCAAAGGCCGAAGGCAAAAGTGTGGTTATCCAGGTAATGGCTACTGGACTTTGTCGAAGCGATTGGCATGCCTGGGTTGGCCACGATGACGATATTCAATTGCCCCACGTACCAGGCCACGAGTTCGCTGGGGTAATTTCGGCAGTCGGATCGGAAGTCAAGAACTTTTCAGTTGGCGACCGCGTCACAGTTCCCTTCGTGTGTGGGTGCGGTGAGTGTGAGTTTTGTTTAAGCGCAAATGCGCAGGTTTGCCCAACCCAGAGCCAGCCTGGCTTTACACATTTTGGCTCCTTTGCCGAATATGTGGCGATTAAGAACGCCGACTTTAATTTGATTCGGTTGCCAGTCGAACTCACTTTCGAAAGTGCCGCCAGTTTGGGTTGTCGTTTCGCTACTGCTTTTCGTGGCTTAACGGCACGAGCAAAAGCAGAACCTGGTGAAGTTGTGGCCATATTTGGCTGCGGTGGTGTGGGACTTTCCGCGGTAATGATTGCGAAGGCGCTTGGTGCCAAGGTGATTGCGATCGATATCTCCGAAAGCGCGCTCGCAAAGGCCCAAGAGCTAGGAGCGGATTTCGTAATTAATAGCGCTGAAGTATCAGTTGCAGATCGAATTAGTGAACTAACTGCTGGCGGTGCACATGTTTCAGTGGATGCACTGGGATCGCAAGCAACGGCCAGCGCTGCCATTCTTTCCCTCCGCCGACGCGGTCGACATCTGCAACTAGGGTTACTTCCATCGGAATCTGGCACGACTAAACTTCCAATGGCGCGGGCAATTGCTTATGAACTCGATTTGCTGGGAAGTCATGGAATGGCTGCAGTTGACTATCCGAAATTGCTGGAACTGGTTTCTGCGGGTTTGCTTCAGCCAGAATTATTGGTTGATTCGGTAATTTCGTTGACCGAAGGCGTTGCGGCGCTTAGTAGTTTCGCAGCAAAGCGCAGCCCGGGTATGACAATCATTAAGCCTTAGATTGCGCTAACAAGAAATCAAAAATCCGGGCAGCAAAGGTTGGCGATAATTGTGGAACATGTTCGCCACCTGCGATGCTCCAATACTGAAGATTGAAATGTGCCGGGCAACTGAACTTATAAATCGAAGTCTCAGGACCGGCGATACCGCTTTCTAGATCCATTTTCCCGGAGACTTTAGGCAAGCCGGCGGTTGGCTTACAGCGATCAACTTTGGCCCAGAAGGTGAGATTGGATTGAACGCTGGCGTATGGACTGGTGTGACCCGGTGCTAAATCGCCACCTGCGGGAAGAATGGTGGTGTCATTAGTGCCATGAATATGCAAAATACTTATTGGATGTTTTGCCGGGCAAGTGGATCGGTCTACTGACAAAGAGCCAGCGAAACTTACAATGGCTGCGATAGTTGAAGCTTGATCACAAGCCAACTTATAGGCCATGAAACCGCCATTCGAGTGGCCAATAACGTAAATTCGTTTTCGATCCACCGGGTACTTCTTTGCAACTTGATCAATTAAACCCGTCAGATACTTTTCGTCATCCACTGTTGAAGAGAAGAAATTGCAGCATGAATTTCCAGCATTCCAGAAGCGATTTCCCGAGGCATCACTCGATCCATCTGGCAACAAATATATAACGCCACGTTTGCTAGCTTCGGACTTCATCTTTACATAGGCCTCTTGTTGCGCACCGGAACTGGTGTAGCCGTGCAGCGAAATTAGCAGCGGGCTTGGGCTAACAATTTGGGCCGGTAAATAAACTGTGACGGGCCGGTCGCCACCAACTACAAAACTGGTGGGAGCGCCGGCTTGAACTGGCGCAGCAAGCCCAACGGTTGATCCGATAACGAGCACTGCCGAAAGGAGAAATTTGCCAATCTTCATTGCCTGAGATTACCGCGCAGGCGACGCTATTTCAGGCGATAAGTTTTTCGATTTTTTCCGCTGGCGAAGTGGCGAAGAAAAGGGATTCAAGGACTAAATCAACAACTTGATGCCAGGCATCAAGATCGACTTGAATTAGGGACACCTCATCAAAGAGTCGCCCCATTAACATTCCTTGTACCAGTAGCGCTACCGCCCGCGGATTTAGCTCTGGCTTTCCCCATCCGCGACGAGCACATTCTTCAAATAGTAAAACCCAGCGTTGTGTTAGTCGCTCCTGCTCAAATCGCATTTCCTTCTTTAACCGCTCAGAATGGAGAGATCTGCAAAGTGGATCTAACTGATTGAAAAGTTCAACTTTAGACTTTCCTTCATCCGTGGATCGAATCAGGATTCGAAAATCTTTTTTTATTTCCTCTTCGCTCTGAACTTGACCCAAGATCTTGGTTAACTGAGTGATCTTATTATCGACAGTCTCGCAAAAAAGTTTGAGTTGAGCTGTTTCAACAAGTTCAGAAAAGTCTTCAAAGTGGTGGTAGAGCGACCCTTTTGATATCCCGGAGACCGTTAGTACCTGGTCTATTTTAATTTCTAAGCCGGGTTTTTCGCTCAACAAACTCGCGGTGTAAGAAATTAGCCGTTCCTTTGTTGAATGCAATTAAGAGCCGCCGTATTTCATAGAGGAAGAAACTAAAAACAACTTAACTCATACGAAATGGTTGGCTACGCCAATTCCTGTTGGCAAGCAGTTATTTAGATGTGTTTTTGCTTTGAGTATTTAAGTTAAATGGGGTTAACCCCAACTATTACCTAATTAAATAGCCCAAATTTCAAAAGCGATGCGCCGCCGATTATTAAGCAGTAAATTGCAAATGGATACAAGGTGTTGGTCTTAAACCATTTAACTAAGAATTTGATAGCAACAAAAGTTCCGATAAAGGCAACCACGGCGGCAACAATTATTGGTCCAACCATGCCATGAAGATCGCTGCTGGCTAACTTTGGAAGTTTTGTTATTGAGGCACCGAGAATTACTGGAAAGGCTAAGAGAAAGGCGAAGTCAGAAGCGACCGAGCGAGAGAGTCCTCGGATCAAACCAAAACTCATGGTGATTCCAAACCGGCTGATACCTGCGAAGAGCGCGGCACTTTGACCAACACCAACTACGAAAGCCTGACCCACAGAAACGCGTTCTGCAATGGCAACATCGGGATCTACATAAGTGCCGTGTGAACGACTGAGGCGTTCAGCTCCTATAAGAATGAAACCATTTAGTAGTAGAAAGGAAGCGGCAGCTAATGGTTTTCCGAAGAGTGTTTGAAAGTAATCGCCGAATAAATAGCCCAATAGCGCAACTGGAACAGTAGCTACCAAAATTAGCCAAAGAACTCGAAAGCCAGTTTTAGTGAAATCTCTTCGAATCAAGCCCTGAATAAATGCCGCTAATAGCCGAAGCCAGCGCTTCCAAAAAACTAAAAAGAGTGCGATGGCGCTTGCAAGGTGAAGAGCGATGGTTACCAAGAAATAGCGATCGCTGGAAGCAAATACCCGCCACGAACCGCCCACCCAAGCCGGCATTAAGACCGCATGCCCAAGGCTTGAAACTGGAAAAAGTTCAGTTACACCCTGAATCAATCCGGTAAAGATCGCTTGCACGTAGGAAAAGTGAAGTGGCACAAATACGGCACTAGTCATGGTGGAAGGTTAACAGTGCTGTGCTAATTCACAGCCAAAAATACTTCCCTTTCAAGCCCCGGAGAGCATAATAAAGAGACAACTTGAGGGAGAGGTTTTAGATCATGTGGGGAAATCAAGACGGTTTCGATCGCGGACAAAATGGCCTGCTATTGGCGGGAATGATGATTTTTTGGGTTGCTGTAATTGTTGTCGCAATCTGGCTGGTAATTCGTTTAACTGAGCGCCGACCAAGCCATCACATAGGTCATAGCGGCGGACATTTTGAAGCGGTAGCTAGAGGTGAAGCGCCGAAAGATATTTTGGATCGCAGATTGGCTTTGGGCGAAATTGATGCTGAGCAATATTCGATCACAAGGAAATTGTTAGAGAGTTAAACGGATTCTATAAAGTTGGCTCGGCGATCGCTAAACTCTTGCTCTGTTTGTATTGAATCAAGACCGAACCATCGGCAAGAAGGCGATAACCGTTGGTTACCCCGACCGGTAAGTTTGCGGTGCTGAAGTTATTTAAGTTGCTCCAACGTATCCCCCGAGCGCTTCCTCGAACTGACGGTGAAATATTTTGGCGACCGAAATGAATTGAGTCTAAATCTCCCAAATTGATTTTATTGAGAGTTGTCATATCAATTCCAGTAAGCATTAGCGAAACTAATTCTTGCTTGCCACCTGGAAGTGTTACTCGAGAAAGATGCTCGATTCGAATGGCATGATCATGCTTACTTGAAGGTAAGCCAATTCTTACCGTCATCATCTCGCCAGTTGGCGAAGACAGCCAGGTTTGAAGGCTTTGGTAAGAGTTGCTGTCAGTTTGAAAGACCGAGAGAGAAGAAGAGTTTGGCGTTGAAATATTAAGTGGCGCGGGTGGGATTTGACCGGCGCTAGCGGAGGTTGCGAAAGAACTTCCGATCAATAGCGCGGTGACCATGGCGCAGATCGCCCATAACTTCGTCCCCATTGATCCCATTTGCGAATATTAAAACAATTTTCTAGTCCCAGTTACTGATTCAGTTGCGAGGATCCTTTTTTATGGGATAGCACCTCGCTAAGTTCGCAACAACCTCTCAAAAAAATCACGCCCTCCTAACTTAAAGGAGGGCGTGCGCTCAAATCAAAAATTGTTGCTTATGACGAAGATCTCTTAATCTTTTCGCTTGCTATCTGATTTCTCTTGCTTCTTAACTCGCTTCTCTTTGAGTGAGAGCTTTGGTTCCTTCTTAGCATTTGCATTGCTCTTCTGTTCTTTATTAGCCATTTCATTCCCTTTCTTATTAGTCCCTATTAATCACAATGGATCAAGGATATAGACCTCGTAGACGATGCGCTTCGGCAACTCGGCCGACGCCGAGCATGTGGGCAGCTTCGCGCCAGGTAACTTTGCGAGAGGTCGCGGTCTCTTCGACTTCTCTAAATGCCCGCATCATGATCTGATTCAGGTTTACCTTAACTTCATCGGCATCCCAGAAGTAGTTTTGCTTATCTTGGACCCATTCAAAGTAAGAAACTATGACACCACCGGAGTTTGCCAAGATATCTGGAACGACAAGTACCCCTTTGTCGTTCAGAACCGCATCACCTTCGGGCGTCGTTGGGGCGTTGGCACCCTCGACCACGACTTTGGCGCGAATCCCTGGAGCAGAGTGCCCAGTAATGGCATCAGCGAGCGCCGCCGGGATCAAGACATCGACATCCAGGTGAAGAAGTTCCTCGTTGGTCATTCGTTCGGTGCCTGGAGCGTCCAAATTATTGTGGGTTAAGAAATGATCCCAAAGCTCTTTAATGGAGGCAAAACCCGTAACGCCGCCGTGAACGTCGCTGACCGCCACAATCTTTAGCCCCATATTTTCCAGCGCGACCGCCGCCCAGTAGCCAACTTTGCCGAAACCTTGGATTGCAACCGTTGCACCCAATGGATTGATATTGCGAGCCAAGAGCGCTTCGCGGGTCGAAATTGCAACGCCATCGCCAGTTGCTGAAGTTCTACCCAACGAGCCACCGAGAACAATGGGCTTACCGGTTACTACGCCAGGCACTGAAAATCCCGCGTTAACCGAGTAGGTATCCATCATCCACGCCATATTTTTTTCATCGGTTCCAACATCAGGCGCCGGGATATCACGGTCGGGTCCGATGATTGGCAAAATTTCTGAGGTGTAGCGTCTGGTTAATCTTTCATTTTCAACGAGCGAAAGCGTTGCTGGGTCAACTGCAATTCCACCTTTGGCCCCGCCGTATGGCAAATTGGTTAGCGCGCATTTCCATGTCATCAACATTGCAAGCGCAATGGTCTCTTCCATGTTGATATCTGGGTGGAAGCGAACTCCGCCTTTGGATGGACCGCGAGTAGTTGAGTACTGGACCCTAAAGCCCTTGTACATTTCAACGTTTCCATTATCGCGCCGCAGTGGTACCGCTACTTCAAGTACTCGTCTTGGGGTGGAAAGGGTTTGCCATTCATTCTCCGAAAGGCCTAATTTCGTAACGGCGGTTCGTAATTGAGAAAGGGCGGTATCTAGTGCTGACTCCGTTGTCATGGTTCAAAGATACGACTAAAGGCTTGCTTAAGCCAATATGAGAAGGGTTACTTCGCGCTCGCGCCTAAGTAGAGTCGAGATACTTCTGGATCGGTAAGTAATGATTGACCAGTGCCGACCAAAGCAACTTTTCCAGATTCTAAAACCGCTCCTTGATCAGAAACGGCTAGGCCAGAACGAGCATTTTGTTCAACCAAGAGAATGGTGCGACCAGCGCTCGCCAATGAGCGAATACTTTCAAAGACCAACTTCCGCGACTTAGGATCAAGCCCGATTGATGGCTCATCCAACAAGATAATGGTGGGATCTAACATTAAAGAGCGGGCAATTTCTACCTGCTTCTGCTCGCCACCGGAAAGTGAGCCAGCCATGGCGCTCTTTCGCTCCAAAATAATAGGAAAGAGTTCTGCGGCTAATTCAATTCTTTTGTTGATCAGCTTTTGATCCGAGATGATGAAAGCTCCCATCAAAACGTTCTCCCATACCGACATAGCTGGGAAGAGGCTGCGATCTTGGGGGACGTGAACTATTCCCTTAGATAAGCGTTGGCGAGAAGTGAGTGCCGAAATTTCTTCGCCATTAAAGCGCACTGCACCACTTTTAATACCCAATAAACCAGAAATAGTTTTAAGGACCGTGGACTTACCGGCGCCGTTGGGACCAATTAAACAGACGATCTGTCCCGCTTCAACTGTTAAGTCGACGCCTTTAAGAACTAACCCAGCCCCATAACCAGCAGTTACATTTTCAAGCTGCAATAGTGATACGTGGTTATTAGTAGTCATCTCAACTTCCTAGGTATGCATCGAGAACTTGAGAATTGGACTGAACTTCTGACGGGGTACCTTTTGCAATCATGGCGCCGTGATCTAAAACGATCACTGGGTCACAAAGGCGCATAACTAATTGCATATCGTGTTCAACAATTAGAAAGGTAACTCCCGCGGCGTGCCGGGCACGGATATGTCGCTCCATGGTTTCGATCATTACTGGATTAACGCCAGCGGTGGGTTCATCAAGCAAAACCAACTTTGGACTGCTCATCAAAACCGAAGCAAATTCCAAAAGTTTGCGTTGCCCGTAAGAGAGTTCGGAAGCATAGAAATCTGCAAGCGCAGAGAGTTTGAACTCCTCTAGCATTTCGCCGGCTCGCACTCGGTCAGCCTTTGTGGTTCTGGCGCCAAAGAGGCCCTTCCAGGAATAGCCGCTGGCGACGATCAGATTTTCCAAGACGCTGATCTCGGGAAAGATGCGTGCTTGTTGAAAGGTGCGCGACAAGCCGCTGCGATAAAGAGTGGCTGGGTTGGGTTCGGCAATTTGCTTGCCTTGGAAAGTTATCGAACCAGAATCTGCCTTCAGATATCCGGTAATAATATTGAATGCCGTTGTTTTACCAGAGCCATTCGGTCCGATAAGGGCGGTGATTGAGCCTTCTTGAACTTCAAAGGAACAATTATTTACTGCGGTAATCCCACCGAATCTCTTTGTTAAGCCATTGACCTCAAGGAGCGCGCTCATTTGGCAGCCTCTGCAGCGATCTTTGCTTTCAATCTAATCCGATCAGTAAGTGTGGGCAAAATTCCACGGGGGAGCACGAGCATGATGATGAGGAAAATTGCGGCATAAGCCAAAAGATAGAACTGGGTGGCGCCAAATTCATAAGAGAAATATTGCTGGGCTGGCACCAAGATAAAAGCGCCTAGGACTGGTCCCCACAGCGTTGCCCGACCACCAAGAAAGGTCATAAGAACCATTCCGATGGTGATGAGAGGATCAACTGCAAATTGTGGGTAGATGAATCCCTCGTAATAGCCCCATACGCCACCGACCATTGCGGCGATACCTACGGAGATTGCAAAGGCAATAATCTTCACCGCTGTTACTTGGATGCCAACACCATGAGCTTTATCTTCGTCCGCTCTCACTGCCGCCAACGAAAGACCAATCTTCGAACGGCGGAAATAAAATGAAATTCCCATTGCAGTGAGAAGCAAGATCAGCATCACGTAATAGAAAGGTCGGCCAAAAGTTGCCGGAGCAAATGGCGGAACCGCTACACCCTTACCTTGGGCGCCGCCGGTGACGGCACGCAAGTTGTAAGCCAAGGTCTGCACCATGAATAACAAAGTGATGGTCACGATCGCAAAAACATCTTTACGAGTTTTCATAGCGATGTAGCCGATAGGGATACTTATCAAGCCCGCGCAAAGACCTACTAGCGGCAGAATTAAAAATGGGTTGTAACCATTGCCGACGTTATTTTCAAAGATGATTCCGATGAAATAAGCACCGAAACCAAAGAAGGCGGCATGTCCAAGCGATGGATAACCCGCATAGCCACCGATTAAATTCCAGGAAGAGGCCAAGGTGGCGTACATCAGGGTAAAGATTAAAAGATTAATAACCCATTGAGGTTTTACGCCAAGCGGAAGCAATCCCAAGATTCCAAAGAATGCGACTGCCCGAATGATGCCGGCCTTGCTCATAGCGCTCCTCTAACTTTGGCACCGAAGAGGCCGCGGGGACGTAGTAATAAGACAAGTAATAGAACAATGAAAAAAGTGAAGTCGGCCCAGATAGGAGAAGCCAGCGCCGAGACAAGTGCGGCTCCAACTCCCATCATTAATGCGGCAATTACCGAACCGCCGATGGCACCCATGCCACCAAGTACAACAATGGTTAGCAAGCGACTAATTAAGTCGTAGTGGCTACCGGGGTTGAATGGTGTGATCAAGCCAAATACGGCGCCTGCTGCTGCTGTGGTCGAGACGCCAAGTCCAAACCCAAAAGCCGAAACCGCTTTGGAATTAACGCCGAGCAACTGCGCTGCCATGGGATTCTGCACCGTGGCGCGAACAGAGCGGCCAAACTTGGTTTTTTGTAGGAGTACATAAAGAATTACTAACATCGCGATTGAAAGTAAGAACGCATAAAAACGAACTTCATTTACTTGGTAGCCCCAAATAGTCCAGCTGTGATTTTCATAGCCAGGCATAATGCTTCGGAGGGTGGTCTTGTAAACGATCGAAAGTGCGCCTTCGAGTCCAAGGGCAACTGCAAAGGTAACTAATAGCGAAAGTTCTGCCGCATCATCTGGTCGCAGCGGCCGCAGTAAAAACCACTGCGTCGCTGCGCCCAAAATGAACATGATTGGTGTTGTTATGACAATGAGTAGAAACGGATCCAATCCAGTCATCTGGAAGAGACTGAAGGTGAAATACGAAGCCACGATTACAAAAGCACCTTGGGCCAAGTTAATGACTTTCATAATTCCGAAAATCAAAGTTTGACCGCTGGCCATTAGCGCGTAAACGCCGCCGGTCAAGGAGCCCAGTATCAGGGCCTGAATTACTAGATGCACGTTTCTACTCTCTGTCTGTTATTACTCTGTTATGAGTTCGTTAACCGACCCAAGCAGGCTTTGGAGCCACTGGAGCGTGTTGCGCGATCTTGGCTGGGAATACCGTCTTAAGCGTGCCACCAATCCACTGAGTCAAAAGGTATGAACCTTGTGGCTCGCCGTAAGCATTCCAACTCAGATTGCCCACGAGTGTTGGCCAAGAGCCGGTGTGCAGCGTCTTGATGATGGTTGCGTTATCGATCTTTCCAGTCTTCTTTGCAACTTGCTCAAGCAACGTTCCAGCTGAGTAAGCCTCTGCCGAAGTGCTGTCGATGAGTTCAGCGTTTCCGCCGTACATTGCTAGATAGGACTTGATGAAAGCTGGCGTTCCGGTAGCGGTTGACTGTGGGTACCAGTCACTGCTTGTGAAGACGCCTTCGGTGTTTTTGGTACCGATTGCTTTAGGGAATTCCAAAGGTGAGCTGGCACCGTTAGAGAGGTAGAGCCACTTTGGATTGAACTTCAGCTGAATCATTGCCTTAACTTGAGCAAAGGCATCAGCTGTTTGTGTTCCACCAACGAGAACATCTGGGCTCTTGGCCGCAACACCAGAAATTACTGGTGTCATGTCAGCAGTCTCAGAAGGATAGGTCTGGTCGTAGACCGTTTTAATTCCGGCAGCTTCAAAGCGGGCTTTGATGTTATCTGCCAATGGCGCAGCAAATGGATCGTCAAGCTTTACATAAGCTGCGGTCTTTGGCCGTGATGCGGCTGGCAACGAAAGGATGTAATCGGCGAAGACATCGCCACCCTTTGTTGTAGCTGCTGGCTGTACGAAGAAGAGGTTCGGATTCTTCTCGAGGAAGACTTTTGGTCCGCCACCGGCTGGCTCAATGAATGAGTAGCCATATCGCTTTGCCACGCGGGAAGCAGGAATCGTCAGCAAGCTGGAGAACGGTCCCATGACGATATCAACTTTGGTTTGGGTGATCAGGTTGGTGTAATTGGTTACGACCTGGTCTGGGCTCGAGGCATCGTTCACGACCTTCATCGTTACTTTGCGCCCCAAGATTCCGCCCCGTTTATTAACATCTGAGACCCACAACTTGTAACCCTTTTGGGCTGCAGTTCCAGAATCAGCGAAGTCGCCAGTAAGGGAGAGCGATACGCCGATGGTTAGTGGCTTGGCGGCAGCTGAAGCTGCATTGCCAAGAGTTGAGATTAGAGAAGTCGAAACAAGGGTCAGGGCCACTGCGGCTGCGACGGTGCTTCGGCGCTTTAAGAACTTGCTAGTACTTAACTTCATTGTTACCCCTATCAGGTTGAAAGCAAGTAAATATGCGCGACTGAATTCCCCGCGATTAAACGGCTATGCAATCGTTTGCATTAACTTTGCCCCGATATCGAAGGAGTGTCAAGAGGTTATTTATAACGGGCTCGTTATAAAACGCGAGCTGTGGAACCACGAATGATCAGTGAAACAGGGAGCGTTACTTTAACTGGCGCGGTATCGATGCCATCAATCTGGCTCAATAAAAGTCGGGCCGCTTCCACTCCCATATCAAAATGGGGCGCGTTGACCGTGGTCATGGGAGGTTGGAAGTCAGCAGTAAATGGCATGTTGTTGAAACCCACAACTGAAACATCCTCGGGGCACTTTAGACCATGAGTTCTTAGCGAGTGATAAGCACCAAGTGCGAGCAAGTCATTGCCAGCGACTATTGCACTGAAGTTACGGGTGCCATGATCTAGTAATTTATCCACGGCCGCTTGGCCTTCATCAATAGAGTAGCTCTCATTCTTTATAACTTTTCCACTTATTCCCAGGCGTTTGCATTCACTGACAAAAGTGCGAGAGCGAAGCAAGCCAGTGGAGGAGTCGGCAGGTCCGGCGAGGTGGATAAAGTTCTTATGTCCCAAAGCGACCAAATGTTCAATAATGGCGCTGATTCCAGCGCTATCGTCGCTGGTGACGGCAGGAAAAGGGATGCCGGGGGATTCCCGATTAACCATCACAACTTTAACCCCGCGTTGGTGATACTGAGTCAGAAGGTCGCCTTCAGTATGTCCGGTTGCAACAATTAGACCATCAACCTGGCGCTCCATAAGCGAACTTATTAACGTTTGTTCAATTTCATGGTTGCCATCGGTATTAACCACAAAAGCTGAGTAACCGCGTGGTATCAAGTAGCTATCAATTCCACGCACGATTGGTGGGAAAATGGGATTTGTCAGGTCTGGAATTACTACCCCGATGGTTAGCGACTTTCGGGTCCTCAGGCCTCGCGCAACGGTATTCGGGGTGTATCCCAAATCCTTTGAAATCTTTTTAATCTTTCGAGCGGTCTCTTTGCTCACTTGACTCTCAGTTGCAGGGTTCAGCGAGCGCGAAACAGTGGCGGCATTTACGCCAGCTGCTTTGGCAACATCTGCCAGCGTTACACGGTTTCGCATTGTTGAACGATATGGCAAAAGGAGAGGGTTGACGAGTGTGGCAACGTGCGCCGATAATGGGGGATTACTGCAATCGATTGCACTTCCGCCACCCCTTAGGAGCGACTATGACAACGACCGGATCCCCCACCCTGGGTTGGATTGGCACTGGCCGCATGGGCTTTGAGCTCAGTACGCGCTTATTAGCTGCTGGCCACGACCTAACTGCATATAACCGAACTCGGGCAAAAGCCGAGCCGCTAACCGCCAAGGGCGCGAAGATTGTGGATACCCCGCGTGAATTGGCTGATCGCGAAATTGTCTTTGTCATGGTCTCAGCGCCAAAGGATCTTGAGCAGGTTATGTATGGTGAAAACGGGCTTCTAACCAACCCCGATCATGCTCCGAAGATCATTGTTGATTCCTCTACCGTTTCTGAATCGGTCTCAGCCAAAGTGCGCGCGGCCGCGGCCGAGCGCGGAACAGTTTTCTTAGCTGCACCAGTTAGTGGAAACCCAGCTGTAATTGCTGCAGGAAAGTTGACCGTAGCTGTCTCTGGTCCGCATGAGACCTTCAAGGTTGTTGAACCACTATTGGCCACCTTTGGTCGCAGCGTTACATGGGTAGGCGAAGGCGAAGTTGCTCGTCTAGTGAAAATTGCTCACAACGTCTATTTGGGAATAGTCATTCAAGCGCTCGCCGAAATCACTGTGCTTGCAGAACGTGGTGGCGTTAGCCGAGCCGCATTTCTAGATTTTCTAAATGACTCCGTTATGGGGTCGACCTTCTCTCGTTACAAAACTCCGGCGTTAGTAAATCTCGATTTCAATGCCACCTTCACGATTCCGCTTTTGAGCAAGGACTTTGATCTTGGCTTAGCAGCCGCTCACGAGCTTAAAGTTCCAATGCCAATTGCGTCCGCGACCTCGCAGTTGATCGCTTCTGCCGGTGGTGCTGGTTACTTAACAGAAGACTTTGCAGTTTTGATCGTAGAACAGGCTCGTCGATCTGGATATGAAATAACATCGGAGCAGACACCAGTCTTGTCTGGACTAGAGGTAACGGAAAATGAATAACCATGGTCAACTTCAAGCGCCTGGTCATATGGCGGTTGATTACGAATCACGAGTCGATTTTGATCGGTTAAGAAAATATCGAATCGGCCGCGCCAAAGAATCACTGAACGCTAGCGAGTGCGGTGCTTTCTTACTTTTTGATTTCTACAATATTCGCTACACCACGCAAACGTGGATCGGTGGCGCTTTGGGCGACAAAATGACGCGCTACGCGCTGCTTACTCGTGATGGCGGGGAACCAATGCTTTGGGACTTCGGTTCAGCTGTGCGCCATCACAAACTTTATTCACCATGGCTAAAGGAAGAGAACAATCGTCCCGGAATGCTGGGAATGCGCGGCGCGGTTGCGCCATCTGCTGGCTTGATGGAATCTGCTGTGAAGGAAATCAAGGGTTTGCTCGAAGATGCCGGCGTAGCTCACTTGCCGGTCGGTGTGGATATTGTGGAGCCACCATTTCTCTTTGAAATGCAACGTCAAGGATTAAAAGTTGTTGATGCTCAACAGTACATGCTTGATGCGCGGGTTATCAAATCTATGGATGAAATCATGTTGCTCAATCAAGCAGCCGCAATGGTGGATGGCGTCTACCAAAATATTGTCGATGTATTAAAGCCTGGAATTCGTGAGAACGAAATCGTGGCGCTAGCAAATAAGCGATTGTATGAAATGGGTTCGGATCAAGTTGAAGCGATTAATGCAATTTCTGGCGATCGTTGCAATCCACACCCACATAACTTTACCGATCGAATAATTCGCCCTGGTGACCAAGCCTTCTTCGACATTATTCATTCTTTCAATGGTTATCGCACCTGCTATTACCGCACCTTTGCAGTGGGCAGCGCAACTTCAAGCCAGCACGATGCATATACAAAAGCTCGTGAGTGGATGGATGCCGCAATTGATACCGTCAAAGCTGGGGTGGGTACGGATGACATTGCGCGAGTTTGGCCTAAGGCGGAAGATTTCGGTTTTGCCAGTGAACTCGCTGCGTTTGGTCTGCAATTTGGCCACGGTCTTGGGCTCGGACTTCACGAGCGACCAATAATTTCCCGATTAAATAGTTTAGATAATCCCATCGAAATTAAGCCAGGCATGGTCTTTGCTCTCGAGACCTATTGCCCAGCATCGGATGGGGTTTCGGCGGCGCGAATCGAAGAGGAAGTTGTGGTCACTGAAACAGGTGTTCACATCTTGACCAAGTTCCCCGCCCAAGAGTTATTTATTGCTAACGAGTATTAGACCGTTTATATAGGAGTGATGCTCCAGCGGCCAATAAACTAACGAGGTGGAGTCGCCCGATTTAGCTCGTATTGCCAGAGCTAGATGGGCGCTTCGAACAACCTTCTTTTTTATGGGCATGACCGTGGCAGCCACGGCGGCCCGATTGGCGGAGATTAAATCCCATATTGGCGCTACGAATACCGCCTTCGGAATAAGTTTAATGGTGGGTAATTTGGGTGCGTTGGCTGGAACGATGGTCGGCGGCCGAATCGCGCACAAAGTTGGAACGCGTAAATTAGTTCAGATCGTCATGGTTGGCGTGGGTGCCGCTCAAGTTTTAAATGGTTTCATGAACGCCCTTTGGCAAGTTCCATTGGTTGCCTTTCTTGGTGGCTTTACCTACTCATTAACCAATGTTGGTTCTAATTCCCAAGGTGCGATGATCGAAAGCAAATCCGGAAAATCTTTAATGCCTTCCTTTCATGGCTCTTGGAGTATTGGCGCCTTGACTGGTTCGCTTGCTGCCGGTTCGATTGCAAAAATTCTTACGCCACAATCTCACCTGCTAATAAATTCCATTGTGGGGATCACGGGGATAATTTTTGTCTCCCGCGGCCTACTTCCATTTGCATCGGACAAGGAAGATATTGCGGCGAATCAAGTGGTTCAACACCGAGCGCCAATTCCACCGAAGATTAAACGTTTTCTTTACCTGGTTTCTTTCGGTTCGTTACTAGCCCTCATTGCCGAAGCATCGGTTGGTGATTGGAGCGCGATCTTGCTGAAGGAAGATCTGAAAGTTGGGATTGGCGTAAATACCTTGGGCTATAGCTCCTTTCTTCTGGCCCAAATCGCTGGCCGGTTTTTGGCTGGCAGAGCGATCGATCGGTATGGGATTCCAACCGTGCTTAAGTTTGGCGGTTTGTTAGGTGGTATCGGTTACGCGGGCGGCCTGCTGATTTCGCGCCAAATTGTTGCGCAACACCAAATCCTGGCTGTGAGTGTTATGTGCATTTCCTATGCGCTGCTTGGTCTTGGGGTTTCACCCATGCCACCGGCTTACGTCACGATTTCTGGTTCAATCCCAGGATTGCCGACCTCGCGCGCCTTAGCCCGCATGGGAATCGTCAGTTCGCTGGGATTTTTCTTCGGTCGCGGCGCGGTCTCGCTCTTGGCGGGTTGGATCGGCTTACCGCTGGCGCTGCTCTTCCCGGCCTTTTCTCTGATTGGCTGTGCATTTCTAGCTGCCAACCTGAGAGTGGAGCGAATCGCTGAATAGTTCGCCATTATTCCGTGGGAGGATTCACCCTCTTCCGACGAAAGGTACAAAATTAATTGAAAAAGATCATCATTGCCTCAGTTTTAGCACTCGCGCTTCTCACGCCAACGGCCGCTATGGCAGCCACCTCCAAGCCAGCGATCAAGCTCTCAGGTAAGACCTCAGCATCCAAGGAAGGCACTGCCACTCACGAGATGTCTGAATCTGGCACCAAGCAGAGCGAAGAAGGCGCGACAACCAAGAAAAAGGGATTGATCACCAAGAGCACAACCAAGACCGCTCCGAAGAAGATCGTAAAGAAGGCTACAAAGTAATACGCCAGAAATAACCACCCTTTATAGTGGGCGGCATGCAAGGACGATGGGTCAGGTTAGAACCGCTATCAACCGCACATGCCGCTTCGTTATTTAAAAATACGGCTGGCGATGATGAGATGTGGCGCTGGGTAGTTACCCACTTTCCAATTCCAAAAAGTGAAGCCGAGATGGTTCGAATGATCTCGCAGATGGTCGCACAACGAGACGCTGGAACCCGAGAACCATTTGCAGTAATTGATATGAGAAGCAATGAAGCTGTTGGCAGTTCTTCATTCTTGGATATTTCCCCGGACTCTGGCTATTTAGAGATCGGTTCAACTTTTTATGGCGCCATTGCTCGGCGCACTGGGATTAACACTGAGGCGAAATTACTTTTGCTCACCAAAGCCTTCGAAACCCGAGGTTATGAGCGCGTTCAATTGAAGGCCGACAATCTAAATACTCGTTCCCTTATTGCGATCGAACGCATCGGGGCAAAGTACGAAGGCACACTTCGAAGCCATATGATCCGTAGAGATGGCTCCCGGCGCGATACCGTCGTTTATTCGATTTTGAAGGCCGAATGGCCCGAAGTTAAAGCCAGGTTGCAGCTCCTACTCGAGCGCTGAAGTCCGCTTAAACAGTATCTTTACCCCCTATGGCTAAAACAAAACTTGAGCTCAATGGCACCAACTTCATTGCCGAAGGTGAGCGTGGTGGTAGCACCCGTTCGCTATTTTGGCCGTGGGCGGCAGGCAATGTCTCCTTCCTTGCGCTGTCATACGGCGCCTTCTTTTTAGGCTTTGGAATTTCATTTTGGCAAGCAACTTTTGCAGCTGTCATTGGAACGGTCGCATCATTCTTGGCAGTTGGAATAAGTTCCTTGGCGGGCAAGCGAGCTAATGCACCGACCATGACGCTTTCGCGCGCCGCCTTTGGTGTAAAAGGAAATGTGCTTCCTGGATTTCTTTCCTATTTAATTTTTGTTGGTTGGGAAACAGTTTTAGTTTCGTTAGCTACTTTGGCGACGGAAACAGTTTTTAATCGGCTAGGACATTTCGATCACAATCTTTCGCGCATCTTGGGATTTCTCTTCGCAGGTGGCTTGACGGTTTTCGGCGGCGTACTTGGTTTTCAAATGATTATGAAGATTCAGCGTTGGTTAACCAGTGCAACAATAATTCTGACGATCGGCTATATCGCTCTAACTTTTCACAAAATTAATTGGCATGCAATTCATTCGATGCACTCTGGAACCACGCAGGGAGTTATTGGCGCCTTGATTTTTGGAATTACGGGAATTGGTTTGGGTTGGGTTAATTCGGCGGCCGACTATTCCAGATACCTGCCAAGAACTGCATCCAGCCGTGGCGTAATCGGATGGACGGTATTTGGCGCCTCCGTTGTGCCCATTATTCTCGTTATGTATGGCTCACTTTTGGCCGGCAGTAGTAAGTCGTTGAGCGATTCAATCGCTAATGATCCAATCGGTGCACTAACCACGCTTTTGCCAACTTGGTATTTAATCCCGTTCGCGATCGTCGCTGTGCTTGGCTTGGTAGGTGGCGCGATCCTAGATCTCTATTCATCTGGGATTACCTTGGTTTCAATCGGCCTGCCGGTGCGACGCCATGTTGCCGCTTCGATTGACGCAGTGATCATGACTATTGGGACTATATATATTGTATGGATCGCCAAAAATTTCTTTATTCCTTTTCAAGGCTTCCTTATAACGCTTGGCGTTCCAGTGGCAGTCTGGTCAGCAATCTTTGTAGCCGACGTAATAATGCGAAAGCGCGATTACGCTGAAGCCGAGCTCTTTGATCCCAATGGTCGATATGGCGCCTGGAATTGGCGTTCAATTGCACTGGTTGTCGTTGGCTCGATAGTCGGCTGGGGATTTGTCACAAACTCTTTCGCCTCTTGGCTTTCTTGGCAGGGGTACTTTTTAGGTGCGATTGGTGGCAAAACCGGGCCGTGGGCATTTGCGAATGTGGGTGTAATTTTCGCGATGGTGATCGGGTTTTTAGGGCACGTTCTTTTGTCTGGTAGCGCAATAAAACGTCAAGAGAGCAATCAATAATTCTTGGGGCTAGCCCTCATTAAATTCGCAAGTGTGCTTTTTTCGCGCTCAATTAAGTGCGTGGTGATCTATTCCACGGGGGTTTTCCTACAGTTCATGCTCATCTGTATAGCATCCTTGGCGTAACAGTTTGTTAAAACGCAGTGAGGAGAGCCTGAGTGAATGCATTAGATCTTGCCCGTTGGCAGTTTGCAATTACCACGGTCTACCACTTCATCTTTGTGCCGATCACGATCGGCTCGGGATTCTTGGTGGCTGGATTGCAGACCGCTTGGTATCGCACCCAGAAAGAGAAGTATCTGCGCGCGACCAAATTCTTTGGAAAACTATTTTTGATTAACTTTGCGATTGGTGTGGTTACAGGAATCGTCCAAGAGTTCCAATTTGGAATGAACTGGTCGGCTTACAGTCGATTTGTTGGAGACATTTTTGGTGCTCCGCTGGCGATGGAGGGCTTGCTTGCCTTCTTCCTAGAGAGCACCTTTTTGGGGCTATGGATCTTCGGTTGGGATCGGTTGTCGAAGAAAGCTCACCTGGCTTCAATTTGGGTTGCAGCTTTTGGAACCCTATTCTCGGCCTACTTCATTTTGGCAGCGAATGCCTTTATGCAACATCCAGTTGGTTACACCATGAATGTGGAACGAGGTCGGGCAGAACTAACCGATATCGTTAAAGTCTTAACGCAAAATACCGCGGTCGCTGCTTTCTTCCACACGATTCCATCGGCCTTCTTAACTGCCGGCGGTCTATTTGCTGGTGTTGCAGCATGGATGATAGTTCGCAAGCGTGATGTCGAAGTTGCAAAGCCGGTTTTGAAGATGGGTCTGGTAACTATCGTTATCGCCTTCGTGGTTGTTGGGATTACCGGTGACTGGACGGCACGAGTCATGACTACTCAACAGCCAATGAAGATGGCCGCTGCTGAAGCTGCATATGACACCAAGTCGAACGTTCCTTTCTCGCTCTTAACGATCGGAACCTTGGATGGCGCTAAGCCAGTCTTCCAAATTGGGCTACCTTCCGTTCTCTCCTTTATGTCCACTGGAAATTTCAATGGCGTAGTTGAAGGGGTAAATGATCTTCAGGCTCAATATGTGAAGAAATATGGTCCAGGGGACTACAAACCTAATATTCCATTGGCTTATTGGGGCTTCCGCTTAATGATCGGATTCGGCGCTTTGGCTGCGCTATTCGCGGTCATTGTCTTGGTTGGGATTCGCCGAGGGCGCTCCCCGTCAGGTAAATGGTTCTTGCGCGGCGCGATTGCGCTGCCATTCCTGCCAATTTTGGCTAACTCATTCGGTTGGATCTTTACCGAAAGCGCTCGCCAGCCTTGGGTTGTCTTTGGTTTGATGAAGACTTCGGCCGGCGTCAGCCCAACCGTAGGAGCAGGAAGCGTCGCATTCACGATGATTGCCTTTACTTTGCTCTACGGCGTACTTGCAGTAATTGAGTTCGGATTAATGATCCGCACTATCAAGGTTGGACCAGAACCAATTGCGGTTGCTGGGAAAGCCGATTCCGATTCCGTATTAACTATGGCTTACTAAGGGGTGATGAAAATGTCATTAAATTCTTTCTGGTTCGTGATCATCGCCGTTCTTTGGGTCGGCTACTTCATTCTTGAAGGTTTCGACTTTGGTGTCGGAATATTGTTAAAGGTTGTGGCAAAGGATCAAGCTGAACGACGAGCAGTTCTCACAACCCTCGGACCGCTATGGGATGGTAACGAAGTTTGGCTACTTGTAGCCGGCGGCGCCACCTTCGCAGCATTTCCAGAGTGGTATGCCACGCTCTTCAGTGGCTTCTATTTGCCGCTCTTTTTAATTCTCATTTCGCTAATTGTTCGCGGCGTGGCCTTTGAATATCGCAGTAAATATGGCAAGGCGCAATGGCGAGGCAATTGGGATACCGCAATCATGATCTCTAGCGCGATACCGGCGATTCTTTGGGGAGTCGCCTTCACCAATATCGTGCATGGTGTTCCACTAGCAAAGAGCAGTGCTGGCGTAATCGAATACACCGGCGGATTCTTCAACTTGCTAAATCCATTTGCACTTCTGGGTGGACTGACTACCTTCGCGCTCTTTGCTACTCATGGCGCATTTTTCTTGGCGCTAAAAACCGATGGCGTTATTCGTCAACGAGCAAATGCAGTTGCGCTAAAGATTGGTTTAGTTACTGCCGTTCTGGCTATTGCTTTCTTAGCCTGGACTAATCACCTGGTAGCTAAGACTGATGTTCATATTCTCTCGTTGGCTATCGTCATCATCTGGGTTGCAGCTTTGGCTGCACACCGAATGGGCCGAGAAGGGTGGGCCTTCTTGGCTTCGGCCATTACCTCTGGCTTAGTGGTAATAACCCTCTTCGCGGCGTTGTATCCAAATGTGATGCCAAGTTCGACCAATCCAGCTGATTCGCTGAATATCTTCAACGCTTCCAGCACTCATTACACGCTCAAAGTAATGACTTATGTGGCTGTAGTGTTGACGCCAATCGTCCTGATCTACCAAGGTTGGACTTATTGGATCTTCCGAAAGCGCATCAGTGCTTCTAATATCGCTTCGCCAAATAGCGGAGTTTTGGACAAAATACATCCGTGAAACCTTTAGATCCGCGGCTACTTCGATATTCCAGAAGTAGTCGCGGATTTATTTTTGCCGAGGTAATTTTGGCGGCGCTCAATGCGTTGCTAATTATTCTGCAAAGCGCGGCAATCGTAGATTTAGTTTGCCGAATCTTTCAATCCCATACGACGGTGAGTCAGCTTCGCACTCGATTCCTTTTAGTTCTCACATTTTTTGTTCTTCGAGGATTATTAAGCATTGGGTCCGAATACCTGGCGGCTTTTTCCAGCACTCGAATGCGCAATGAACTTCGGATTGGTTTGTTAGATAAAATTTTGGGCGGTCGCTCTCGTGCGATCTTCAAAGAAGGCCCAGCGACTATCTCATTGTTGGCAACTAAAGGGATAGATAATTTAGATTCCTACTTCTCCAGGTTTTTACCACAGCTCTTCATTGCTGCGATAGTGCCGCTAGCAGTCGGGTTAACCATCACAAGCGAAGATCTCATATCTGGCGCGATCGTCCTTTTCACTGTTCCGTTGATACCGCTCTTTGGCATATTGATTGGTCGCTTCACTGGCGCTGCTACCGAGAAGCGATGGCAGACGATGTCGCTATTAAGCGGCTATTTTCTTGACCTCCTCTCTGGCTTGGCAACTTTGAAGGTTTTCGGTCGTTCCCGCAAACAAGAGGAGCGCCTCGAAGAGGTGGGGGAGCGATATCGCGCCGAAACCATGAAAGTTCTGAAAGTCTCGTTTCTATCTTCACTGGCGCTAGAAGTAATCGCCACGTTATCGGTAGCTTTGATTGCAGTTTCGATCGGGCTTCGTTTAGTTGATGGGGGATTATCACTTCGAACAGGACTTTTTATCTTGGTTCTCGCACCTGAGGTTTATTGGCCAATTCGCCAGGTTGCGCTCTTCTTTCACGCCGCCGCAGATGGTGTCGAAGCGGCTAATCGAATCTTTGAAATTCTGGAAGAACCAGAAAGTGTTGGTGTAGAAGTTCTTGATACCGTTACCGAAATTGATTGGGACCAACTAACGGTGGAGTTTCCTGGCCGAGAAACACTTTCTATTCCAAGCGGGCGAATCTGCGCTGGTCAGATCAATTTGATTACTGGACCTTCTGGGGCGGGCAAGAGCACATTTCTTTCCATCATATTGGGCTTCAACGATAATTTCATTGGGCAGGTACGGGTGCGTGCTGGTCAAAGTGAGTGTGAAATAAGGACCTTAGCGCCGACATCCTGGCGTCAGCAAATCTCTTGGTTACCTCAAGAAGTTAATTTTCCAGCAGCCACAGTTCGGGAAGTTTTACATCAAGGAAATCCAGACGCAATTGACTCCGAGTTAATACGACAGCTAAGTCGCGTTGGACTATCCCCGAGCGAGCTACCCAAAGGTCTGGATACAAAACTTGGAACTTTGACCGAGACGCTTTCGGTTGGGCAGAAGCGCAAAATCGCATTGGCGCGAGCCTTAATGAAGCCGGCAAGTATTCTAATTTTGGATGAACCATCGGCATCCGTTGATGATGTGAGTGAAGCTGATATCGAGCAGGCAATAACTGAAGAGATTCAACGCGGAAAGATTGTCATCTTGGTATCTCACCGGGTCAAATTAATGAGCGGGGAAAGCGCAATTTCATTTGGGGTGCGCTCATGAAAAATTTAAGACGCTTTGTGCTCCCAGAAGCACCAAGAATTTTGATCGCTGCGATCATTGGTGGGTTGTCATCTGCGATGGCAGTCGGATTGTTGGCTTGCAGCGCCTGGTTAATCTCCATGGCTTCGCTGCGACCACCGATTATGGTTTTAGAGGTTGCGATTGTTGCGGTTCGCTTCTTTGGACTTTCTAGGGGCGTGCTGCGATATATGGCTCGAATTATTGAACACAACAGTGCACTTAGAACTCTGACCAAGATTCGAGTTGGGCTCTACCTAAAATTGGAAGGCCAGCTGCCAGAGTATTTTGTGATGCTACGCCGCGGTGAGGTTTTACGTCGAATGGTTGCCGACAGTGAATTGCTTATGGACCTTTGGTTACGAATCGCCAATCCGTGGGTTGGCGCGTTAGTTTCCGGAACCGCGGGCCTAGGAATTATTTTCGCGCTAGCGCCGCACCTCGGGATGGTCTTGGCTGCAATATTTGTCACCGCTCTCTTTCTCATCCCGGTTGTTTCTGTTGGTCTCAGTGCCAATGAAGGACAGCGCCGAGAAGAGGAACGAATCTTCGATGCGATTATCCAAGCCAGTGATTCCGTTCAAGAATCACTGATATTTGGTTATCAAAAAGCGGTCCGAACTGAGATTGCTGGTGCGCAGCGATTATTGAATCGGATTGATATCAAGAGTGGCTTGGCTGCTGGTTTGGCAATCTTCCTGCAGTACTTAGTCACTGGTCTATCAGTAGTTATTGCTGCTGCTTCATCGATAGCCCTCTTTCACGATAAGACCCTAGCCGGCGTGAATGTGGCCGTTGTAGTTTTGCTCCCGCTTGTGATCTTCGATGGCTTTACTGGACTACCAGCAGCCTTCAGTCGGCTTTCCACGATAATGAACTCGGCTCGAAGCGTCGATACCTTACTTTCTGAACCAGCTTTTGCCGTGAACCTTCACGGTGACAAAAACCCTTCAACTGGCGTAATTGAATTTGCAAATGCAATTCCGCGCCTGCCGATGGTCAAGATTGAGCCCTTCTCAGGACGTGCCGAGATCGGGCGACCCTTGGTAATTTCTGGCAAGAGCGGTGCCGGAAAGTCTTCACTCCTGCACGCACTGATTGGGTTCTTAGATTTCGAAGGAGCAATCACGATTTCCGGTCAACCGGCTGCACAAATGAGCTCAGAGGAGAGAATTGAAGAGTTTGCAATCTTGTTGCAACAAGACCATCTCTTTGCCACGTCAATTCGTGAGAATCTAAAGATTGGCAACCCTGATGCGAGCGATGCGCAAATTATGGCGTCATTAGATCTAGTTGAATTGTCGGAGTTGATTTCGAAGGTTGGCTTGGAGACGCATATTGGTGCATATGGCCACAATTTCTCTGGTGGCGAGAAACAACGTTTAAAGTTAGCGCGCACCTTGCTTCGTAATAGACCCTATCTATTACTCGATGAGCCCTTTGAATATCTGGATGCGGAACAAGCGCAACGGATCGCTGCTCGGGTATCGAACTATTGCAAAACCAAAACTTTGATCGTGATCTCCCACCTAGCCATTGAACTCAACTAAAGTGACCTTATGAAATTTCAACGCGCGATAGTGCTCGGGGCTGCTGTACTCCTACTTGCAGGGTGCGGCGTTGCCAAAGTCGCCCCGGTGCCAACTCCAACAAAAGGTCAGGCAAGCGCGGCAATCGGCGGCGGCACCTTTCTAAATGAAAAGATTCCGCAAAGTGTTTTGGATTTAAAATTGACGGACGAAACGGGAAAAAATTTCTCGTTGAATTCCCTTGCTGGCCAAACTGTAGTAATCGCTAATTTCCTGACTTCTTGCCAAGAAATTTGTCCCATGACTACCGTGAATATGCGAGACATTGCCGACTCAGTTGCTAAGACTTCACTGAAGGACCAGGTTAAAGTTTTGGAAGTTACGGTCGATGCCGCGACGGACACACCAGCTCGCTTGAAGGCATACCAGGCGCTCTTTGGCGAAACTAGTTGGTCCTTAGCCACGGCGAGTGAAGCGGATCTAAATACTTTCTGGACCTATTTCGGCGCTCCCGCTGAAAAGACCGTCAGAACAGCGGCAGAAGCCGCAGCAGGGCCAGGGGATTGGCAGACGGGCAAGCCGGTAATAATTGATTACACCCACTCCGACTTAGTTTTAATCGTGGGTCCAAAATCAACTTGGAGCTGGCTGGATCTAGGTTCACCTAAAACTACTAGCGGAGTGATTCCGACAAAACTAAAGGCCTTCTTGAGCAGCGATGGCTTACATAATCTTGCAAAGCCAGAAGAGCCTTCATGGAGCGTCAGCGCAGTGACGAGCGCTCTCACTCAGTTAACCGGCGTAAAAGTAAGTTGAAATAAGAAATCCCCCGCACTGACACCGCAGCGTGGGGGATTCCTTGATAGCAGAACTACCTAATGAAGGTAGTGGTTAATGCACAAGCGATACCCGAGATTGCAATCCAAGTGAACCAAGATCCAGCAGTGCGCAGGCGCCAGGTTTCTAGGATTGGATCAATACTTGCTCGTCGAGCTCGTAGAACTAAGCCTAAAGCAATGAAACTACCAACCAAGAAGTGGAAGAAGTTAGCGCCCGCGATTAGTAGCCACATTGAGGCGTAGCCACCTTCGAAGATGCCAGTATCTTTCACAATAAATGGCATATGAGCTAATTGATGCCATTGGTAGTAAGCACCTAGCAATAACGCTACCAAGGTAACGATTGAAAGGGCTTTAAAACTCTCGCGCTGACGCTCACCCATACGATGGGCAAAAGCAGCAACGACAAGAGGAACAACCGTCATCCAACCTGATGCTGCACTTAAGTAGTGGGCACCCTTTGGCAGCCAACCACCGTTCGCATCAAGGTTACGAAGATAGAAGTAAGAGAAGATCATGCCGAAGACAAAAGCGCCGTCAGCAACGATCAATAATCGAACACCTAGGCGTTCGCGACGACCAACAACTTCTGGCGCATCGTGATGGATATGAAACTCAGTCTCTGTGCTCATTACTTTTCGCTCCTTCCATATCCATATGGATCGCTAGTGATTATCGGGGCTTCATCAAAGTTCTCTAGTGGGACAGGGAATGGAACGGTCCACTCTAGAGTCTTAGCTCCCCATGGGTTCATTGGAGCGATTGCTCCCTTGCGCCAGGAGTGAACTACCGCCCATAGCAAGGTGATCATTCCGGTTCCGATCAGGTAAGCACCCATGGTGCTGATTCGATCAGAGTTGCGATAGACCGCAGCGTAATCGGCTACTCGGCGGGGCTGACCTTCAGCGCCAGCGATAAACATTCCCAAGAAGAGGATCTGGAATCCGATTTGGGTAAACCAGAAAGAAATGTAACCAGCTCGCTCATTAAGCATTCGGCCGGTCATCTTAGGGAACCAGTAAACCAATCCAGCGATTGCACCGGTTAGCGCAGCACCCATCAAGGTGTAGTGGAAGTGTGCGGTTACATACATGGAACCATGAAGGTAGTTATCGGCTGGAACGTCAGAGAGGTAAACCCCTGTAACGCCACCGATCAACATATTCCAAAGGAAGGCATAGACCGAAAGCATTGGAAGCTTCATCCAAGGTTTTCCACGCCACAGCGTTCCCAAGATAACCAAGAAGATCAGGCCGGTCGGCACTGAGATCATCTCAGTAGTGACCATGAATGGCCCATTGAGCATTGGCAACCAACCAGACATATACATGTGGTGCGCCCAAACCAAGACGGATAGTCCGGCGATTCCAGCAAAGCCAAGGATCGCGGCCGTATAAGAGAAGAGCGGCTTACGTACAAAGACGGGTGCAACTTCCATCAAGATGGCAACACCAGGAAGCAGAATTACATATACCTCTGGGTGACCCATGATCCAGAAGAGGTGGGCATAGAGCCAACCACTTCCGCCGAAGTTAGCATCGAAGTAAGTAGTTCCTGCAGTTCGATCCAAGGCGGTCATGATCATCGAGACCATGAAGGTTGGGAAGGCTGGAATAGCAAGGGCTACCGACATGGTTGCGCCGATTACGAAGATTGGGACGCGGTTCCACTTCATTCCCTTTGCGCGCATTGTTACAACCGTTGCGGTGATGTTGGCACCAGCAACTGCAGTAGAAATTGCAAAGATAATGATGGTTGCCACGAAGGCATTCATTCCGGGTCCGGCTTGAACGCTAAGTGGTGCGTAAGCAGTCCAACCAGTAGGAATTCCACCTAAGAACCAAGCGCTGCAAAGAACTGGGATGGCGGTAAAGAGAACCCACCAGCTAAGTGCATTGAGTCTTGGGAAAGCCATATCTCGGGCACCGATCATGATCGGCAAGATGAAGTTTCCGAAAGGACCAGTGGAAACAACGATCATGGCAACGATCATGGTGATTCCATGAAGACCGACCAGTGAGTTGTAAATAACTGGCGTTACGAACTTTGAACCAGGGCTTATTAAGTTGGTTCGGATCATCATTGCTAACGTGCCGCCAACGCCCAGCATTGCCATTACTCCGACCAGATATTGAATTCCAACCACTTTATGGTCGGTGCAATAGCGGAAGTATCTGGAGACGCCTTGGCCTTCGCCAGCTAAGAAGAGTTGTTCTTCAGCGGTTAGATCTTTTCCGATCAACCAACGGAATGGTCCAATGAAGGCACCAATACCGAGCATGAAACCGAAGCTCCACATGAACATAGAGATTAAAAGAACCTTATTTACATTTCGCGCGACCGTCATATCTTGACCAGAGCGCAACCAGTAATAAGTTCCGAAGGCGAAAATGGCACCGATAACCAATCCGGTACCCATGTGAAGTTTGGTAATCAAACTCTTCTGTGGGTTAGGAATTGGATGAGATCCAACTTGATGTTCTAGCGTGGTCATGCGACGTGACCTCCTTGTGCGGTTACCCAATTATTAAAATCGGCTGCAGTCATGATCTGACCGGTGGTTTCCATGTATGCGTGGTAGAGCCCGCAGAGTTCGGCGCATTTAACATCGATGGCGCCTAACTTTGTTGGAGTGGTGTGAACTACCGTTGTCTGTAATCGATTTGCATCAACTTTAACTCCAAGTTGAACTGGCCAGAAAGAGTGATTCACGTCAGAGGAGATAACATCAAAGATCACTGGTTGATCGATCGGCAGGTTCAGTTCGTGCGTCTCGATGCCTTGAGCTGGATATTTAAAGGTCCAGACCCATTGCGATCCAGTTACTTCAACTACCATCGCGGTTCTAGCTTCGGAAGCTGCTGCCTCGGAACCAACATTGAGTTCCACTAAACCCCAGATAATTGCGAGCAATGCCATAAGGCTGGAGACAATTCCCCAAACAACGACAACCGGAGTGTTAGTTCGGATTGCTGGTCCATCCTCTGGAGGAGTATCACCTGTGTGTCGATTTAAGAAGGTATACGTGGCAATTCCCAAGACGACACCGCAAACTGGAGCAGAAATATAAGTGAAGGCAACCATTAAGGCTTCATTCGCTTTCATATCGGTGCTCATAATTGTTGGCATCCATTTTGGATAAAAGTCACGTCCAAGGATTACAAAAACCAGGGTAAAGAAAATCCCTAGTACAAACGATTGCACTACATCCTTACGTTTCAAAAAGGTGATTACTCGATCACCAGGTGTGGGAGGTAATACTTCTTCAACTTCGTGATCATGAGAACTCATGCGACGCTCACCTTTCCAGACATATAACCGAGTTGACCCATAACGGCGCCAAACTTTGCGTAGGTACCGTCGCCACATGGATATTCACAATTCCAGACATATTCACCTTTACCACCGGTGATGAAAGAGAAAACAACTTTATGTCCGACAGGCAAAGTGCCTTTGTCGTCATAAACCTTCATCTGGTCATCGGTCATCTTTGGAAGTGGAACATTTACAAAAAGCGGATCTTGAGTTGATGTTGGCAGACCATGCAGCGTGAAAGTGTGTTGCACCCCATCGGCAGGGAGGGCAGAGACTTGGGTTCCATCAATCGTCATGGTGCCGTCAACTGTTCCAACGACCTTTCCAAAGTAGGCATGATTTAGTTTTTCACCGCTGTCGTAAACCGTGAGCGTCATCGTCACATATGAATGTGCTGGGAGAACCAGGTGAGTAGCTGGGCCGTATGACGGCCAACCAGGATGACTGCCACCATTTGCGCCGTGAGACTTTGAAAGAACGGAGTCTGGATAGACACCTTCTTCAATAAAGGCGTGAGGTAGAACACCTTGGGGTGTGCTCATCGTTCCAGAGACGGTTGCATAAAGTTTTTTCTGTGGATCCGCACTTAAAGTGTGCAATACAACGCCGACCGTTGAGACGACGATCACACCCAGTAGTACAAATATCAAGCCACCGATCGCACTCTTATTATTTCGAGTTGAGGTAGTCGTGGTCACTTCCCAGCCTTTCGTGAGGTTTGTAAACTCTGACGCGAGGGTACGCCAACCAGTATCTTTAGGGAACTCTCAACGCGTTACAAAAAATTTATATACCCATTGTCTAATACCAAGAGTTTGAAGGTGGTTATGAAGCTAAACCCGGCGTGGGATCTACTTTTTGCGATCACCTTATTATTAGTTGCCTATTGGTATCGCTGGGAGCGACCAAGCGTTGAATTAATAGCGCGTTGGCGCCGGGTCGCCTTCTATAGCGCGCTCAGCCTTACATTCATTGTTTTAGTGGGACCCGTACCCCATATTGCGGTACGACTCTTTTGGGTTCATATGGTTCAACATATTCTCCTAATGATGCTGATTTCCCCGCTTTTAGTGCTCGGCTCCCCAATCAAGTTGGCTCTAAACTCAAGAAACGGCCAAATAAGTAGGGCTTCACGCTCAATTTCTCGCGTTCCAGCAGTCCGACTCCTCTTTAAACCACAAGTTGGGTTCGTGATTTTCCTGGCGACTTTGATCGCCACCCACTTCTCGCCCTTAGCTGATGCTGGAATGCTGAATAGCAATGTGCACTGCTTCGAGTTGATTCTCTTCCTACTCTCGGGGGTTATCTATTACTACCCAGTCCTCGACGGTAACCCAGCGCCTTTCCCAGTCTCATATGCGGTTCGGCTCGGTTCCCTCTTTGCCATGATGTTGCCCGAGACAATGACCGGCTTCTTTCTCTACTCGGGAAATAAATTGCTCCATTCAGTCACGATGGAGATGAGTGCTAGCACTCATCGGCTTTCACCGTTACGCGATCAACATACCGGCGGCGCCCTGATGTGGGCGATGGGAATGTTGATCGATTCGATGTGGGTAGTTTTAGCAGCCAAGGATTGGTTTGCCAACGAGAAGCGGATGGCGGATTTAGAAGATCAAGAAAATGCGAAGGGTGTGGAATGAGTCAGAACGAAACCCCACCGCATTTAGATCCAAAGCGAAAATGGATCTTGGGTGCGATCCCAGTTTGCTTAGTTCTAGGGGTAATTGAATTTCAGCGCGCGCTTAGCGGAAATCATCGAAGTTGGGTCTATGTCTTCGAATGGCCATTCTTTGGGTTATTTATTTATTACATGTACTGGAAACTATCCGAAATTCGAGAACCCTATGACGATTCCGATGATCCGAAGCGTGAGATCGATTAGTTAAGAACGCCAACTGGTATGCAATGGTCGGCCTTCGGCATAACCGGCGGCAGATTGAATCCCAACCACCGCTTTCTCGTGAAAGTCATCCAGACTATTTGCGCCGGCGTAAGTGCACGAGGATCGAAGTCCGGCGATGATCTCATCCAGCAAATCTTCAACTCCCGGGCGAGCAGGATTGATATACATACGTGAAGAGGAGATCCCTTCTTCGAAGAGTGATTTACGGGCTCGATCAAAAGCATCTTCGGTTGCAGTACGAGCAGCGACAGCGCGTGCCGATGCCATTCCAAAAGATTCTTTGTAAAGCGCACCTGTTGCATCGCGATTTAAGTCGCTTGGCGACTCTAAAGTTCCAGCAAACCAAGAGCCGATCATTACTTGTGAAGCGCCCGCGGCTAGAGCCAGAGCAACATCGCGAGGATGACGCACGCCGCCATCAGCCCAAACATGCTTGCCATACTTCTTTGCTTCAGCGCTACATTCCAGTACCGCAGAAAACTGAGGTCGACCAACACCAGTTTGCATTCTGGTGGTGCACATCGCACCCGGACCAACACCAACTTTTATGATGTCGGCACCAGCTTCGATTAGCGCGCGAACTCCTTCGGCAGTTACGACATTGCCGGCAACAATTGGAATTGAAGGGTTGAGTGCGCGAATTAACTTAAGCGCCTCAATCATTTTATTTTGGTGGCCATGAGCTGTATCTACAACTAAAACATCAGCGCCAGCAGAAATTAATGCCCGTGCCTTTGCGGCAACATCTCCGTTAATTCCGACAGCGGCTGCAATTCGAAGTTTTCCATTGGCATCAATGGCTGGACGATATAGCGTGGCGCGCAGCGCGCCGATCCTGGTAAGAATTCCAACTAACTTTCCATCAGCAGAAACGACCGGGGCCAATCTACGGCGGTTGGTGTTGAGAAGATCAAATGCTTCGCGCGGCGTGACGTTGTCGGACAACGTGACCATATCTTTACTCATGATTTGATGCAGCTGGGTAAAGCGATCTACTCGTTCGCAATCAACTTCGGTGACAATCCCAACCGGTTTTCCATCTTCGACAACGATTAGCGCGCCATGTGCTCGCTTGTTTAATAAATCCATAGCATCGGCGACAGTTTCATGTGGCGCCAAAGTAACTGGGGTGTCAAAGAAGGTATGTCTAGCCTTTACCCACGCAATTACATCTGCGACAACTTGCAGCGGAATATCCTGTGGAATCACTGCAATGCCACCACGACGAGCAATGGTTTCAGCCATACGACGTCCCGATATCGCAGTCATGTTGGCAACAACGATTGGAATTGTTGTTCCCGTGAAATCTTGAGAAGTCAGATCGACATCCATCCGACTGGCAATCTCTGATTTGCTGGGGACCATGAAGACATCGTCATAAGTCAGGTCATATGAGGGGTTACTTAGGAATCGCACGTGGAAAAACTATACTCTTTAATTACGAGCCTGTTCAGCCAGGCGGTAAACTCGTAACGTGCTTGCCTTAATCAACTTATCCACTGAACTCTTTTTCTGGTTCCTAGCCGTGGGAGCCTTGGTTTTGGTAGTCATCTTCTGGTCAAAACTAGCTAAATCATCATTTCGGTACGTTTTCTTGCGGGTAAGTAGTTTGGTATTAATTCAGGTCTTAATTGTCGTCTCGGCCGGAATCACAATCAACCGCTCCGGAAACTTTTATGAAAGTTGGGGCGATCTCTTTGGTAGCAAGAAGAACCTGGCAAAGATTGCAATTAGTCCGACTGCGCTCTCGGCAATCTCATCAAAGGATTTGGCTTCCGCTACCAGAACTGCAGGAGGAAGTTTAATATTTAAAGAGGTAATCACGGGCGCGAAATCAAAAGTGAGTGATTACGTATATGTGGTTACCTCGCCAACCATCAGCAAGTTATTGCTGGCCAAGAACAGTTCTGGTATTGGCACCAACTATCAAGTAGTTGAATTATTTCCGGGCTACCCAGGCGTTCCGCAAACTTGGATCGGAACCATGGGTGGGATTACCACTATGGAGAATTTGGAGAATTCTGGACAAATAAAACCAACGATTGCAATTATCCCGGCAATAAATGTAGTCGCTGGACAAGATACCGAGTGTCTTAATTACGTGGGCGGTGCTCAAGTTGAAACTTGGTTAACCGCAGATATGAAAACTTTGGCAAAGAATTTCGTGGGCATTGATGATCGACTATGGAGTTCATTTGGTTATTCCACCGGCGGTTGGTGTGCCGCGGAAGTGGCGGTGCGACATCCAGAACAATATGCCCAAGCGATTTCATTGGCTGGTTATTTCGAGCCCACTTTCGCGTTCGGTATCAATAGTCGTGAACGGAACTTTCTTTCCAATAAATACGATTTGATTAAAACTTTGAAGGCGACTTCTAGCAATTTGAAAATGTTAACAATTGCTAGCAAGCGCGATAAGTACTCTTACTTCTCAACGAAACGGTTTATCGCGGCTAGTTCCAACCTCATTTCAGTAAAGTTCGATGAGATTCCAAATGGCGGCCACAACATAAAAGTCTGGAAGCCTTATGTAGCGACCGGCTTTCTTTGGTTAAATGCAGTTGCTCCGTAAATAAGTCAAACAGAGTGCGAACGGAAGCTTGCGATAAATTTTTCGGCGCGGAGTGCCGCCCAAGCGACCGAAACTAAATTGCTTGCCTTCGGATAGAGGACATATCTGGTCTCCCATTCGGGTTGGAACTTTGCATTGAAGCGATACAGCGATTCAACCTGGAACCAATTTGAGAGAAAACGAATCAAGTTACGAATTCCACGTGTTACCGGTCCAGCGCTGATTTTGTCTGCTCGTTCAAAAAGCGATCGAAATGCCGCAAAGTTTAGAGATATTTGGGTTATGCCATTCTCTTTCGCGTATTCCACGGTTGCACTAATCATCAATTCGTTAACGCCAGGATCATTTTCGCGGTCGCGTTGCATTCGATCAAGTGAGAGCCGATTGGTGGTCCAAGGAACAAAGTAAAGGAATCCTTTAATCTCGCCATTTAGTTCGGAAACTGTTACGAAGGTATCGCCATCAACTGCTTCGCCGAAGCGATCCATTGACATCGAAAAACCTCGCTCCGGAACGCCGTAGCGCCAAGTTTTTGCCAATGAACGCAATTCTTTTTTAGTACTTTCCGGAAGATCCGACCACTTCGATGAGTAAGTGGAATAACCCTTGCGACTAATTCGATTAACCATTTGACGGACGTTGCTCATTGAACGACCCTCGAGGGTGAAATTCGCAACGTTGATAATTGCCTCATCGCCAATATCGATGGCCAACATTCCAGCTTTCTCTACCCACAACTCGCCTCCATGATCGCTGCATCCCATAACTGCAGGTGTCCAGGCATGGCGACGTGCAATTTCCAGAAACTCATCAATCGCTTCACTCCATAATGAGTACTCACCGAAGGGATCACCGCTGGCGAGCATTACGCCACCTTGGACACGGTAGGCGATTCCCGCTTTGCGGTTTTTAGCCCAGACCACACTCTTGTCCAGCCGAGTGGCGAAGTAACCAAGTGAATCCTGTTCTTGGTCATGTCGAATCAACTTTTTAACTTGATCCAATTCTTCTGGCGACATCTTTGGAGTTGGTTCGATTCTTCGGAAGTACAACCAAACTGGAATAACAATTAGGGAGACGCCAAACGTTCCAAGCGTTATTCCGACAACATCATTGATTCGATCACTAGCAAAGTGAACGGGTCCGGCGATACCGATGAATCCTTCTAGAACTGTGAGTGCAATATCCGAAAACGATGGGTAACCAATCACTTCAGAGCCATGGCGAATGTAGAGAATGAGAATGCTCGCTATTGCAAAGACGATGAAAGCTAAAAGAAATCCGAGCAACGGCCTAAATTTTGTAGTTGGGTCAGATTCGGCGAAGAACTCTTTGCGGTAGATCACCAAAAGAAGCACTAATAAGATCGAAATCGATATTTCAATTGGAGCCGCTGTGAACCGGAGCCCGTTGGCAAAAATAGAGATCGTCAAAATTGCCAAACTAAGTGACCAAGCTCGACGTTTACGACGTACCAAGCCTCGGGCCAAGATAAAGGTTAAAGCGCCAGTAATTACAGAAGTAGCGAATGCGGTGGTGTGAATGAAAACTGGCAGATAATGATGAAGATTATGGCTCTTAAGTTTTACCGGGCGAAAAATGCTGGCAGTGAGATTGAAAAAACCAACGAGATAGGCCAATCGCCCAATCCACTTAGGAACGCTGCCACCAAGTTTCATTATCTAAAGACTCCTGTGTGTCCGAGTGAGTAACGTCCTGGTTGTGGGTATATCGCTAAGCCGTGGGGCTCTTTGCCAACCTTTATCTTGGTGAGAAATTTGCCCGCGCTAATATCAAATACATAGACCACATTGTCGTACCGCCCAGAAACCCAGAACTGTTTGCCATCGGCAGAGATCCCGCCCATATCAGGGCTACCGCCGCCAGGGATCTTCCATTTTGCAATGATCTTGTTATCGGCAAAGCGCAGCACCGAGACGCTGCCTTCGCCGCGATTAGTGATCAACGCAGTTTTGGAATCCCGGGTCACATAAATACCATGCGCCTCTTTACCAGTCTTGATTAAAGTAAATTTCCCAAACTGGTTTGCTGGCATCATCCAGACGCCGTTAGACATCATGTCCGCGATATAGAAGGTACTTCCATCTGGTGAGATCTTCACATCTTGGGGCATCGGAGTTTTTGTGAAAGTGTGCGGGAGGAATGCGGTCTTCACTAATTTCATTTTGACGGTATCAACCCAAAGAATCTCGCCATTAAATTCGCAGCTTACGGCGAAGAAATTTCCATCTTTGGTCCAGTCGGCGTGGTTAACGCCTTGGCATGGGACGCTAACGGTCTTCTTTATTTTCATTGTGTGTGGGTCGCGAAAAACGATCTGACGGTCAGCTTCAGCCATTACCACCGCATATTTACCGTTAGGGGTGAAGTAAAGATTGTAAGGATCATGAACTGCAACTGGCTTGCCAACAGTTACGTGAAGCGGATCGATCGGAGTCAGCACGTTGCCTTCATTATTATTGATCCATAGGGTCTTTAGGTCCCAAGAAGGAACTACATGTTGTGGCCCACGAGCTACCTTTACGGTCTCAATTACTTTGAAAGTTTTTGGGTCGATTATCGAAATCGTATTTGAAGAGTGGTTAGGTACATAAACTCGCTCCGGCATATTTTTAACAACGTCGCTAAGTTGATTTGGCCGATCGGCGGCGTAAATATCATTTTGGTCAAGGACCGGCGGCATCCCAGCCAGCGGCGTTGCCGCAGCAGCAGGGGTCAGCATCGATGCGGTCGCAATTGCAGCTACCGCCCAGATTTTTTTCATCAAATTTTTCCTAACAAGGTTGTAAGCGTGACTGGCGTAAAGCCCTTTGCATGCAATTTTTCGATCAATGCAGGAAGCGCCTCAACAGTGTTCTTGTGTCCAAAGTGCAAACTGACAATGCTGCCGTTCTGTATACCCGCCATTGTGTTAGAAATGACCGCCGCTTTACCTGGATTTAGATAGTCCTTCGAGTCGACTTCGTATGAGATGCATTGCTTGTAACCATATTTCGCGGCGGCCTTTCGAATTACTGGCGTTGCATATTGCGTTCCAGAAGCTCTAAACCATGAACCACCGTAACCGATCTGCTTTTTTAGTTCGGCAGCGCAACCTGCAATCTCGCTATCAACTTTCTTGGCTGAGAGCTTCTTCATCTCGAAGTGATTTAAGGTGTGATTTCCGATGTCGTGGCCGCCGGCCAATATTAACTTCGCCAAAGTTGGATTGGCTTTGAGCCAGGTTCCGATCGCAAAGACGGTGACCGGAGTTTTGGTATCAGCAAAGATTTTTAGAAGGGCGTGCGCATTAGCTGGATCGCCGGCGCCGTGGAAGGTAAGTGCCACGTTCTTGCTCGAGCGGGAGCCATGGGTGATATCAATCGGTGCCGCTTGGGAGTTATCTGCCAAATTTAGATCAATAAAGCTGGCGGCGGCTGCGAGTGCACCAGCCTGGAAGAGCTGGCGGCGGTTTAGAGACATGGACAAATGGTACCTCTTGCGTTGCGCCGCCCCCATTCGGCGGAAGTTGCTAAGGTTGCGGGACGGGCAGTGCTACCACTTAAGGAGTTACCTTGAGCGAAGATGATGAAAATACCGAAGACCTTATTACTGAGGAAATGCTGTGGGAGCGAATTCCCGAAACTGAAGGTCTGGAACGCGCAAATACTTATTATGAATTAAGCGCCCGAATTTATGCCCGCGGTCAATATGACGAAGCGCTCGCCCTTGCCGAAACAGCCCGCGATATCTATGCCGAACTCGGACCGGTGGCTCCTTCCGATGGTCTCGCTCAGGCTTACTCTGCTATTGGCTATAACTTAAATCAACTTAAGCGCATGAGTGAAGCTGCCAACGCCATGAGTAAAGCTGTTGAACTTTTGCGCGAATCCAAATCACCGCTTGCTATCGATCTTGCTTGCACATTGGGTGAATGGTGGTTCGGCTCTAAGGAATTCGCTAAAACCATTGAGTGCATGACCGATTGCGTCCAAGAGCATTTAGTTGATGGAAATGACAGTGGCGCGGCTAATGACCTCCATTTGATTGGCTGTGCCCAGCGCGAACTTGGGAATTTTTCGTTGGCGCTCGACGCCTTTAAAGAGGCCAGGATTCTATTTAAAGGTCTTAAAGAAGTTATCAATGTCGCACGATGTGATCAAAAGATCGCTCATTGCCTAGTTGAGTTAAACGAAGGCGAAGCTGCGCTGGCAGCAGCGCAAAAGTCGCTAGATGTTTTTGTAACGGCGCACGATCATCGCCGCGAGACCTATTCCCTTCTAGAACTTGGGAAGGCTCAGATTATTACCGACCAACCCGAAGAGGGGATGCTCACGCTGGAACGAGTTCTAGAGGTAGCGACCGATTCCGAACCCAGAGACTTTGAATTTATTCTCGAAGTTGAACGTCGCATCGTGGCAGCTTTAAGAGCTTTGGATCGAGAAGATGAAGCCCTTGAAATTGAGCGACGACTCTTGGCGGTCTCTGAAGTTATTGAGGATTAAGTACTTAAATTCAAATGCTGCATAGCCCAGGCGTACATTGCGATTGCACCTGCCGCTGAAGCGTTCATGGACCTGGTGGATCCATATTGCCTAATTGCTAATACCGATTGGCAAATAGCGACCGCTTCATCGGACATTCCGGCGCCTTCTTGCCCAAAGAAGAGAACACATTTCTTTGGCAGCTTTGCATCTTCTAATTGAGTTGAGATCGGCAGGTTATCAATTCCAATTATTGGAACCTCATTTTCTAAGCACCAGCTTTGAAAATCGGCAATTGTCGGGTGGTGAAGCACTTGAAGATATTTATCGGTGACCATTGCGCCGCGTCGGTTCCAATCGCGTTTACCAACGATGTGTACCGCGCTGACATTGAAGGCATTCGCAGTTCGAACAATTGAGCCAATATTTAAATCATGTTGCCAATTCTCAATCGCAATTTGAAGATCATGTCGCTTGGTATCTAAATCTGCGACGATCGCTTCAACCTTCCAGTATCGGTAATGATCCAAGACATTACGTCGATCGCCATTTTCTAAAAGTTCCGGATCAAAGTGGGAATCAGTCGGCCAGGGCGCTGGCATCGGCCCCACGCCAACCACTGGGTAGAACTCCCCGGGGCCGATTTCAACCTTGCCCATTGGCGTAGCTGGTGAATTTTCGCTCATCATCAGCTCGCTCTCATTAGAATTCCACAATCGTGTCATGTGGCACGGCCACACTTTAGAGGGGATAGACATTGAATCGAAAGTCGTGGCTACCTTCTTACATCGCCCTTGGCATCGTATGGGGCTGCTCCTTCATTTTTATCAAGCTTGGTTTGGAGTTCCTGACGCCTTTTGGCGTGGCCTTCGTTCGTTGCGCCTTAGGGGCGCTCTCACTCTTATTAATTGCGCGAATTCGCAAGATTTCACTGCCTAAAGGTCGGGCAATCTGGCTCAAACTCTGGGTAGTTTCACTGCTTTTGAATGTCATACCAGGAGTGCTCTTTGCATACGCCGAAGTGCGGGTCACTTCAGTCTTGGCCGGAATCATTAATGCCACTACTCCATTGGCCACGGTCATTGTCATTTTGATTGCTTTCCGAGAAGAGCGGCCTAAGCGATATCAGTTGATCGGGCTAGCTTTTGGGGCACTTGGAGTCCTGACCGTTTTGGGAATTTGGAAAGGGATTGGACATAACTCGTTAGCCGGAATAGTTGCGTTGCTCTTGGCGGTCACTTGCTATGGAATATCTTTCCCATTCACGCGTAAGTATGTGACTCCGCTGGGAATGCGCTCTGAATCTTTAGCCGCGGCGCAGATCACGACTGGTGCCATCACCTTGTTGCCCTTCTTTTTAATAGATGGAATCGCCAAAGATCAATTTCGAATTGGACCGATGCTCGCGATGTTCGCACTCGGCGTTTTGGGTACGGGCTACGCCTACATTTGGAACTTTTCCATCATCTCAGCTGCCGGAAGTTCAATCGCCAGCACTGTCACTTACTTGACGCCAGTTGTTGCGGTTTTCGTCGGTTGGATATTCTTAGGCGAAACAATTTCATGGAATGAACCGGCTGGTGGAATACTCGTGATTCTCGGTGCTGCGATATCGCAGGGCAGGTTCGCGCGAAAGAATGGATAATTAGTGCATCGCAAAGTTCTAATTCTGGGCGCGGTAGTTGCTCTATTTTTTTCTGCGCTGCCAGTTGCTAGCGCCGCAACGATTTCACCAACTTTTATTTCGCTAATTCATTCGGCAACTTTGGCCCAACCGGGTGTGATCCTTATTGATCCAGCAACAAATCAAACGCTCTTTGAAAATCAACCCGATGCCCTTCGAGCGCCAGCTTCCGTCCTAAAGTTGGTTTCAATGACTACGGCTATTCGCGATTTAGGAGCGGAGACCGTTTTTCACACCGCTATATATGAAAGTACAAATTCCGGTACCTACTTAATGCAAGGCGAGAGCGATCCGTGGCTAACCGCCAGCCCATTCGAAGCCGCTAAATATCATCGCGCATTTTTGCCGCAGTTGATTAATGACTTGGTTAAAGCTCACCCTGGCAAGAGAAGTTTCACTATCGATTACAACGGGGTTTACTCTGCAGAAGTTCATGTTCTGCAACGTTACTTTGCGCCCCGATTCAACCTCAACTTTCATCTGATCTCCTCGCAGGCTCAAGCTCAACCATTTATGGGAAAAAAGATCGGTGAAATTTCCTCACCAACGCTAGGTGAAATCGTAAAATTTACTTTGCTCTACAGCGACAATGTTTTGGCTGATCGGTTAGCGCGAACTGCGGCGCGCAAAGTTGGTCTTCCAACAAGTTTCGCTGGCCTCCAGCAATCATTTGAACAGACCTTCACGGCTCTAAATGTTGAAGCTAAAGGTTTAGTCGTGAAAGATGGAAATGGGTTATCAAAAGAGACCCGAATCTCTGCTCGTACGATCGCCGAACTCTTACTCAGAATTCAAACAACTCCAGAGCTAAAAGTTATCTTTGATGGTCTCCCAGTCGCGGGTGAAACTGGCACGCTTAAGACTCGTTTTGTGACCGATGCGCCCAAGGCAGTGGGGCTTATCAGGGCAAAGACTGGTTGGATCAATAGCAGCGTGAGCATGGCTGGGTATGTCACAGTCGGGGACTCAGATTACGTTTTTGCGATTATCGCCAATCACATAAAACAGAACGACTATTCCCGCCAACTTGCTCGCGAAGCCATTGATAAGGCGTTAGCCTCGATCGCACGCCCAAAAACGAACATATAGGCGCCGCTGGGATTTAAATGAGAACTGAGTACGCTAGCGCGGTGACATCAACGATCTTTAGGCCATATATCGCGCTTATGAAGCTGCGCGTCGTTGAGTTGTTGCTCGTTACCACTCTGCCCGCGCTTTTTTTGGCGGCAAAAGGGGTTCCGCCTTTGGGAACCACCATTGCAACCTTAATCGGTGGCACGCTGGCTGCAGGTGCCGCAAATGCGTACAACATGATTATTGAAGTGGAATCTGACAAGTTGATGGGACGCACTTCAAAACGCCCACTAGTAAATAACGAACTTTCAAAGAAATCTGCTCACATTTTCGCCGCCATCATCTCAATTCTTTCCTTAGCAATTTTTCAAATCTGGACCACGACGCTAGCAACGGTAATTACTGCGGTCGCAATTCTTTTTTATGTCTTTGGCTATACCATCGGATTAAAGCGCCGAACCTCACAGAATATTGTTTGGGGCGGAATTGCTGGTTGCCTGCCGGTTCTAATTGGTTGGGCAGCGATCACAAATTCCTTGTCGCTAACTGCTTGGCTCTTCTTCTTCTTGATTTTCTTTTGGACCCCACCGCATTTCTGGGCGCTGGCAATTAAATATCGCGATGATTACGCCGCGGCTGGAATTCCAATGCTGCCAGTAGTTGCCTCCATCAAATCCGTTCAAAAGCAGATGTGGTTCCACACCACTGGGATGGTTATAACTTCGCTCGCGGTTCTGTGGAGCGCACACCTTCCAATTTGGAGTTGGATAATTTCAATCGCTTTGGCCGTTGGCTTTGGCGTGCAGTTGGTCAAAATTGACGGGCCAGATTCCGATAGATCTGCCGCAAAGCTATTTCAATGGTCGATCACATACCTAAGCGTTTATTCGTTGCTATTAGTTGCCGGAGTCTTGCTTAAGTAAGCGCTTGATCTAAATCTCTAATTAGATCGCTGGAATGTTCAAGGCCAACCGATAACCGAACTACGGAATCAGTAATTCCCATTTCGGCACGCATTTCTGGGGTAAGACGTCGATGCGTTGTTGAAGCCGGGTGGGTTATTAGGGATTTGCTATCGCCAAGATTGTTTGAGATATCGATGACTTTTAAGCGATCCATGATTTCAAAAAGATCGCTAACGTCACCCTTTGCTTCAAAACTGATTGTTGTTCCGCCACCAATCATCTGACGCTGCGAGATTGCATAATCAGGGTGCGACGCAAGACCAGGATAGTTAACAGTTTTAATTTTGCTTTGGTTGCTGAGAAACTCGGCGATCTGCTGAGCGTTCTCATTCATTCTATTTACGCGCATGGATAGCGTTTCAAGTGACTTGACTAGAACCCATGCATTGAAGGCACTCAATGTCGGACCCGTATGACGAATAAATGGATTCAAGGATTCAGTGATGTACTTGGAACTTCCAAGAATCGCACCGCCCAAAACTCGACCTTGGCCATCGATATGTTTGGTAGCGGAATACATGACGACATCAGCACCTAATTGAAGTGGCTTCTGCAAAATTGGCGAAGCCATAACATTGTCGACGATTACCGTTGCTCCAGCGGCGTGGGCAAAACTGGAAACCATGGCGATATCGATAACTTCAAGCATTGGATTTGAAGGAGTCTCGATAAATACAACTTTAGTTTTTTGACTTAGAGCACGCTCCCAATCATCGGGATTATTGCCACGGACGAACTCAACTTGTACGCCCCACTTTGGAAGAATTTCAGCAAGAACTACATAACAGGAGCTAAACATTGCGGCCGAGGCAACGATTCGATCGCCGGCTTCAACTAAACAAGCAACTGATGCAAACATTGCCGACATTCCAGATCCGGTACCGACGCAATACTCCGCTCCTTCTAGCGCTGCGAGCCGATTTTCAAACATGGCCACCGTTGGATTTGCAAAGCGGCTATAAACAAAGTGATCGATCTCATCAGTAAATGAATGAACGGCTTGTTCGGCAGATTCATAGGTATAGCCGCTCGTTAAATAGAGCGCCTCACCAGTTTCACCGAAGCCCGATCGCGCAAGACCCGCACGAATCGCTTGGGTATCGGGATGGAGCTCCCAATCGGGAGTGACTCCTTCAGAATTCTGCTGGTATCCCCAGGGGCGGTGGTTGTGAGTCATGGCTAAAGATTACACGGTAGCCTTGTGGCCATGAATTCACCAGCGATTTCAGTCTCTGACCTGAGCAAGGTCTATGGCGATCGACCAGCGCTATCGCACGCCAACTTTGAAGTTCCAATGGGTACGGTCTGCGGTTTTGTCGGCCCAAATGGCTCCGGCAAGACAACGACCATCCGAATGCTTCTGGGTTTGATCACACCAACTGGTGGCACCGGGACGGTATTAGGGCAAAGCATTAAACATCCCGAAAAGTATTTGCCCCAGGTCGGCGCCATGATCGAAGGTCCCGCTTTCTATCCAGCTCTGACTGGCAGCGAGAATTTGAAAGTACTGGCAGACCTTGGCGGGTTTCCAATGAGCAGGGTTCAACCGCTTTTAGAACAAGTTGGGTTGGGCGATCGCGGTACTGGAAAATTTAAAACCTACTCCTTAGGAATGAAGCAGCGTTTAGGAATTGCGGCAGCGTTACTTCCGCAACCGAAATTGTTAGTGCTAGATGAACCTACTAACGGATTGGATCCATCAGGAATCCAAGAAGTTCGAGAGTTAATTAAAGATTTAGCTAACGATGGAACCACAGTCTTTGTCTCTTCGCATTTACTTAGCGAACTCGAAATGATCAGCGAACATTTAGTGATGTTGCGCCTAGGCAAAGTTTTATTCGCTGGTAAGACCCAAGATCTCTTATCGGCGCAGCAACCCGTTTTGGTTGCAAAACCCGAATATGCCGTGGATCTCGGCAAGGTTGTGGCAATCGCGCAAAATAATGGACACGAAGTCAGCATCATTGACGGCGAAGCCCACATCATCGGTTCGGCCGATTGGGCAGCGACTTTAAATAGATTGGCCTTTGAGGCCGGAATAACCCTGGCGGCACTTACCTCAGTTCTCCCAACTTTAGAAGAGACCTTCTTCGAGATGACAGGTGATGAATAAATGTTTCATGTCTTTCTAGCTGAATCTCGCAAGCTTCGACGTCCGACCCTTCTCTTCTCAACCTTATTAACGGTGGTGGGAATTTCTGGGCTCTTCACCTCTTTATTGTTCCTGCTGATTAATTCGCGTAGCGGCAATGGCCGGCGCGGAGAACTAATTAATGCAGCCACGCTTTCGTTGCCCAATGGTCTGGTTGTCGGTTTCACCAGCACCGTTACTTTGCTTGGTGTAGTCGCCCTCTGTATTTTCGCGGCCCAAACCGCTCAGGAATATACTTTTGGAACGTTGCGTAATCTCTTAGTTCGCCAACCTTCAAGAATGAAGATCCTGTTAGGCAAGTATCTCTCGATGGCCTTCTTCGCTTTAGTGATGGATGTGCTCTCGTTGATTGTCAGCGTTGCCCTTTCTTATGGTCTAGCAGGTCACGCACATGTTTCGACCGCGGCCTGGAGCACAGGTGCCGGTTTTCACGCGCTGGCTCAAGGCTTTGGAAATGTATTCCTAGCCACCATGGGATTTGGAACCCTAGGAATGATTCTCGGGCTTCTGCTTCGATCGCCCATAAGTTCTATTGCGATTGGTGTCATTTGGGTGTTAATCGTTGAAAATCTTCTCAGTTTGGTCATTAAAGATGCCAATCGTTGGCTGCCTGGCTCCTTAATCGGTGCCGTCGGGAATGGTGGCGATATCGGTATCACCTACCCACATGCACTTCTCTTCGGCGGTCTCTATTTATTGGTTGGCGCTGGGATTGTTGCCTTTCTCTTTAAGCGCCGTGATGTCGCCAACTAGCGACACCTCATCGGTTCTGGCCTAAATTTAAAGTTCAACCCGTACCCTTGGGACATTCCTTCCCCTGGGGGTTCTGTCATGATTTTCCGCTCCAAGCGCTTGCCGCTCTTTGTCGCGCTTACTGTGGCGCTCTTCGCCATCAGTACCGCCCCACAAATCGCGGAAGCTAAGACGCGCAAACCATCGCTGGCAGAGATCGCAGCTGCAAAACAAGTTGAGATCGCAAAGCAACAAGCAGCGTCAGCTGCGGCGGCAAAGTTAAATTCCGCAACTAAAACTTTAAACCAACTTACTTCACTTTCTGATGCCGCTCGCGCCCGCTACCAGCAAGCGCTAAAAGAGTTAGCAATCGCAATTACCGTTGCACAGGTAGCAGCCGCGCATGCAGCAGAGACTCAAGCAGCCGTAGCAGATGCCACCAAAACCATCGGCAAGTTAGCAACGAATGCCTACATCATGGGTAGTGGATTTACTGATTTAGAATCCGTGCTTCATGCCAGCGGTCCGCAAGATTTGGTGGATCGCCTCTCCACGTTAAATTCTTTAGGCGCCAATAATTCGGTAGCGCTCCAACGTTTTCAAATGGCATCGACAGTGGCAAAAGCAGCGAAGAAGGCGGCCGACGATGCCAAAGCCGCACAAGTGGCTGCAACTAATAAAGTAGCAGCAGCTAAGCAAGCGGCCGACGATGCAAAGGCGGCGCAAGCTAAAGAAGTGGCACGACTGGGCGCCATTCAGAATCAATTGGCGAAAGAGTTAGCAAGCGCTCGCAAAATTCGATTAACCCTTGAGCAGCAACGCCAATTGGCGATTCTTGAAGAAGCTAATGCGAAGATTGCTTCTCAAACGAAAGGGCAAGCACGTGTCTGGCCAGATCGTGGATTCAAAGGCCGCACAACAATTCGTTCCACTGACAAAATTCGAACCGCTGCAGTCACCTATGCAAAGAAGCAAGTACTCGCCAGAAAGCCATATGTTTGGGGCGCTCAAGGACCTAATTCATATGATTGTTCCGGCTTGGTCTATGCCGCCTATAAAGCCGCAGGACTTGGTTACCCAAATTGGTCCAGATTAAATGCTGCTCTCTATTTTGTTGATTCCAAGCGAATTCCATTCGCCCAATTAATTCCTGGCGATTTACTCTTTTACTCGTTCGATGGTTCGGTCCAGAATATTCACCACATCACAATTTATGCCGGTGATGGCATGATGTGGGAGGCGAACTCAAAGGGTAAAGGGCTGCTTTATTCGAATATGTACAGCATCGCTGGTCTGATGCCATCTGGTGGCCGCGTCTAACTAGTTACTAGAGTTGCACTATGAAAGCGATGTTGGAGATTCGACAAGCGCTTCGACCATGGCTTGATCAACTTTCTGAGGGTTCGAAAGTCTTGGTTGGCGTCTCTGGTGGCGGCGACTCCATGGCCTTGGCTTACGCGCTATTTCAAGAGTGCCAACTTAAATCAATCACCCCGATTGCGCTCGTAGTAGATCATGCCTTGCAACCCGGTTCCGATGAGGTCGCCGCCGCGGTTTGCGAGCGCCTGAGCGCCATCGGTTATCAAGAAGTTTTGTCTAAGCGGGCGGCGGTAGAGCTGCGCGATGGGCTAGAGGCCTCAGCTCGCCGCGCCCGCTTTGAACTTTTTGCCACAGCCCTTGCCCAAACCGAGGCAGATTTCTTATTTCTGGGCCACACCCTTGATGATCAAGCGGAGACCGTGCTCTTGGGACTAGCTCGAGGCTCAGGAACGCGCTCACTCTCTGGCATGGCCACCCAGAATGGCCAATTTATCCGCCCCTTATTGGGCCTGCCGAGGGAGCGAACCATGGCGGCCTGCCATGAGGCGAGGTTAGAAATTTGGGACGATCCACATAATCACGATCCCTCCTATTCCCGGGTACGCGCTCGCCGCCACGTCCTGCCGATCCTGGAGGCCGAACTTGGACCTGGGATTTCGGCTGCCCTGGCCAGGTCGGC
>CAIQNN010000024.1 GCA_903873185.1 uncultured Actinomycetes bacterium
CGGTTCATGCCCAGGCGCTAGCTAACTGGCATCACAAACATCCGCGTTGCCCATTATGCGGTGAAGTCACCAAATCTTTGCAAGGCGGTTCCATTCGGCGTTGTATTGCTGACGGTTCCGATCATTACCCGCGAACTGATGCCGCGATCATTGTTTTGATAAAAGATGCGCGTGATCGAATTTTGCTCGGTCGACAGAAAGTTTGGCCACAGTTTCGCTTCTCGACATTTGCTGGTTTTGTTGAACCGGGCGAATCTTTCGAACAATGCGTTGTGCGCGAAGTTGCCGAAGAGGCGGGGGTAGAAGTTGTAGATATTCGTTACTTGGGATCGCAGCCATGGCCATTTCCAGCTTCGCTAATGATTGCCTTTGAAGCCGTGACGACAAATCCGGAAGCAGCACGCCCTGATGGTGAAGAGATCGAAGAAGTTGCTTGGTTTACTCGATCGGAGTTGCGAAGCGCCATCCATAGACAAGAGCTCTTGTTGCCACCGAAGATCAGCGTTGCCAGGCAGATGATTTCGGCTTGGTACGGTCCAGATGCAGCTCGGGATTTATCTGGTGGCGAGACTTGGCGTTCATAGTGAATGAACTCTTGCAGTGGCGCTGAATCTCGAAGAAATTTTGGCTGGGCTAGATCCAGATCAACAAGAGGTAGTTAAGAGCATCCGCGGTCCAGTATGCGTTATCGCTGGCGCCGGAACTGGCAAAACCCGAGTTATTACCCATCGAATCGCGTATGCGGTAGCCGCAGGCGTTACCGACCCGACTAAAACTTTGGCGCTCACCTTCACTGCTCGAGCTGCTGGCGAAATGCGGGCCCGCCTTCGCACGCTGGGAATTCCAACTGCCGCCGCTCGAACCTTTCACTCGGCAGCGTTAAAGCAGTTGATGTACTTCTGGCCGTACTCATTTGGCGGCAGTTTTCCCTCATTATTAACGATGAAATCCGGATTTATTGGCGAAGCACTTTCGCGATCGGATATTTCGCTGTCACCGCAAGGAAGCACATTGCGCGATGTTGCAAGCGAAATCGAATGGGCAAAAGTTTTAGAGATTGCACCGGATGAATATGTAGAAGCGGCGCTAGGTGCGGGACGGGTCGTTCGGCTTCCAACAAATCGCGGTGATAAAGCACATTTGGAATATGTTTCAAAGATCTACGATGCTTATGAAACGCTAAAGCGACAGGAGCGAACCATCGATTTCGAAGATGTTCTCTTGCTGACGGTAGGAATGTTAGAAGAAGATCGCGATGTTCGAGAGCGAATTCGCGATCAATACCGATACTTCACTGTTGATGAATATCAGGATGTCTCACCGCTTCAACAGCGGCTACTCAATCTCTGGCTTGGCAATCGCGAAGAGATTTGTGTTGTTGGCGATGCCGCTCAAACTATCTACTCCTTTGCCGGTGCTACATCGGGCTTTCTCTTAAATTTCCCGAATCGATTTCCGCAAGCCAAAGTAATTCGATTGAGCCGCGGCTATCGATCCACGCCGGAAATTATTAATTCTGCAAATGCGATCCTTCGTCAGGGCAATCTTCATAATGAAAGTGGTCTTGAGCTTTCATCGGTAAATGATCATGGCGTTAAGCCGGCGGTAAAAGGTTTCGATGCTACTCCAGCGGAAATAAACGACGTGGTTTCGCAAATCCGTCAGCTACTAGATCGCCCAGCTGCAATCGTGGCTAAAGATGGTGAACGCACCAAGGAGAAGATTGAGATCGCGATTTTGGCGCGAACCAATGCGCAACTTTCTGGTTTTGAACAAGCACTGACTCAACATCGAATTGATACTCAGTTAAAGAGCGCAGAGCGATTCTTCGAGCGAGTTGATGTCAGAGATGCCATGAAGGTGATTCGAAGTTCATCAGTACTGCCTAGCGAAGACGGGGATTGGTATCTCGATTTGGTTTCGGTACTGCGACCATTTGGCGAGACTGATTACGTCAACGCCTTCTTACGCTTGGCTCGTGAGATGAAGGTTGATGGGGCAACTTCGCTCCGAACCTTCTTACGCGAACTCGAAGATCGAGCGGAGCAGAACAATCCGCCGACCTTGCCGGGCGTAGTACTGGCTACCCTTCACTCGGCTAAAGGCCTGGAATGGGATCATGTCTTCTTGGTAGGCGTAAATGATGGTGTTTTGCCGATGGGTGAGGACATTAATGAGGAGCGACGCCTCTTCTACGTGGGTTTAACGAGAGCAAAAAGTCAGGTTCACCTTTCGTATGCCGGCACTCCCAGCCCATTTTTAGCAGCGCTCGCTTAGCTCGCAACGCTAAATTTAATTAGGTTGCATCCTCGGCCCACAATCAATTACCCTGCTCACTCGTACTCATTTCGGGTACCAGTAGCGAAGGGAACGGCCAGATGTTGAATTCAACTCATATGGGCGTTACTTCTGCTGCCATCATTTCGACACCGTCATGGCATCAACTCGCAACTGCATTTGGCGCTGGTTTTGCACCGTCAGCAGTTCGCTCACAGAAGTGGTTTACCGCTCCTGCGGCTAACAAATTTGCCACCTATGCCAATTACACAAAGTATGGAAAACGCGGAACTTGGAGTTCTATCGGATAACCCGATATCAAGCCAAGAGGCCGCAAATCCATAACTGGATTTAGCGGTCTTTTTTATTTTCTAGCACCAGCTTTATCCCAAGATCACCAAAAGAAAGAAACGGCAACTAGACGAAGAAGAAAGATGGAGGTGAGGACAATGACTGTTCTCTTTAGCGAACTGCTAGTCCCAGGCTGGGCCGAAGGTGGCACCATGATCGGAATGCGCGAAGTAACTGCGCCAACTGATAATTCCACCGGCTTTAATTTGCCCTGCCATAGCGCTGATCCGGAAACCTTCTTCGCAGAGACCCCAGCGATGATTGCCTTTGCTAAATCGCTCTGCGGGGAATGTCCAGTGCGCACTCAATGCCTGGAAGGGGCGTTGTCTCGTTCCGAACCCTGTGGGGTTTGGGGCGGAGAGCTCTTCGACGAGGGTCGTCCGATCATCGCCAAGCGAGCGCCGGGTCGACCACGTTTGCAGCGTGGCGATGTGGAACTTGCTGGCTAAGGGTTAAGCGTTGGCAGTTTCCAAACTGGCATCATCTAAGGAAACCAGCGTAGGGAACCAAGAACGGGCTTCATCCCGGAATCTTCCTTCAGCTTCGAGCTGACAGAAGATTCCGGTGGTGCCCAAAGTAACTCGATGAATCAAGACATATTCAGGCGGCAGATTTAGTTGGAAGCCAATTTTTGCCGTTGGATTTCTGGGATCGCCAACTCGCGAACTTTGATCGCGAAGCCACTGTCTGGAGTAGCGGAAAGTTTCGGTTCGAAGAGGTTCAACCAGTGGTACTAAGTAGTCCAATACCAATTGCGGATCAACATCAACATCCGGCAGGATAAAACCATCGGCTTTAAAACCGTCGTAAAGTGCGGTGGCATTTCCTTCGAGCGCGTTCTTAAGTAACGTTTTCATTGGCTCTGGAAAACCATTAGGCAACCGATTAACTGCGCCGAAATCCAAGACGCCAAGCCTGCCATCATCTAACAAGCGAAAGTTTCCCGGATGCGGATCGGCGTGCAATAAGCCGGCTCGATCGGGAGAGGTGAAGTGAAAGCGCGCCAATTTCATACCAGCGTTATTGCGTTGGGCTCGGGTTCCCTTCGCAATGATTTTTGAAAGCGGGGTTCCGCTCATCCACTCACTGACAATCACTTTGTCGGAAGCCATAATCAATTTGGGAATCGCAATATCTGGATCGCCCTCGTAAACCTCGGAGTATTTCTGCTGTGCTTCGGCTTCGAAGCGGTAATCAGTCTCTTCAATGATTCGAGCGCGCAGTTCTTCGAGGATTGGTTTCATTTCTAGCCCAGGCATAAAGAGCCCAAAGATTTTTGCAAACCGTTGAATTTGATTTAGATCGGAGATCAGCGCCTCGGCAGCACCAGGGTATTGAATCTTTACCGCGACATCACGACCATCTTTCCATTTTGCGCGGTGTACCTGGCCGATAGAGGCTGATGCTGCCGGCTTATCGTTGAACTCGGCGAAATGATCACGCCAATCTTCGCCCAGCTCTTTTGCTAACACACTATGAACGACTCGGGCTGGTAGCGGTGGGGCCGACTCTTGTAATTTAGTTAGCGTTTCGCGGTAGGGCTTTGCAATCTCTTCCGGCAGCGCCGCCTCAAAGACCGAGAGCGCTTGGCCAAATTTCATGGCGCCGCCTTTGAGTTCACCAAGTACTTTAAATACCTGCTCAGCAGTCTTCTCTTGGATCTCGCCAAAGACCATAGCGCCGGATTGCCCAACTAACTGGCGGCCAAATCCGATCGCGCTTCTTCCGGCTAGCGAAAGTGGAAGTGAAGCCAACTTTGAAGTTCGCTTTGTTGTACTGCGGGGGATCTCATCAACCATTGGCGTATTGTCATATAACTTCCAAACATCCGCAGAGTGAATGTGGCTGCCAGTAACTGTGTTCTAAATTACTTGGGCTAAAGAGGTTGATTAATAATGACTTCCCAAACATTTCGCTCTTGCCGGTATCGGCAAATTCACAGATGTGAATCGTGGCTATCCCAGCTAGCAAGGCGACGGCGGCGGCGGGAAGTTCTGGGGCGCCAGTTAACGCAAAGGTAGTTTCGATCTGATTTTGAAGTGCGTCATCGTTATATTTATGAAGGGAAACACAGCGCAAGCAGGGCGTTATCCCAGGGATAACCAGGGGACCAATTTCAACGCGAGCTGGTTCGATCTGAGAAATTTGGATATGCGCCTCGCCATCGCTGAGCCATCGCTGAATGTAATCAGGTTGGGCTCTTTCAGTACTGATTATCAAACTTGGCTTGGTAGAAAAAGCAGCAGCGCTTTGCCCGGGAAGTTGTGAATTCTTTCGAATTTGATTTATGAACTCCGTTTTTGCGATTCCGATATCGCTAACTCGCGTGACTAGGCCGCAGATATCTCTTGGCCCAACCTCTTGCCCGGATTTCTTTTGATCTTTTCTCGGAAGTTGCTCGCGCCCGCCAGGTAACAAGGCCACGGTTGCGAAGCCGCTGGCATGAAGTAGCGAAAATAGCGTGATGGCTAACCGATTCTCGCCAAAGATTAAGATCGGAAAGTTTGCTCTAGCTAGCACCGTTCTGGCGCCACTTATTACTATCGAGCGCTGAGACTGGCGCCAAGCCGCCAATTCAAATTCTGGCGTAGCTCGTGCCATTAAGTGAATTTGGCTCTGGCTCAACTCCTTCTTCTCGGTACTAGGCGAGCTCGGTTGCCATGGTTGGAGTTCCAAAAAATTTGCTGCTACTAATTTTTCGACTAATTGCTCGAGATTGGATAGCGCTATTAAGCCGCGGGCAGCGATCGCTAAAATCGAATTTTTCCCATCGAAGAGACAGAGGAGGGCGCGAGCTTCTGGGAGCGTAATCATCAGGCCGCCCTGCGAGGTTCCGACGAAGAATTGTGCGCTGTTGGTTGGATCAGGCAGGAAGGTAACCCCACTTTTGAATTTTGGGCAGAAATTTTCCAGATCAGACATGGGCGCAGGATTTCGCAACTGGGAAAGCTACTTAAGTGGGGTTTGAGAGCGTTGTGGAAATTCCCTGCCTGATTAAACACAGAGCGCATGGACTTTTGCTTGGAAAATATAAAACGCCCCAGGTGATAAACCTGAGGCGTTCTACTATTTCAACTTCTAGTGAGTTATGCCTTGCCCAAAATACGATTGACCTTCGTGCCACATACTGGGCAGATGCCCTGTGCCATACGACGACCAGAATCAGAGACTTTTACGTGTCCTTCGAAGGACCGCTTCTCCTTGCACTTTACGCAGTAGGCCTCACCTTTATATTCCTCAGCCATGTTGACCCTCCAATCGCCACACTCTCAATGGATCGGGAGCCTCCCGCATTGAGCGTGCGTACCCGCTCACCCTACCCCTGTTTACGCTCAATCAGGGGGATTTCAAGGTTGCCTGCCTCGTAGCCATCCAGGTAGGCCTCGGCTCGCGCCAGCTCGGGAAAACGGGACAAATAGGTGTAAAACTCTTTGGAGTGGTTGGGCACTCGTAGGTGAATCAATTCGTGGAAGAGAACGCAGCGCAAGACATAGGCCGGGGCGCTGGCAAGGCGATCCGATATCCGAATTGTCCGATCTACGGTTGTGCAGGAGCCCCAACGATCGCGCATAGCTCGCCAAGTAAGGCTGCTGGGGCGCTCGTGGAACTCGGGAAGAAGCTCGGTCAGTAGTTGGGTGGCCATCTCCTCTAGGGCAGCCTCGGTGCGCCGCTGCTTGGATTCGCGGGTTAAGACCAGTGCGATCATCTCTGGAATTAAGGTCGCCTCATCGCGTTTAGAGGTTCGAGCCGGCAGATGGATCTCAATCAGGCCATTTCGACGAAATGCGCTGATGCTGCGCTTTCGGCGCGGGCTGCGGATCACCTTGTGTGGTGGCAAGGTATCAAGATCAACTTTAGGGTTTTGGCCGGAGTTAGAGTTTTTCGGCGCAATTTTTCCGGGCGCCAGGGGGTTAGCGTCGGTAGGTGTAATTGAGCGCAATCTTGATGGGTTGCTGGATGGGTTGCTGGTTGGCGGTTTATCAGTTGGAGTTAACACGGGGCGCAAGATATCGAGGAAGAGCTCGCCTTGAAAAAAGTTCTCCACCGACATTAAAAGTTATCCCCTACTTCTCCACAACCTTATCAACAGCATGCGGCAGCTAATCGAAATTTAATGGTATCCCGCTGGCTAAATTTTGCACGTGACGCTCCGATGGCGAGTGCCCGCATTTTTCTCCCGTCGATGCACCGCGCGATTTAACGGAATCAAAATGAGAAATGTCTACTTATTAGCGAAATATTTAAATCAATATTTTGTCCACGCGCTCGTGGCTAGTTGATAAAGCGCAGTTGATGTCATAGGTTTACGCCACGAAGTCCTCGGATAACCGTTCATTGTCTGCAAGGGGAAGGCAGATAAAGAATCGTGCGCCCGGGGGCTTCGCTTTTTTATGCCTAGGTTTAATTTGTGGCTAGGTTTAAATTAAACCCGAAAGATCATCTGGCACCGTGGTGCTCATCAGGAACTTTTCAACCTCGCCTAGGTCGGTCGCGGCAGGCAGCAGCGCCGGGTCTTCCCAGCGAGAATCGCGGACTTCAGCGCTTCGCAGCTCGAGTACTTGGCCCCAAAAAGTGGCGCACTCGCGCATCATTCGTGGTGAAACTTCGAGTCCTAATAGCGTGGCAAAAAGTTGTTGTGTAGGTGAGCTAGCAGCTCGGCGCCTTCGAAGCGTTTCATTGAGCGCCGGTAACGAGGGGATTCGATCTGTGGCAGTTGAAGTTACAACATGATCAATCCAACCTTCGATCAGCGCCAAAATCATTTCAAGTTTTGCAAGTGCCGCATCTTGCGCTGGTGATTGCTCCGGGGTAAATAGACCCTGACTAATTGCAGAAGAAATAGATTCTGGATTATTGATATCTAGTTCGCCAGAGTTAACTGCGCTCTCGGCTTGTTCTTGAATCGAATTTAGATCAACGCGAATCCCTTTGCCATAGGCTGCAAAGGCATCGTGAATATATTGCGAAAGCCAAGGCGCATGAGTAAATAGCCGGGCAGCTACCGCTTCACGTAGCGCTAAGTAAATGCGAATTTCATCTTCGGGGATATCTAGCCCTTCGCCCCACGCTTTAACATTTTGCGGGATCAAATGGGTTTCGATTTTGTCGTAGAGGGGGATAGCCACATCGTGTGAGCCGGTGACGGTCGTTGCAAGTAGACCGATCGATTGGCCTAATTGAGTGGCGATCATCGAGCCCATAAAGGAACGAAGTAATAATCCAATTCCTTGGAGCATCTCAGGGGTGGTCTCAACTCCTTCGGGAACCCCAAACTCGGCGCCAAATTGGGCGCCAGAATCTGTGATGACGCTAGTCAGCGCCGCTGCCATTCCTTCGGCGAGCGGTTCGACCAACCGTTGCCAGCCGGCCAGCGATGAGTCGAGCCAATCGCGTCGGCTCCATGCTGGTTGCGAAGTTTGAGTAAGAGCTGGGAAGAAAGTTGCACCATCCAGCCAGATGTTGGCGATGTTGAGCGCCTCCGTAATTTTCTGCGAGTCGGCGGTACCAACAAATTCTTCATTCTGTGTTGCAATGAATTTTCGGGCAATTTCTCGAATCGTCTCGGTGGAGATTAAGGGATTGTTTCCGGTTCCAGCGGCGAAGAGCGTTTGAGGGGAGATACCAAAATTAGCGAACTGCTGAAATAGCGCATCGAAATTGGGTTGCCCCGCTCCGGAGTTATCCGCGCTCTCATTCTCTTCATCCCCATCGTTCGGGACAAAGCCAAAGTTTCCGCTCATCTAACTACCTCTCGAAAAGAACGAGACCTTCTGGGTCAGTACTCCTAACATAACCACCGAAGGTGGGAAAAACTTCCCAGAATTAGGGCGAAATGCCAGTTTGCGAACTTTGGCTAGGCTTAGCCTATGAACTTCGCTGCCACCTCATCCACCGCCTTTTCGGCGCTGATCTGGTGGGCGGTTCCGATCGTTGCAGTTTTAGGTGCACTTGCTTATGTTGTCTGGGTTTCGCGCTTTCAAGATAAATTCGATAATCAGACCAATCGCTCAGTTTCGAAGTTTCAAGATTTTCAAGAGAGTTTTAGAGAAGGTAAAACGGTGATTGCGGAAGAGCCAATTGATGAGCCGACCGGCGAGAGCAAGTAATTTCGTAGCTCCATGATTTTCAATCGGAGAGTTCCATTTTTCGCTGGCACCATCATGGCCCTTGCGCTCCTGCTCTCACTTTTTGCGCCGTTGCCCTTCGTGATCATCAAGCCGGGTCCGGCTCAAAATGTGCTTGGGCCAAATATTCAAATTTCGCACGCTCAAACCTTTAACCATCCAGGCAAACTCTTCTCGACATCGGTTCTGGTCTCTAACCCTGATTCGAAAATGTTTGGCCCAGAGTTAATTTTTAATTGGGTGGTCGGGGATTCGGTGGTTTTGCCACGGGCAGCGCTCTATCCAAAAGCGGAGAGTTCGGCGACGGCGAAATCGGTAGGGGCAAAAGAGATGAGCGCCTCGGAAGAGTCGGCGACGATCGCTGCCCTGGCCGAACTTAAACGCTCAAATCCCGAAATCGCGGCCGGTGTTAGCGGTGCCGATATCAAGATTGCTTTGAAAGAGACCGGCGGGCCAAGCGCTGGGTTGGTTTTTGCCCTTGGCTTGCTCGCCAAATTAACCCCGACGGACTTCATAAAGGGCAGGAGCATCGCCGGGACGGGCACGATCGATAATTTTGGCGCCGTGGGGCCAATTGGTGGGATTGATCAGAAATTGATTGGGGCTAGGCGGGCAGGTGCTGAGCTGTTCTTAGCGCCCGTAGCAAATTGTGGCGATATCACTCGGACTCCAGCCGGGTTAAAAGTCGTCCCGGTGGCGAGTTTGAGTCAAGCGCTAAGCGTGCTGGCGATGGTCGATTCGAGTAAGTACCCAACCTGCCAAAAGTAAGCAGAAGCAACTAGTTCACTTTTTAGGACAGCTCGCAAATTTCTTTTGGTAAGTCCAGCTTTTCCCCATCTGGGTAGAGTAAGTGCATGAGTTCATTTCAATTTCCAGAAAATCCCTTCTCTCGTGGCCGAGCAACTGGTGGTGCCGGATCTGGAAAACGCCGGGGACCACTGCCATTAACAATTCTCACCTTGGTGGTCTTGGCCGTAATCTTGGTGGCCCTTAGCGGCTTCTATGCCGACCTACTCTGGTTCCGATCAGTTGGTTTCACCAGCGTCTGGCGCAAGGTGCTCTTTACTAAAGGCGAGCTCTTTATTGGCTTTGGATTAATTACCTCGTTACTAATTACTTCTAACGTGGTGATTGCATATCGCAAACGTCCAATTTATGTGCCACTAACAATCGAAGCTGACAATCTGGAACGTTACCGCGCTCAACTTGAGCCACTTCGCCGATATGCGGTAATTGCAATCGCTTTCGTTCTCTTTTATTTTGCCGGCAGTTCCGGTAGCCGACTTTGGGAATCTTGGTTGCAGTTTAAGAACTCCACACCATTTGGAACCAAGGATCATCAATTCGGATTAGACATTTCATTTTTTGCCTTTAAGTTGCCATTTTGGCAGGCGCTAATCGGTTGGGGAATTTCGACAATTGTTATTTCGATTATTGCAGCTAGCGTTGTTCATTACCTTTATGGCGGCATTCGCCCACAGGTGCACGAAGATCGAACAACGGTTGCAGCTCGGGTTCAACTTTCAGTTTTGCTAGGCGTGCTTGTTCTCTTGAAGGCGGTCGCATATTGGTTCGATCGCTATGCACTCGCGCTAAAAGAAGGCAAGCTAATTACCGGATTGACTTACACCGATGTCAATGCCGTTCTTCCGGCGAAGGCAATTCTGGCTGGCATCGCGCTAATTTGTGCCTTGCTTTTCTTCGCCAATATCGTTCGACGCTCTTGGATTCTTCCAACTGCTGGCGTTACATTGATGGTTGTCTCATCGGTTTTGATTGCTGGCGTTTACCCAGCAGTTATCCAACAATTTCAGGTTAAGCCGAGCGAATCCTCAAAAGAGGCCCCTTATATTCAGCAGAACATCAATGCCACTCGTGCCGCTTACGGCGTTTCGGGAGCGAAGATTGTGGACTACCAAGCAACAAGCACAGCGACCGCTGGCCAACTTACAAATGATGCGTCTACGATTTCTAATATTCGTTTGATCGATCCAAATGTGGTTTCAGCTACCTTCCGCCAATTGCAGCAGATCAAGCCTTATTACACCTTCCCAGATTCTCTGGATGTCGATCGCTACACAATCGGCGGCCAACAGCGCGACACCATCGTCTCGGTTCGAGAGTTAAACATCACTGGCAATCCAAGTCGGAACTGGATTAATGACCACTTGGTTTACACCCATGGTTTTGGTTTCGTTGCCGCTTTGGGAAATACCGTTGATGCCGATGGTAAGCCAAGTTTTGAAGTTGGAAATATCCCGCCAACAAACGGTTTGGGTAAATTTGAACCACGGATTTACTTTGGCGAAAACGTTCCTGACTATTCCATCATCGGTGGTAGCAAGAGCGCTACACCGACTGAGCTGGACTATCCAGATGATAATTCATCGAACGGTCAGAAGAACTACACCTATACCGGTAAGGGTGGAGTGCCGATGGGCAACCTTCTTACTCGACTCCTTTTTGCCATAAAGTATCAAGATCAGAAAATTATTCTCTCTAACTTGATTAACTCTGATTCAAAGATTCTCTTTGACCGAAACCCTCGTGATCGAGTTGCAAAGGTTGCACCTTGGTTGACGCTTGATGGCAATCCATATCCTGCAATCGTAAATGGCAAGATCCTTTGGATTGTCGACGGCTACACCACATCAGCTGGTTACCCATATTCAAAGAAGACCAACTTAAATGGCGCGACAACCGATGCGCTTACCAATAGCTCAACATCTGTTACAGCTTTGGATAACAAGACTGTGAACTACATTCGTAACTCAGTAAAGGCCACAGTTGATGCTTATGATGGAACCGTAACGCTCTATCAATGGGATGCCTCCGATCCAGTCTTGAAGACATGGAGCAAGGCTTTCCCGGGCACGGTTCAACCTAAGAGTGCGATTTCGCCCGCGCTACTAGCTCACATTCGCTACCCCGAAGATTTGTTTAGCGTTCAACGCGACATCTTGGGTACCTATCACGTCGAAACTGCGAGCGCTTTCTATGGCGGTCAAGATTTCTGGCGGGTACCTAGCGATCCTTCATCACTCGGCGCCAATGCAGGTAACCAACCTCCGTACTACTTGACGTTGCAGATTCCTACCGAGAAGAAAGCTGCCTTCTCGTTGACCACTTCCTTTGTCCCTCGAGGCGGACGTCAAAACTTAACCGCCTTCGCTGTGGTTAATTCCGATGCTGGTCCGGATTACGGCAAAATAACAGTTTTGCAGTTACCAAGATCGACCAATATCTCTGGCCCTTCACAAGTAGCCTCAAACTTTGAGGCGAAGCCACAAGTTGCCCAAGCGCTCTCTCTTTTGCGTCAAGGTGGCTCAGATGTGGTTCTGGGTAATCTCTTAACCCTGCCGGTTGGTGGTGGACTCCTATACGTTCAGCCGGTTTATGTTCGTGCTACCTCGAACTCGGCCTCCTTCCCACTCCTTCAAAAAGTCTTGGTCTCCTTTGGTGATCAGATTGGTTTTGATGACACCTTGAAGGCGGCGCTTGATCAGGTCTTTGGTGGCAATTCCGGTACTACTGGAAGTACTACTTCGACCGGCACCACGACGACTGGAACCACGACCGGTGTCAGCCAGAGTCTTAAAGCCGCACTAGCAAGCGCTCAGAGCGCCTTATCCGATTCGCAGTCAGCTCTAAAGGCTGGCGATTTCACCGCTTATGGCAAAGCGCAGGATCGACTAAAGGCCGCAATCGCAGCCGCGATCATCGCTCAGAAGAACGGCAAGTAAGGCCGTTCTTTCGGACGTTTTGGGTTATCGAGCGCGATCACCTAAGATTGGCACTTCCGACGCGGGGTGGAGCAGCTCGGTAGCTCGCTGGGCTCATAACCCAGAGGTCATAGGTTCAAATCCTGTCCCCGCTACCAATGTCAGATTAGGCACTTTCAGCTCGCTGAAGGTGCCTTTTTCGTTCTCGCGCGCCTAAACCTTTAAGATTTGAGGGTCAGGAGTTCTTATGACTCCGCTTATCGGAGAGTGGTCTGCCATTGTCGTTCTTGCCCCCTGTTGGTGAAATAGTCCAGCATAAGAAGGCCTTCATCACCATGTTGGTCTCATCCTTCGCCAGCCTGGTTGCCTCCTTGGTCCTTTCGGCTGATGCCATCACCTTGGCGAAAAATGCCAGCGCCAAACTTTCCTGCGATGTGAATGCCGTGATCTCCTGTGGCAAGGTGGCGCAATCTTGGCAATCGAATCTCTTCGGTTTTCCTAACGCCTTCATCGGATTGATCTGTGAGCCGGTAGTAATCACGTTAGCTGTGGCCGGATTGAGCCGAGTTCGTTTCCCCAATTGGTTTATGAAGACGGCGCTCTCGGTTTACTTTCTAGCTTTGGTTTTTGCATTCTGGTTATTTTCGCAATCGTATTTTGTGATTAAGGCATTCTGTCCTTGGTGCTTATTGGTAACGGTCTCCACTGTCACAGTATTTTTTAGCATGTTGCGAATTAATATTCTGAATAACACTATGAACTTAAAAGAGCGAACTCACGAAAAATTTAGTGGCTGGCTACATGCCGGGCGAGACTCGGTATTGGTAGCGTTTATCTATACCCTCTTGGCAACTATCGTAATTCTTAAATACGGTCATTACTTCTTGCCGGGCGCATAAGGAATTAATGAACTTAACAAAAGTATTCGATCCATCGACTGAGCAACTTATTGCCCTGGCTGCGGATCGAACTGTTTCAGCCATTCTGAAAGCATGGCAAGCCGATCGCGACGCTCATGTCGTAATCACTGGCGGACGCAGTGGTCAATCACTTTGCAAAGCGCTAGACCTTGCGCTTTATCGTGCCAAAGCTGTTGATCGTGGTTCTAAAGTTGGCGAAGTAAAAGGTAAAGTCCACATTTGGTTTAGCGATGAAAGATTTGTTGCCAGCGATGATCCAGAGCGCAGCGATCTTGCTTTGATGGCGAACTTTAAATTAGCAAACGAGCGATTCGACTTTCATCGAATGGGAGCCTCTGCCGACGTTTCGATTGAGATCGCAGCGCAGGAATATTCCGACCAACTGGTTGCGGTTTTGGGTGGGGCTCGTTTTGATGTTGTTCTGCTTAGCTTGGGCGAAGATGGTCATGTCGCCTCTTGCTTTCCTCATGATTCGCTGGCCCTTGAATCACCTAATAGCGTGGTTGCAGTTACTAACTCGCCAAAACCGCCGGCCGAAAGAATCACCTTAACTTTGTCCCAACTGGCAAGATCCAGCCAGATCTATCTCCTGGCGGTTGGGCAGGCAAAGCGCGAAGCGTTGGATGCAACAATGGCCAGATCAGATGAGATGCCGGTTGAACTATTACGCCGTAATTCACTAAATGGCCAGATTTTTGTTCTGACAGATCTAAGTTAATTCGTAAGATTGAGGTAGTGAAAGGGAGAGCGATGGCTAACAACACTTCAGGAGCGCTGCAACTTACGATGGTTGGCTTGGGCCGGATGGGCGCCAATATCGCTCGCCGGATCTCCCAGCAGGTTGAGGGCGCAACCCCAGTTTCCATTAGCGTTTATGACGTAAATCCGGCGACCGTGAGCGCGGTTGCAGCCGAGGGATTTACCGGACTCTCATCTCTCGCTGATCTGGCGCAATACAACAACGCTGAAAATCCACAGGTCGTATGGGTAATGGTTCCGGCTGAAGTAACCGCTGCAACCATCAAAGCGATCGCCGAGCATTTAGCGCCCGGCTCCACGATTATCGATGGTGGCAACACTTTCTATCGTGATGACGTTGCTAATGCGGCCTGGTTAAAGAAGTTGGGAATTAATTTTGTCGATGTTGGAACAAGTGGTGGGGTATTTGGGTTGGAGCGTGGTTACAGCCTGATGATCGGCGGCGAGCTCGAAGTTGTTTCTCGCCTTAATCCGATCTTTGTTGCATTAGCACCAGGCGTTGATGCAGCCGAACGGACACCAGGAGTTAGCGGAACTGTTTCAACTGCCGAACAAGGTTTTTATCACTGCGGGCCAGTAGGTTCCGGCCACTTTGTAAAGATGGTTCATAACGGAATTGAATATGGCGCTATGGCTGCATATGCCGAAGGGCTCAACTTGTTGGATACCGCTCGTCGTGGAATCAAGCATCCAACTGCCGTTGGCGAACATACCGAAACGAACTATGACCTGGATCTGGAACAGATCGCCCAAGTTTGGCGCCGAGGCTCAGTAGTTGCCTCATGGTTGCTCGATCTGACCGCACAGGCTTATGTTGAAGATCCTGAACTCTCTAGTTACAACGGATCGGTCTCTGATTCAGGTGAAGGTCGTTGGACCGTTCAGACGGCGATCGATGCCGGAGTTCCAGCAAATGTGCTCTCTGCCTCCTTAATGGGTCGATTCTCATCCCGCGGGAATGATTTGTATGCAAATAAGGTTCTTTCAGCAATGAGAAAAAAATTCGGCGGTCACACCGAACCAAAGAAGTAAAGCTAAAGGGCAGCGCTGCTTAGTTAGATCACTAACGCAAGGGAAGTATTGGGTAATGATTAAAAAGGTCGAGACTCCCGAAGAGGCTGACGTTTTGGTGCTCTTTGGCGCCACAGGTGATCTTGCAAAGAAGAAGCTCTTTCCAGCGCTTTACAGCATGGAGCGAAAAGGCAAGCTCGAAGCCGCCGTGGTTGGAGTTGCGTCAACCAAATGGGATCACGAGCAATTTGTATCCAACGCATTCAATGCCATTCGGACCAACGTTGAAAATGTCGACGAGGAAATTCTGGCAAAATTAGATGCCAAGCTCTCATTGGTCGTTGGAAATTATCAAGACCCTAAGGTCTACCAAGACTTAGCGGGCGCGCTTGAAGGCAAGAAGACGCCGGTCATTTACCTAGCAATCCCACCTTCACTTTTTGAGCAGGTGACTCAGGGGCTGGCTTCAGTAGGGCTTACGCAGAACGCTCGCCTGGTTGTTGAAAAACCATTTGGTCGCGATTTAGAGTCTGCGGAAATGTTGCAAGCCGCGCTCGAGCGAACCCTTCCCGAGGATCGAATCTTTCGAATCGATCATTACTTAGGAAAAGAGTCGGTCGAAGATATTTTGATTTTCCGCTTCGCAAACTCGATTTGGGAGCCGCTTTGGAACCGCCGTTACATAAATAGTATTCAAATAACTATGGCGGAAAATTTTGGTATCGAAGGTCGTGGCGCTTTTTACGATGGCGTAGGCGCAATTCGGGATGTAATGCAAAACCATTTGCTACAAGTACTTGCGTTGATCGCGATGGAACCGCCATCAGATCTTCGTTCGCAATTTATGGAAGATGAGAAGTTAAAGGTCTTTCGTGCAATCTCGCCAGTGAAAACTGAGGATATGGTTCGCGGCCAATATGTTGGCTATTTGGATGAGAAGGGCGTTGCCGCCGGATCACATACCGAAACCTTCGCCGCTGCCTTGATGTATGTTGATAACTGGCGTTGGGCCGGAGTTCCGTTTTACTTAAGAACCGGTAAATATTTGGCGGAGACCACCCTTGAGGTTGTGGTCGAATTTAAACACCCACCTCGACTGCTGTTTACGGAAGCTCAAGAGAATTCCCCAAATATTCTGCGCTTTCGATTGGGAAAAAATGACGGCGTAGATATTGAACTCTTAGCCAAGGCGCCGGGCGACAATTTATCCACCATCCCGGTCCAACTAAATGTGGAATTTAGCGCAGCGCTTGGGGATCGCCAAGAAGCCTACGAACGATTATTACGAGCCGCCATGTTGGGTGATCATCTTCGCTTTACTCGAATTGACTCAGTGCTTGAAAGTTGGCGGATCCTCGAAGGGGTCATTCACGGCGATCCCCAGGTTTACCCTTATTTTAAAGGCACTTGGGGCCCCGAGAAGGTTACTGATTTAATGCCGCAAGGCTGGATTGATCTCTAACTAACCTGCTTTAACTCAATCGCCAAGTAACCCAAGCCATCGATCGCCATCAGTCGAACTTGGTTTCCATTTGCCGTTGCCGTTGCAATTGCCAATGCGATGTCTGGATGAAATTGGGTGGTGCTGCGAGCGATCGCAGTTACTTCGCCGAAAAGCACATTTTTGTTTTTGCCTTGGAAATTAATTCTTCCTGCAAACCCGGCCGCATTTAATTTAGGTTCACCTACCCATGCCAGTTGGGAATTCTCATCACTGAGCAGCACCATCGAGATAGCAGCTGTGATCGCATTAGGTAGCGCCGTAACCACAAGATTCAAGATTGCGAGAATATCTTCAGTCGCAAGAAAGTTAGATCCGGGATTAATTTGCTTTGAGATGATGCCACTATTTTGCAAAGGATCATTGACTGGGGTCAGGGCGATAGCTTCGAAGCGATCTGTGTATGGCTCCACCTCGGGGGTTGCGCCACCTTCGCTGGGCTCAGCTATCTCCTGGGAATCGCCATCAACGCTATCTTCGGATTTGGAATCTGACTTTGCTTTAGTGAAAAGTATCTTTCGATCTTTGCGTCGCAGCAGCAAAATTAACATTAAGAGGAAAACAAGCTGAAGTCCTATGAGCATTATTAAAAAACTTAGATGGCTCACGCCCAGCTTCTCTTGAAAGCTTATGAGTTTATCTTGCAGCGAAGTTAGCGTCATTTAACCCTTGATCCCTGCTAGAAATTGATCGTGAAGGACGCCATTGCTTGAAACGCCGCTGCCGCCGTGTGGGCCAGATAGCCCGTCGATATTTGTAAATTTACCGCCCGCCTCGCGGACAACAATATCTAAAGGCGCCATATCCCAAAGTGCCAAGGTCGGTTCAACTGCAACATCGACGGCACCTTCGGCTACCAACATGTGCGACCAGAAATCTCCTAGGCCACGAGTGCGCCAAATTCGCCGTTGCAATTCGATAAAAGGTTCGCGCCGCTTGCCCCAGCCCTCTAAATCCGAGTAGGAGATCGAGGAGTCCGCTAAATCTTTCACTGCCGAAACGCGAATTTGTTCTGGAGCGCCGCCATTTATTGAGAGAAAAGCGCCACCGCCTTTGCGGGCAAACCAACGTCTAAAGAGAGCAG
>CAIQNN010000025.1 GCA_903873185.1 uncultured Actinomycetes bacterium
ATTCATCGTGGTTGATCTTTACTTCAATTCCGTATTTGCCAGTTACCGACAATGCTTATGGGTGGGCTCACTTAGTGGCCGGGAAATGGCAGATTGTAGATTTTGGTACTGCAACCGTTGGGTGCGGGAAAGTTCCCGCTGAAGTGCAAGCCGAATTCGGGATGAGCTGCCCGACCTAATAATTAAAACTGTCGCAGCAAATTACTTAAGCGTTTAAGTACTGCTCCGGCTTGGACATAAAGGCATCCTTGCAACCTGGCATGCAGAAGTAGTACATCGTGCCCTTGTACTCCCCTTGAGCTGGGGCATCTGCAATTCGTACCTGCATGCCACAGACATAATCCTTTGCAAACTCCATGCTGACTCCAAACTTATCTCTGGTTCGATATAACCAATAAACCACTGCCAAGACGACAATGGAAACTCCATTGAGAATCGTTGTTGCGTTGAGACCAATATGTTTAGTGCTCATTTCCATCCCCATCGAACCATGCGGAATCATTGCGAAGAGTTGAAAAATCCCTTCGGTAATTAATCCACTTAGGCTCATGACAAACCAAAATAGCAGCGAAAGACGAATTGCTAATTTGGCGCCGTAATACTTGCGATAAATCATCACCAGTGGAAAAGCCACCAGGTCGGCAAAGATAAAGGCGATAACGCCGCCAAAAGTTATTCCCCCATGCCAAAGCGCAGCTGCCAAAGGAACATTGCCAACAGAGCAGACAAAACTAATGAACGCCAAGAACGGGCCAATGATCGCGTTTTCTAGGGCTGACCAAAAACCATGTCCGGAAATAAATAGTGACTGCCAGAAACTAACTGAAACGAGAGTCGCAGCCAATCCGGCAACGATAAAGCCAGCCACGAGTTCGCCGCGAAGCATGGTGAAATCGCCGATGGTGTAACCAGCGGCATCGCTCCATCCACGTCGGCTCTTCATTTTGGTGGAAATAGCAGCCGTCGATTCTGACATTTCAGAATCAAAAGTACCGAGTTCGCTCCGGGATTTATTAATTAATTCGGCCGGAATAACGCGCGGCAGCAAGATGGTCAGCAACGCAATCATGATTGCGCCACCAACGAATTCTGCAGCCGCAAACTGCCAACCAATCAGAATCCAAAGGACTAAGCCAAGTTCAATTACCAGATTGGTACTGGCGAACATAAAGACCATCGATGCGGTGAAATCGGCACCTTTACTAAATAGGCTTTTGCTCAGAGCGCTGGCGGCATAAGAACAAGAAGAGCTAACCATCCCAAAAAAGGATGCCTTAGCAATTGTCTTCGGTTGATGATCTCCCAAGGCGGCGCGCATTTGCTTGCGAGAGACAAAAGCTTGAACAATTCCAGAGAGGGTAAAGCCGAGAATCAGCGCCCAGAAGGTGTCAAAGAACATCCACCAGCCTTCTTGAAGGCCCGATAGAACTTTATGCATTAACTATCCCTTATTAGGTGAGAACGGCTTTCGGCTTAGTAAATCTATAACCAGCGTAGAGAAGAACTGCCAATAAAAGGTAAATAATTCCCAGAATTTCTGTGAAACCAGTAACTTCGCGATAAGCGATGGGAAACAAGGCAGCGGCCAATTGGCTGTTGTTATTTGAAGTGACGAAGTGAATAGCCACTTTTGGAGCGAATTCCCAAAGCGCCAAGATTGGAATTCCTTGGGTCATTAGCAGGATTGAAAGGGTCTTCAAGGCTATTTTACGGCGGCGCCAAAACAAGAGCACCAGAAAAAATACGACTCCGGCCCAAGCGAGTAGAAAGCTGGAAATAATGGAATTTACGGCGTGATAGGTCTTTGCCGATTTTGTTAAATCAATCTTTTGGCTCTTCTTGATAGTGGCTAAATCTCTTGCTGAGATAACAGTGCTGCCGGCGCTGGTGTTTACTTTCTTGGCAATTAGCGAAATAAGTTTCGAGATGTCGATAGTGGCGCTCTTCTGACCGTTAGTAAGAGCCATACCTATTGGAGAGACAGCTTGCGCTAGCGCACCCGAAAGTTCTGGATCCGCAAGTAGCGAACTAATAGCTTCAGTAATCTGTTTGCGATTCTTCGCAATCGTGGCGGCCTGTTTTGGATCCGAACTCTTGATCACTTGGTCAATGACTAGCGGAACAATGGTGTTCCGCTGAACTCCAACTTGGCTAACGATGGCACTTGAAGTGCTGCCAAGTTGAGCCACGTGGTTGGCCGCAAAATGTGCTCCTGATGCGACTGACGCCACGATCAAGAACACGTAGAGAAACGTGTAGATCGTGGCGTTCAGTAATTTACTGCTCATGCCTACAAAGGGTAGGCGTGATTATTGAGTTAGTCCTGCTTTCGACGATACCAATTTCGCCAGATGATCCGATGAACGGGGATCTTGTAAGGAATCCTTCGGATAAACGGGATAAACGGTAGGAAAATCAGAGCAACGCTGAGCACGCCCAGCAAGCCCATTACCCAAGTATCAGCATTTTCAGAAGACTTGAATGGTTCTACTTGGTAGAAGAAGGAGAAGAGCCACAACCAAGACTGCCCTGGCCATGATCCGGTCTCATTCATTACGCCCCATTGATCGCCATGGAGATGTCGAGCTGCAGCGTAGTCAGGGAAGTAAGTTCCGCTGTCTGCGATGAAGAGCATCGGCTTGGTGAAGTCAGTAGGCAGTGGCGTATCGCTAGTTGTTAGCGCGCCATCCAGTGCACCATTGATAGCCATACCTAACAAGTAGGTAATCATGGTTGGGACTGGTCCGTATGAATTGTTGGTATCTGGTAATGACAGCGCCTTTGGCGACTTCGCTAAGGCATCGCCATAAGAGGTTGCCCACTTGGTCTGCTCATCAGCACTTCCGACGTTCCAAGCATTTACTGCAGTTTGAACCGCAGCATCTGGCAGGATCGTTAGAGGCTTGACCACAAAATCTTTTGCGGTGTTAATAGGAATCCGAACGCCGGCCCACTTCTGCAACTTCAGTGGTCCAAGTACTTGACCATCTGATGCTGTGTTGTAAGGCGCACCATATCCAGCAGTTCCTGAAGTTCCCGCAAGTTCGCTGGTGGCGGTCTGAACGAAGTCCGCAGGATCAGTTAGCGCCCATGATTTCAATGTTAACGCTGGTTCATCAGGTGAACTAAATACTGCCGCAAGGCCACCTGCCAGAATTCCAACGATAACAATTGCAATTACGGCTTCTTTAATTAGGTCGTAAGGTCGTGTTGGGCCGCTCCACTTTTTTGAAGGATCGTGCTTTGAAAGTGCGGGACTCATTCTGCACCGCCTGCCTCGATAGGTGGAACTACGCCATGACGGCGAACCAAGATAACGTGCCAACCAATCAAACCACCAAGAACTAATGGAAGAAGTGCGACGTGAATCAGCATTGCTTGACCAGTGTTTAGTGGATTGAAGTAGGCACCGATACCCATGGCATTGAAACCATCTTTTGCTTGGGTTGCGATCCATTGTGAATCAAAGTTTCCTTGGATCAAATAGCCGGTGAAGCCGGTGATGATCGAAGCCAAGAAGCAGACGACGCCGGTAATCCATGTCATCATTCGCTTGCCGCGCCATGCCGCCATCCAGAACTTGCCCCATAGGTGGACCACCATAAATACGAAGAAGAGTTCAACACTCCAGAGGTGGACCGAGTTAAAGTAATGACCAACTGAAGAGTTATGCCACCATGCTGGACCTTCGAGCGTGAGTACCAAGCCCGTAATAAATAGGGAAACGAAGGCGGCGATGGTTGCCACACCAGCTACATAGATCCAAGAGGTTACATAGGCTGGTTGGTGATCTGGCAAAATGTCAGTGGGTTCGAATTTTTCAACCGTTGCTTCGCGCACACGAACGGTCCACATTTTGGACTTGGTCATTTGTGTGACTCCTCATCATCGTGCATTGGAAATGGGAGGGCTAGCGCTAAGACGAAGAGCGCCACCACCGAGAGAATCATGATCAAGTTCCCGAGGGAAATTGATAGGACTCCCATGTTGATGTAGTGGGCTGGGTGGTTGAGATCGATGAACAATAATTTCATTAAATCTCTCCTAACTCGTTTGCGGGAACACTATCTTCTTCGCGATGAAAAGAGTCTAGACAATGAGCACGTATTGTTACTAGAGAGTGGTGGCACTCTAAATAGCGCCAATTCGCCTTTATGATCTAGGCATGCCAACAGAGATGGAACCGCTGCTTCCGGAAGTCAATATAAATGCCCACAAGTACAGCCGTGGGGTAGTCGGGGTGGTGGCGGGCTCCGAAAAATATCCAGGTGCCGCTGTTCTCTGTGTAGGTGGCGCTCGCCGGGGTGGCGCCGGCTATGTTAAATATTTATCGCAGGCTCAGTTTCCAACACAATTAGTTTTGCAGGCTTATCCCGACGTGGTTCCCATCGCTTCGATTGAAGAAGGGGGCGCCGATGCTTGGGTTTTGGGCTCGGGCTCACCCGAACTATCAAGCTTTCCAGTGGGCAAAATTGTGGTTCTCGATGGTTCGGCTATGACGTTAGCGAGCACGGCTCACGAGGGGCTAACGATTATCACGCCCCATGAAGGCGAAGCCGAAAAGTTGGGATTTAAAATTGATGATCGCGAAAAAAGCGCGCTTCGAATGGCTGCAGCGCTAAATGTGATCGTGGTGTTAAAAGGTCCGGGGACAGTAATTGCAACGCCTGCGGGCTTTAGCCATATTGAAAAGAGTGGCGGTAACGAGTTAGCGACTGCGGGAACCGGCGATATCTTGGCTGGCCTAATGGGTTCGATGATGGCTTCATGGCGACCAACAACTTTTGAAGCGGCCGCCAAGATCGCAATCAAAGCGGTTAAAGCTCACGGCTTGGCCGGTAAGTTAGCAGCTACCAAATTCTCGCCAGTAGTTGCTACAGATGTATTGGCTGCCCTGCCGAAAGTTCTGCTGAAATAAAAGGAATTAAATTATTCGCCAACAACATCTTTTTGGCGCAGTGATTCGCGGGCATAATCCTTTGCTCGCTCGTGGTGCTTGCGAAGTTGCAGCTCCAAGCTATTAACCGCTAAATCAAAAGCGGCGAGATCGTTGAAAGCTTGGCCATCGGCGCGGAGAAATGGTCCGCTGCCATTTGTTGTCAGAGTTACCGAGTGTGAGCTCTTGCCAAAACGCGGATTTGGCTCATGGATAATTTCTACCTTTATTCCATCTATCGTGATGCTGAAGCGATCCAATGAAATTAGTTTCTCTTTAACAATTCCGCGAAAATCTTCGGCAAGTTCTCCGTTGCGAGTATGAAAAACAATTTCCATTGAACTACCTCTCTCGTACATCGGCACTAAGGAAGTTACTCCTTGAGAATACTCAATTCAAGGCTTTGATGTGGGGTGCTCGGTGAGAGCACCCCTTCCATTACCTGAGACCTTTATAACTAGAGAGCTGCCTTGACGCGACGTACCCGCTTCTTCATCGGGCTCTTTTTAATAGCAGCCTTCTTGGTGGTGCGCTTTCTCTTTGCCGCGCTCTTGTTGGCGGTTGCTTTCTTGGCACGCTTGACCACTTTCTTGGCTACCGGCGCTGGAGCTACGGGAACTTCGGGTGTGACTGGGGTGGTAACGCCACCTGTGGTGTTAGTACCGGCCACTGGCGCCACCGGTGTTGTTCCAGATGCTGAGGCAGCCACCATCGGAATGGCAAGCGAGCTAGCGATTGCGAGCGCGATCAGGGATTTTCCAAGGTTTTTCATAGGGACCTTTCGTGATTGAGATAAATGGCTCCGTCCTAATCTGGGCGGATCAGGCGGAATATTGCTGGAAGGCAAGCGCCTCGCTCAGAGCGGTTGCACCCGACTGTGTAATTCACAGCCCAATAGATGGCAGACTTAGGCCACCATGCCCACCCCCCGTGAGAATTTCGCCCCCCGAATCCAGGTATTCGCACCCCACAAGGCCTCTCTCCCGCCACTGGGTCCTTACCTACGGGAATTTTGGCGACGCCGCGCCTTTGCTATTGAACTCTCCCGTTTTGCCGACAAGGCCGAATATCTAGATTCCAAGCTGGGCAAGGTCTGGCTCGTTATGAACCCGCTCTTATTGGCCATGGTCTATTTCTTATTGGTCACCGTAATTCGAGGTAGCGCAAGCAAGACCAGCGGACTTTCGACGCTGGCCCATATCTTGATTGAGCTCTTCACCTTTTATTTTGCCTCCAATTGCATTAATGGTGGGGCTTTATCCATTACTGCTGGCGGCCGGTTAATTCTGAACCAAGCTTTCCCGCGAGCGCTCTTGCCGCTTTCGAGCACCATCAGCGCCTTCTGGCAGTTCCTACCAACCATCCCGGTTTACATCTTTGTCGTCATAATCGGCAAAGTTTTCTTTCCACATACCGAAATCCCTGGCCTCGGCTTTAACTATTTGTGGGCGCCCTTCATCATCCTCTGCGTCGGAATGACCGGATTTGGACTGGCGCTGATATTTGCAACCATGAATGTCTATTTCCGCGATACCAACAAATTGCTCAGTTACATGACTCGAATCTGGTTGTACTCCTCGCCAGTTTTATGGCGTCCAGAAATCCTGCATGGTTGGCAGAAGATTTTTCTTTATGTAAATCCTTTGGGACCTACGCTTTCGGCTACATCAAGCGTTTGGATTTCAGGCAAGAGTCCCACACTTTATGAATTGCTTGGTTGTCTCTTTTGGGCAATCTTTGCAATTCTCATCGGCGGTTATTTCTTTGTATCAAGGGAGCGTGATTTTGCGGTCCGCATCTAAAGCCGAATTAGAGATGCCAGAAGAGTTGGCCATTCGCATCGAAGATCTTTCGATTAAATACAAGATTAATGTTGATACTAAGCGAACCCTAAAGAACGCAGTCATGCGCGCAAGTAAGGGTGAGAAAGTTCGAATGCGCGTAGTCGAGGCGGTCAAGCATTTAACGCTAGATGTGCCCCACGGTTCGGTCTTGGGAATCGTTGGCGCAAACGGCGCTGGAAAATCTACATTGATGCGAGCTATCGCAGGTATTTTGCCGCCGACCGAAGGCCGAATAACTGTTAATGGAAAAATCTCGACGCTATTGGCGCTTGGAGTTGGCTTCAACCCGGCGCTATCAGGGCGCGACAATATTATTTTGGGTGGCTTGGCGTCAGGTATGACTCGTAATGAGATTGAAGAGAAAACTGAAGAGATCGCCGATTTTGCCGCACTGCCCGATGGTTTTATTGATATGCCAGTGCGTACTTACTCATCCGGCATGTATGGCCGCGTAGCCTTTAGCGTGGCGGTAAATATGACTCCGGATATTTTGCTGCTTGATGAAGCGCTATCGGCCGGCGATGCCTCATTTAAAGAGAAATCTTTTAATCGAATGCGAGAACTCTGCGCAGAAGCCCGAACCATTGTGATTGTTTCGCATGCCCTTCAGACGGTAAATGATTTGTGTGACACCGCTATTTGGATGAACAAAGGAACCATGTTGGCGAAAGGAAAGCCCGAAGCGATCGTGGATCAATATCTAAAATTCTTAGATGTTGGAGCCCTCCCTTCCGCCTTCGAGGATATGTAATGACGCAAGTCAGTGTCATCACCTCTGCACATTCAGTTGCTGATGCTCGGTTACATCGTTTGACCTCTGCACTGATTCGCGCAAATATCTCGGTCGAAATTATTGCGCTGGGAAATGAGAAGAACGCTCCAGCCGGTTCCCAATTTCACGCCGCTGTTGGTTCCCAATTTAACGCCGCTGTTGGTGGTCACGGTTTCTTTGGCCGAATCTGGCGAGACTTAGTTATACCTTTTAAAACCGATTCCAAAGTGATAATTGTCTTGGCCCCCGATTTACTTCCAATGGCCAAATTAGTTTCAAAACTTCGCGGTCAAAAAATCGTTGCCGATGTTTATGAAGATTATATGCAACTGCTTCGTGATCGGGCTTGGGCAACTGGCCCCACCGGAGTAATAGCAAAATTCGTTGCCAAAACTGCAACCAAGATTGCAGCTGGTTGCGATTTGACGACCGTTGCCGATACTCAAGTTCCACCTTTCAATGCCAAAGATCGATTGGTGGTTCGCAATCTTCCCGACTTGAAAGTGCTTACGCAAAGTGGTGAGTTATCACCACAGCCACGCGCCATTTATATCGGTGACCTTCGCGCTTCTCGGGGCCTGAAGACCATGCTTGAAGTTGCCAAACTCTCCCCCAATTGGCGCTTTGATTTTGTCGGACAGGTAGCACCAGCAGATCAGGCGCTGGTCGATGACTTTTTGTTAACCCCAGCCGGCGCGGGAACCACTTTTCACGGCCGCCAGTCCCCGGCTAACTCTTGGAAACTTGCCGCCGGCGCTTGGGTCGGATTTTCATTATTGGAGGCAACGCCGGCTTTTGTCGAAGCGGTACCTTCAAAACTTTATGAATATTTGGCCGTTGGATTAGCGCCAATCTCAACCCCTTTGCCCAGATGCGTGGAACTGATCGAGCAGAGCCAAGCTGGCATCATCGCGGCTGATCCAGTCGCTATCGCGCAACAACTGGCCAAATGGGAGTCGGACCCAAAGCCCTTGATTGAGCTGCGCGAGCGCGGCCGTGTATGGGCCAGCCATAATTTGGATAGTGAGGCTGAATACGCCGCCTTTGCCCGTCGGATCGAGAGCCTCATCCAGCGTTCAAGGTAGGCTGAGCCAGTGTCAATAAGGATTGCTCCCACTGCAGATGTGGATGCCACCGCAACCATTGGCGAAGGTAGTTCCATCTGGCATTTGGCCCAAGTCCGAGATCTAGCCCAACTAGGCCAGAACTGCATTATTGGCCGAGGCGCCTACATTGGCTCTGGTGCCATATTGGGCGATAACTGCAAAGTTCAAAATTATGCCTTGGTCTATGAGCCGGCCGTTCTGGGTAACGGTGTCTTTATTGGCCCCGCCGCGGTTCTAACCAACGATGAATATCCTCGAGCGATAAATCCCGACGGTACTTTGAAATCAGCTAGCGATTGGGATTCGGTCGGCGTAACCATTGGCGATGGCGCGAGCATCGGTGCCCGCGCAGTTTGTATTGCACCAGTAAAGATTGGGGCCTGGGCGTTGGTAGCCGCTGGCGCCGTCGTGACCAAAGATGTTCCAGAATTCGCCCTCGTCGCAGGCGTTCCGGCAAAACGGATTCGCTGGGTTGGTCGCGGCGGCGTTCCGCTGGAACCAATTGGCGATAATCGCTTCCGCTGTCCTATTAATCACGATACCTATCTTGAAGTAAGTCCCGAAAAACTAATCGAAGAGAGTGAAAATCAATGATTCCAGCTGCGAAACCCATTATTGGCGATGAAGAGCGCGAAGCAGTAGATCGAGTTCTTCGATCTGGAATGTTGGCCCAAGGTCCAGAAGTTGCGGCTTTCGAAGCTGAGTTCTCGGCCCACGTTGGCGGCCGTCATTGCGTTGCCATGAACTCGGGAACCTCCGCATTGCATCTGGGCTTTATTGCCGCGGGTGTTGGTCCGGGCGATGAAGTAATTGTTCCCTCGTTCTCTTTTGCCGCCACCGCTAACTCTGTTGCACTTGCTGGCGCTACACCGATCTTCGCCGACATTGACCCCGCTACTTTTAATATGGACCCAGATCATGTCGAAACATTAATTACCAAGAAGACCAAGGCAATCATGCCCGTGCATCTTTACGGTCACATCGCTGCAATGGATCGCTACGAAGAAATTTCAAATAAATATGGTGTGAAGATTATTGAAGATGCCGCACAGGGCCACCTGGCTTCATTAAATGGTCGCAATGCTGGCGAATTTGGCGTCGTCGCTTCATTCTCGTTCTATCCAACCAAAAATATGACTGCTGGCGAAGGTGGCATGGTTGTTACTGATGATGCCGAAGTCGCCCGCGTCCTGCGTTTACTTCGAAATCAAGGTCAAGAGATTCGCTATCGCAATGAAATTGTTGGATTCAATACCCGTATGACCGATATTCATGCTGCGATCGGTCGAGTTCAACTTCGCAAGCTTCCAGGCTGGACGGCGCAACGACAAGCAAATGCTGCCTACCTAGATGCTAATTTAAAGGGCGTAATCGTCCCGCATGTAGCACCAGGTACTACTCACTCCTATCACCAGTACACCATCCGAATTCCTGGCGGCAGCGCCGAGAAGCGCGATGCATTTATGGCCGGATTAACGGAGCGTGGCGTTGGTTCTGGCGTTTACTATCCAACCCCAATTCATCGACTACCGTCATTTATGTTGGACCTTAATTTGCCACAGACCGAACTCATAATCAAAGAATGTCTCTCGCTCCCAGTGCATCCATCGCTCTCGCAAGCCGATCTAGAAACTATCGTTTCGGCTGCCAATGAAGTAGCGGCTGCACTGTAATCATGGCTGCTACAAAACTTCGCGCCGGGCTCGTCGGTCTAGGAATGATGGGGCGCCATCACGCCCGAGTACTTGGTTCCCTTGATGGTGTTGATCTAGTTGCGGTCTCTGATCCAATGGGAGATCCTCATGGCGTTGCCGGCGCTCGTGCAGTTCTGGCTTCGGTTCACGAACTAATCAAAGTTGGCGTCGATTACGCAATGGTTGCAGCTCCAACTGCCTTCCACGAAGAGTTAGCCCTAGCACTTGCTGAAGCCGGTGTTCATGCCTTGATCGAAAAACCGTTGGCGGTTGATACTCCCGCTGCGCAACGAATCACTGCAGCATTTGCCGCAAAAGGATTAGTCGGCGCCGTCGGACATATCGAGCGTTACAACCCTGCGCTACAAAAACTTCGGGAAAAATTAGATGCCGGCGATCTCGGCGAGGTTTACCAGATTATTACAAGGCGCCAAGGGCCATTCCCAGCACGAATTGCCGATGTTGGCGTGGTTAAGGATTTAGCCACCCACGATATTGATTTGACGGCTTGGGTAGCTCGTTCCGCTTTTGCCACCGTCTCAGCTCGGACGACTCACAAGTCCGGGCGGCCACATGAAGATATGGTCGCAGCAATCGGAGAACTCAAGAACGGCATCATCACTAACCACCTAGTTAACTGGTTAACGCCTTTTAAAGAGCGGTTAACAATGGTTACCGGTGAGCGCGGAACTTTGGTCGCCGATACTTTGACCGCCGACTTAACTTTTTATGCAAATGCTTCCGTGCTTACGGAATGGGATTCGGTTGCCGCTTTTCGCGGGGTCAGCGAAGGCGATGTAGTTCGTTATGCCTTTGCCAAACCAGAACCACTCCGAGTAGAACACGAAGCTTTCCGCGATGCAGTTCTCGGCCTACCCGGAGCAGCTGAGCGAATTGTCACGATGGAACAAGGATTAGCCACGGTCGCGGTTGCTGAAGCAATGTTAGAAAGTTCTCGAACGAAGGAAACCATCACGCTATGAAGATTGCCGTTGTCGCTCTAGGAAAAATTGGTTTGCCGCTAGCGGTGCAGTTCGCAATGAAAGGTCATCACGTAATTGGCTGCGATGTAAACAATGCAACCATTGATTTGGTGAATTCCGGTACAGAGCCTTTTCCTGGCGAAGCCCATCTTTCGCAATATCTTTCCGAAGTAGTAACCAGCGGACACCTTCGCGCCACTTCCGATACCACTGCCGCAGTTTCCGAAGCGGATGCTGTTGTTGTAGTAGTTCCATTATTTGTAGATAACGATGGCATTCCAGATTTTGGTTGGATGGACGATGCGACCGCAAAGATTGCAGCTGGCTTAAAACCAGGGACCCTGGTCTCCTACGAAACTACCCTCCCTGTTGGAACAACTCGTAGCCGTTTTGCCCCAGCGTTAGAAGCTGGCTCCGGATTAAAAGCTGGGGTCGATTTCGATCTAATTTTCTCTCCTGAGCGAGTACTTACAGGTCGGGTCTTTGCAGACCTGCGCAAATATCCAAAACTCGTTGGTGGCATCAACGCCAAGAGCACTGCCGCCGGAATCGCTTTCTACGAGGCTGTATTGGATTTTGATGATCGCCCAGACTTAACTCAAGCAAATGGCGTTTGGGATTTGCTGACCTGCGAAGCGAGCGAGATGGCCAAGCTTGCCGAAACCACTTACCGCGATGTAAATATCGCACTAGCAAATCAATTCGCGATCTTTGCCGAAACTGCGAACATCGATATTGCAAAAGTTATAGCAGCCTCTAACTCGCAGCCTTACAGCCACATTCATCAGCCTGGTATCGCCGTCGGCGGACACTGCATTCCAATTTATCCACGCTTTTATCTCTGGAATGACCCAGCCGCTACGGTCGTGCGTGCGGCACGCGAGGCCAACGCCGGTATGCCAGTTCACGCGGTGAGCATTTTGCAAGGCGCGCTTGGTGATCTAAGCGGCAAGACGGTTGCAGTATTGGGAATTTCATATCGCGGTGGAGTCAAAGAGTCGGCCTTCTCCGGTGTCTTCCCAACGGTTGCAGCGCTAATTGCCCAAGGGGCGCGGGTGGTAGTTCACGATCCGATGTATACCGATGAAGAAATTGTTCGTTTGGGTTTCACCCCTTATGACATTGGCCAAGAAACTGAAGGCTTAATTCTTCAAGCCGACCACGCCGAATATAAAGTATTAACAGCGGCGAACTTTCCGGGTTTAAAAGCGGTTGTTGATGGTCGACGTGCCTTTAACCCAGCCAACTTCACTGGTGTTACTTTCCGCGTTATTGGAGCCCCAGCCGACCTTTAATCTTTAACAGGTTTTGAAATCTTGAAGGGGCGATGTTCTCGCGCTTGTGATGATGTCCCAGAAATTCGAGAATAGATCGCCAGCAAACCTTCGGCTTGTCGTTCCCAGCTGCGTTCGGCTAATCGTTCTGCGGTGTACTTCGCACGATATTTAGCCGGATCGGCTAAAACTTTGGTTACTGCGGCTACGAAGCCCGCAACATCTTCGGCGATAAATACTTCCCCGTTTCCTAATCGAAGCACTTCCTCCGACATAGTCTTTACATCACTTACGACGATCGGCAATTTAGCCTGCATGTACTCGCCAAACTTCGTTATCAATGAAATCTCGTGGTTCAAGCGATGATGAATCGGAATTAGCCCAATGTCGGCAGTGGATAAATATGAAACAAGTTCGGCGTTAGGGACATAAGGTTTTACGTGAAAGCGATCGGCCAAATCCGAGGCGCCAGCCTGAAGCGCGAGCACCGTTTCATTCTTTGGGTTGGCGATCACCACTAAATGAACTCCTGGCAATTTTCGAAGCGCTTCTACTGCAGTGAGAATTCCTCGTTGTGGCGCAACTGCCCCGGAATAAACAAGCAGTGGAACTTCTGGGCCGATTCCGCAGTCAACTCGCAAATTACGTACTGAGGTTTGCTGTCCTTCAACCAATGGATCATTGGCAACTATTTCCGGTCGCGCACTTACGCCTAGATGCGGGATCAATAAATCAGACATACCTTCACTAACCGATAAGACAGCATCGGCGGTTGCGGCATATTTTCGCTCATTTTCGGTATATAAATCGGCGAGCGGCTTGCGCAAATGTGCAACGCCTGGGACATATTCATGTGCGTCATAAACCAAGGCGACTTTTCGGCCGGCACGACGCATGGCATCGACAACGGCTCCAGCGATTGGGAGAGCGGTGTAATCGTGGGCATGTACGACATCCGGGCCAAACTCCATCGCAACCGGCAAGATTTCTGAAGTCGCTTTGCGAAGGTTAGGAATCATTGGTTTCTTTGCTGGCAGATATTTTGCTTCGAACCGGCGCTTGTAATATCGAAGCGCGCGCAAAATAAAGGCAGCCGATTGTTGCTTAACCACAACTTTCAGCGGCAATCGTCGAATCGCTGCATACCCAATGTCTAGCGAATCCGGGTAGGTATAGGGCGAGGCGCCTGTTACCAATACCTCCCAACCCGCATTTCCTAATGACCAGGCACACTTTAGAACTCGAGAGTCTTCCATTACGCCGTTCAAAACGATATGTAAAGTTTTTGGCGCTGGGATTTGATTGCTCACTGCCGTAATCTACTAAAAATAATTGAAGTTGTGAGCAAGAGCGCGTCGTTAGGGTCTGAATTGCGATTTATTTAAGGTAGCGTTACCGATCATGCAGTTCTTGCGCGAATTCCTTCCAACCAAAGCCGATTATCAGGGGTTACGTACTGGTTGGCGACGGGATCTAATTTCCGGCATAACCGTTGGTATCGTCGCACTTCCGCTGGCGCTAGCTTTTGGAATTACAACTGGTGCCGGAGCGCAAGCGGGATTGATCACGGCCATCTTTGCCGGACTTATTGCAGCAATTTTTGGTGGTTCTAAATTTCAAGTCAGTGGACCAACGGGAGCTATGACGGTTGTTTTAGTTCCGATCGTTTCTAAATATGGGGTTAGTTCACTTGCACCGTTGGGTCTTATCGCAGGAATCATAATTATTCTGTCTGGAATTCTTAGGGCCGGAAACTTGATTAATAAAACCCCGTGGTCGGTAATGGAAGGCTTCACATTAGGTATCGCCATGGTGATCGGCCTGCAACAAGTACCAATTGCACTTGATGCACCGAAAGCGCATGGATCCCATACTTTGATGGTCGCTTGGGATACGTTCAAGGCAGCGCTCAAATCTGGTCTTCATTGGACCGCCATTTTGCTAGTAATTCTGACGCTCGCAGTTAAATTCTCTTATCCGCATATGGCTAGACGATTTAAGTTCAAGGTCCATATTCCAGCTTCCTTCGTGGCCATTATTATTGGCACGTTAGTCGTCACGATCTTTAACCTAAAAACTTCAACCGTTGGAAATTTACCATCAAAGATTTTCAACTTCACAAGTGTAAATTTTCACGGCTTATCTGGTTCCACACTATTTGTCGCTGCAATTGAAATTGCGCTGCTTGGCGCTATTGAATCCTTGCTCTCGGCTCGAGTTGCTGATCAAATGGCACATGTCCAAATCCCAGCGCAGAAATATCAACCCAATCGCGAACTCTTCGGCCAAGGTTTAGCAACTGTCGTCGCTTCAGTTATGGGCGGGATGCCAGCTACTGGTGCAATTGCACGAACCAGCGTAAACGTTCGCTCCGGAGCTAAATCTCGGATGGCGGCAATTTTTCATGCCTTATTCCTGATTGTTGTCGTGATCATACTTAATCCGATTATCTCCCATGTACCGACCGCAGCTTTGGCCGGCGTGCTAATCGGTACCTCTTACCGAATTGCCAGTCCGGCGAATTTACGGGAGTTGTTAAAAACTACAAAATTGAATGTGGCAACGATTGCGATAACTTCAGCATCAGTTCTGTTAATTGATTTAATTTGGGGAATCATCATTGGTTCAATTTTCTATAATTTAATTGATCAAATTCAAAAAAAATTAAAGCGGAATTAACACCGTAATCAGGGTAATAACCACTGCGATCGCAAGTGCTTGCAATCCGATCCTGATTACCGTTGCTCGATCTTCACTTTTAGCCGCTGCACCCTCAACTTTCGAAAGTTGACCTAGCGCTCCAAAATTGAAAGTTCCCAACAGTCCAAATGCTATGCAGAATTTTTTCCTTGCCTGCATCCATCCAGTTGCAAAAATCATGGCTGGAATAAAAATCAAAATACGTGTGGTACGACTGGAACCAATAAGAACAATAAAAGTTGCGACTGTGGCTATCAGCCCGATGACTCCGACTGCGCGGCGTCGTTTAATTTCCCCTGGACCAATGTTGCAGACGCCAGGAAGGTATTCAGTACTCACCAAACGTCTTCGCGTTCTTCCTCATCAGTAAAGACCTCGTGATTATCGTCTTCACCACGAGCCATCCAATCAAAGAATGACTTGAGTGCGCCAAAAATCAACGCGAAAAAAGCAAAGGTGCCAAGGATGCGGCGAATCGCTTTTAACATGCCATAAATCTACGCCATCACCGGAAATTATTCCTGCGATACCCGCAGGGCCTGATCTATGTCGCGCCACAAATCTTCGATATTTTCAATTCCAACCGCAATTCGGACCAGGTTTACCGGAATGGTTGGGCTTTCGGAGCCCCATCGATGTCGCCGCTCCCACAAGGATTCCACGCCTCCCAGTGAAGTCGCATAAGTGACCAATTTTGAGGATTCGCAGGCTTTATCCGCCGCAGCGGCGCCACCTTTCACATCGATCGCTAAAACGGCGCCAAAACCCGCCATGAATTTAATAGCGGTGGCATGGTGTGGGTCAGTTGGAAGCCCTGGATAACGAACCCGCTCGACCGCTGGGTGGGATTGAAGCCTGATGGCAAGCTCCATGGCGTTAGCTTGGGCGCGCTCAAAGCGAAGCGCCAGTGTCCTTAGGCCGCGAAGGGCGAGCCAAGCTTCAAACGGTCCTGGAATGGCACCGCCAAATTTGCGAATATCACTCAACCGATTGAATAGACCGGCATCCTTTGTCGAAACGCTGCCCATCAAAATATCGCTGTGGCCAGAGAGATATTTGGTAACCGATTGCATTACAAAATCAGCGCCCATATCCAGTGGCTGTTGTAACAACGGTGTCGCGAAGGTGTTATCAATCGCGACCCCAATCCCCAGATTTTTTGCGGCCGGAATAATTGTTGGAAGATCGGCAACCTCAAGTGCAGGATTAGTTGGCGATTCAATCCAAAGTAGTGAGGTACCAGGTAGCGCCGCCAATACTTCGGCGGTATTGGAAACATCGACATATCGAACTTCAAGTTGGCCGTTGCGCTCCCTGGAGGCCAGTACATTCATGACACCCGTGTAGCCATTGCGTGAAGCCGTCACGACTGAGCCGATAGGTAACAAATCAAAGATGGCATTGATCGCTGCCATTCCTGATGGAAACAATAAAGTCTTTCCATGCTCAAGTGCTTCGATCGCACTCTCTAGCGCGCTCCAAGTTTCATTGCCAAAACGGCCGTAACCAATTGGACCGCCAGGGTGATTGGTAGAGCTAAGTGAGATGCTGGGATTTAGATTGCCATCCGCAGTCCGGGGTGGCCGACCAGCGGCAACTACTTGGGTATCGGGATGCAAGCCATCAAGTGATTCAGACATGGCGCCAGCCTAACCTTTCAAGCGCTCCAGCACTGCCGCAGCCGCATTATGCCCAGGGATCCCACTGACCCCACCGCCGCGAATCGCGCCAGCGCCGCACAGAAAGAGGTTTGGAATGGCGGTTTCAACGCCCCAGCTGGCGGCTTCGCCATCCTCCCGAAATGGAAAGGACAAGTCCTTATGGAAAATGTTGCCACGCGGCAGCCCGATCTCCTTTTCAATTTCTTGTGGGCTTTTAACCTCGATACAAAGCGAACCGTCGCTAGCGAGCGCTAAACAATCTTCAATGGGATCTAACAGATATTTATTCAGCTGATGGATGACCTTCGATTTGATTTCGGTTTTAACCTGATCATGATTTTGATCGAAAAGATTTGCTGGCGTGTGCATTACAAACATAGTTAGCGTTTGATATCCCGCGGCATTTAACTCCGGACTAAGGATGCTGTCGTCAGTCAAGGTATGACAATACATTTCGGCTGGGATTAGATCAGGAATATATCCAGCAGCACTTTGAGCATAAGCCAATTGCAGATCGGTGTAGCGCTCATCAAAGTGAAAGGTGCCGGCAAACGCCAGCTTCGGATCGATTCCGCTCTTTAACCGCGGCAATTTCTTTAGCAACATATTTATTTTCACCTGAGAGCCATCCAGACTTTCCGGCATTGGCGTGCCGGCAAGTTTGGCAAGAGTTTGTGGCGCACAGTTCGCTAGCACATATTTGGATTGGTACGTTGGTCCCGTTTCGGTTTCGATTTCAAATCCAGCAGAATTATTTTTAATAGCAATGACCTGAGAATTGGTTTCAATCTGAACCCCTAATTCCGTTGCTAACCTGGTTAGTTCAGCAACTAACTTCCCCATGCCGCCGCGGGGAACTTTCCATTCGCCGGAACCATTCCCAATTAAGTGATAGACGAAACAGCGATTTGCAGCAAAATCGTGAGCATCGGCAAAGGTTCCAATTAGCCCATCGGTCAATACAATGCCACGAACTAAATCCGATTTGAACCGGCGCTCAATCGCTTCACCGAGCGGAGCCTCCATAATGTCATTCCAAATTGGTTGGCCAACGATCGCTCGAAGTTCAGAGCGGGATGGAAGTGGCTTCAATAATGTGGGCGCAATGGCCTGCGCCATTTGGTGAAGCTCGCCATAAAACGATTGCCAGGCTGCGTACTCCTCAAGATTTCCAGTCAACAATTCAAAATTTGCTTCGGTTTCCTCTGAAGGTTCAGTAGTGATTAATAATCCCGAATTCTCGCTTTCAACAAGCTCGGGGGTAAAAGAGGCAACATCTCTGGATAGCACTTCGAAATCCAAACCTAAATCCAAGATGATCTGGTCTGGAAGTAGTGAAACTAAATAGGAGTAGCGAGAGAGCCGAGCATCGAAATCGGTGAATACCTTCTGGCTCACGGTTGCGCCGCCAAGGGACTCGTTCTTTTCCAAAATACAAATCTTCAGTCCCGCTTTAGCCAAGTAACAAGCGGCAACCAAACCGTTATGGCCGCCGCCTACTATTACAACATCGAAGTCGTTGGCACTCATTTCCTAGAGTTGACAGCCGCTGCGATATTGTCGATAGCAAGAGTTAAAATTTCCGTACTGGTGGCAAAGTTCAGGCGGACAAACTGATGTGAGCTTGCTTGAAAACTTTGACCAGAATTTAATGCAACTTTCGCATTTTCTAGAATGAACGCAGCTGGATCTTCACCGAGATTTAGATCCGTGAGATCTAACCACGCTAGATAACCAAAATCTGGAATTCGATATCCCACGTTGGGAAGTTTTTCGGTCAACAACTTCGCCAATAAGTGGCGATTGCGATCCATCGTTTCTATCGCGGCATCTAGCCATTCCGCACATTCGTAGGCTTTAGCGGCTGAAACTGCTCCAAATAGCGAAGCTCGCCAGTGAACTGATTCCGGCATTTGAAGAGCTAATTGCTTCCAATGTTCGTTCTGAGTGATTATCGTCGCGCACTTGAGCCCAGCGAGATTCCACGCTTTGCTCGCAGCGGTTACACAGATGCCGACTTCTCGGGCGGTTTCACTAACTGATAGAAATGGTACAAATTCCGTGGCGTCATAAGCGAGCGGAGCGTGTACCTCATCACTAAAGATCGCCACGTTATAGCGTTTGGCTAGATCAGCCAGTTGCGAAAGTTCAGCTTTGCTAAAAATGGTTCCAACTGGATTGTGCGGGCTGCAAATGAAATGAACCTTTATGCCGGCAGCATATGCCGCCTCGATAGCCGGAAAATCCATCGTGTAACGAAGGTCCACAGCTTGAAGTGGTACATCAACAGCAATGCATTTTAGCTCTCGGATCCAGCCATAGAAGTTGTGGTAAACCGGTGAATTAACGAGAATCGAATCACCCGGGGAAACAATCGTTCTGGCCATCTCAACCATACCTACGCCAACATCAGTTGCTATGAACACTTGCGATTGATCGATCTCCCATCCCCATCGCGTCTTTGTAAACTCCGCCAAATTGATAGGCAGTTCTGGAACGGGTCCCAAATAGCCAGTATCCGAACGTTCCAACATCTCGATTAAAATTCTGCGAATCGGCTCGGCGATCTCGAAATCCATCTCGGCAACTGGAAGAGGCAAGATTCCCTCGCCATAACCGCTCCACTTGGCGCTCCTGCGCTTTTGAAGTTCAGAAATAGATAAACCGTCAACTTTTAGCATGGCGCGAGTATCTCACTTAATACTAGTTTGATGTGGTTTCGGGACTTTTCTTGCTTTTCCATAGACTTAAAACGGTCGTAACGCCAAGAACCACAATGATGAATCCTAAACTGACTTGTAACGAAATTATTGGAATTTTAATGCCAGCGACTTTGTGCCACCCCTGATGGTCAGCAGCTTCGAAAACCAATTTCAGCCCGATAAATGCCAGGATAGTTGCCAAGCCTTCGGTCAGATAAACCAATTTCTGCATCAAACCACCAATTAAGAAGTACAACTGGCGCAAGCCCATTAACGCAAAGATATTTGCGGTAACAATCACATAGGGATTTTTTGTTAAGCCAAAAATGGCGGGAATCGAGTCAAATGCAAAGAGAACGTTAGTTGTGGCAATTGCAACTAGCGCAACCACAAAAGTTGAGGCGCCACGATTCCTAATAAATTGAAGCAGCCGGCCTTCGTTCCACTCTTCCTCTTCGCTCTCACGCACTAATTGGATGGCGGTGTAGATAAGGAAAGCGCCAAAGAAAAAGAAGACCGCCGACCAGCGATTAATCAGTGCCGATCCACCAGCGATAAAGGCGCCGCGCAGGAAGAGCGAAGAGACAATCCCAATTAGTAACACCAGTTCTTCGCGTTCTTTAGCAACTTTGAGCCTTGCAAGGATCAAGATGAAAACAAAGAGATTGTCGAATGAGAGTGAATATTCCGTTATCCAACCGGCAAAGAATTCGCTGCGGGCTCGGTGAGTGGACCAAATGCCAAGGGAATAGCCAAAGCCAATCGCAATGGAGACATAGAAGAGTGTCCAAGCGACGGCAGCCTTTAGTGAGGTTGGTCGGTTACGGTTGATAAATGCCATCGCAAAATCGAACGAAAGGACCAACGTAAGAGCTACCAACGTCCAAATCCAAACAGTGTTACTCAAGAATTCACTCCAGACCTAAATTTCTTCATTATCATTAGCGAAAATACCGTACCTAGATGGTAACCCTAGCCAAAGGAGACGCCCATGGCCCAAATAACTACGACAATCCAGGTTCAAACTGGCCCACGCGACCGATCCACAACGTTATTGCGTGGAATTTTGGTCTTTCCAGTTCTGGTCTTTCTGGGTGCCTTTGCGACGAATTTCGGTTCCGACAACAATCTTTCGTACAGCGCCGGAATGGTTTTGGCCCCAGCATTTCTAGCACTCCTGGTCCGCGGAAAATATCCCAGTTATGTTTTAACTTTTAATCATGCGGTGATGGAACTCAATGCTCGAGTTGGGGCTTACCTATTTCTACTAACAGATGATTATCCCTCGATCGAGGCCAATCCCAAGATCGCCGTTGAATTTCCAGATGTTGCTGGTGGCAAAGCGTTGAATCAATTTGCGCCACTCTTTAAATGGTTCTTGGCAATCCCCTTGTACATCGTTGGTGCGATCTATTTCATCTACGCACTAATAGTAACTTTCGTTGCGTGGTTATCCACGATCGCTTCTGGCATCTATCCAGAATGGGCCATCCACCCCGTTCTAGGCACGATTCAGTATTGGAATCGTGTTTACGGTTATGCCTTTGTTCTAGTAACGGATGAATACCCTTCGTTCTCTCTATGACCTTAATCGCACCCGCAGAGATGCAAAAGATCGCGAAGAAGATCGCGAAAATTGATCCTGCCTTTAAGTCAGTCATCAAAGAGAATGAACTTTGCGATATAGGAAGTAGGCGCCCCGCGCACAGCCATTATGAAACCTTGGTCACCTCTATCTTGTCGCAGCAGTTAGCG
>CAIQNN010000026.1 GCA_903873185.1 uncultured Actinomycetes bacterium
CGTAGCTCGCCGTTGAGAGAAGTGAACCAATCCCTTGAGAAAGTTCGCTCTTCACTCCCCCATGCAATTTAAGGTCATAGAGAATTCGCGAGGTCGCACGAGTCTGAACAATCATATGTTCCACCGCAATTGCACGGAGATTTTTAAGTCCTCTGTCTCTGCCATTGGACTACGGGGGCGCACGTGAATTTCAGAGTGTACTAGGCGTAACGGGCTCTGGTGAATTCGCCCGCAAGTACGAATGATTAGAGCCAACCAGATTTTCGAAATGACCGGACTAAGAATCCCGTAAGCGTGATCATTACACCGAGCACCACGAAATAGCCATACTTAGTGCTGAGCTCGGGCATGTGGTGAAAATTCATACCATAGATTCCGGCGATCATTGTTGGGCCAGAGGCCAGTGCTACCCAAGCCGATATTCGGCGGACATCGATATTCTGCTGAACTTGAATGTGAGCCAAGTCCGCCTGAAGAACTGAAGTGATCAATGAATCCAAACCTGAGGCTTGCTCGCAGGCTTGAATTAAGTGATCCGATGTATCGCGAAAGAAGGGTTTCATTTTCTCTGGAACTGCGGCAACAAGGTCCGTGGATAACTTACTGATCGGAATGATTAATGGTTCAATCGCATGTTTGAATTCGATTATCTCGCGCTTTAGAAAATAGATTTCTTGCGAAAATGTTTGTCGCTTACCACTGAATACTTTGTTTTCGACTCCAACAACTTCGAGCTCCAATGACGTAGCAATGCTCGTGTAACCATCAATCACTCGGTCCGCGACCGCATGCAATACTGCGAATGGACCTAGTTTCAATAGCTCCGGTTTTTGTTCCAAGTCGTGACGAACTGTTGCTAATGGGTGACCTTCCCCGTGCCTTACGATGACAATGAAATGATCACTGATGAAACACATCAACTCGCCGGTTGTAATCTCTTGCTCTTTCTGATCGAAGAAGACCGTTTTCAGAACGAAGAAAGTAAGCCCTTCGTAATCTTCAATTTTGGGGCGTTGATTGGCGTTGATCGCATCTTCAACTGCAAGCGGGTGGAAGTTAAGCTCGCCGACAACCATGTCGAATTCGGCCTGGGAAGGTTGGGCCAAGCCAAGCCAAACAAATCCGCCCTCTTTCTCAGCGATATCAACCAAGTCTGAAATATCTGATGGCCCAGAGACTCTGGCCCCATTTTGGTAGAGCGCGACATCAACAATCATGGGCTGAATTTAGCCTGAAATGGGCCTACAAATATCGATTGTCTGCAATTAGCAGGCTGAACAAGGGTCAAATGTTGCCAAAAGGTAATCCGCCGTTCATCTTCAAAATACTGACCGAAAGGCTGCTCAGGTCAATAATTTAATTGCTTCCCCGCGAACGAGTGCCGCCCAGATCGAAGGGAAGTTGTCATGTCAAATTTCATTGATTTTCCAACTTGTTTCGTTTGTCGTTCTGTGGAATTAGAGATCGTCACTAATGAAGAATATGGTCCTATGACTATGTGTGGCGAGTGTGGCTATTCCTGGCTCTCATCCTTTGATGAAATCAATTCCGCAATTTCCGAAACTATTGTCCAGGGACAAGTCGCCTAAGAACTTTTTGTTTAACGAAATTCCACACTTGTCTTGATCGCACTATCCAACATCGCTTCCGTCAATTTGCCCGTAAACGTGTTCTGTTGGCTAGGGTGATAACTGCCGACAATCCACCGAATAACACCATCAGGACCAATTACTTCAGCTATAACTCCATGACCAAATTTGGGCCGCGGCTTGGGAATAATAAAATCTAACTCCGCCAGCGTGGCAAATAAGCCGGTCCAAGCAAAATTTCCAAGCGCCAAGAAACTTTTAAGAGTCGGCAGCAATAAGGTGATCTCTTTATGAAGCCAAGGGGCGCAGGTCGCTTTCTCTTCAGGCTCTGGCTTGTTATCTGGTGGCGCGCAATGCACGGCACAGGTAATTCGAATGCCGAAGAGTTCCTGACCATCATCTCTTGAATCGCTGGACGGCAATTTAGCCAAACCTAAACGGTGCAGCGATCCATAGAGCCAATCCCCGGAACGATCACCAGTGAAAACTCGGCCAGTGCGATTTGCGCCATGGGCACCGGGAGCTAAGCCAACAATCAACATTGAAGCATCATTCGGGCCGAAACCGGAAACTGGTTTGCCCCAGTAACTCTGCGTTTCAAAAGACTTTCGTTTTACAAGTGCCACTTCTTCACGCCATGAAACGAGCCGAGGGCAAGCGTCACATTTGATAACGGCAAGATCAAGTTCGGAAAGAGTAGTTATCTTGTTAAGTGTCCGAGCATTGGGACTAGACAAGCGACCAAGCCATTCCATCGAGAATATCGGTCTCGGAAGCAACAAATTCGTTTGCTCCAGTGGCGCTCATGATTTCCGAAAGTACCAGTGAGCCAGAAGTGATTACATCAACCCGTCCAGGGTGCATGTAGCCCAGCGCTGCGATTTCATCATGGCTCATGCCAGCAAATATTGCCGCGACATCGTGAACGGCTTGTGCTGGAATTCGAGAGAGATGAATGGCATAGCGGTCATACTCCCCAAGGCCAAGTGCTGCTGCAGCCACCGTGGTGGCGGTGCCGGCTACGGCGATCAAAGTTTGGGAAGTTGTAATAGGGACAACCGCGGCCGCGTCGGCAATTGCAGCCCGGATATCGAATCGAGCTAATTGCAACTGCTCCGACGTAGGTGGTTGGGAATGTAAGTGGCGCTCTTTCATGCGAACACAGCCAATATTTACGCTCTTTGCCGATTCAACATCAATCGAGCCGAAAACAAATTCGGTAGAGCCGCCGCCAATATCAACGACTAAGAACGGCCCGTCTCGCTCGGGAAGGGATTTAGTTGCTCCGGTAAAGGAGAGCGCCGCTTCTTCGGTGCCAGGGATGACTTCTGGTTCGATCCCCAATATTTCGCGGACCCCGTCTATGAAGAGCGCGCGATTAGTTGCGTCCCGAGTGGCGCTCGTTGCGCAGAAGCGAATCTTCTCTACCCCTTTGGATCGAATCAGCGCGGCATATTCGGCGGTGACCTTAAGTGTGCGTTCGATAGCTTCCGGATCGAAAGCTTTGGTGCGATCGACACCTTGACCTAAACGAACAACGTTCATTTGGCGATCGATTTCACGAAAGTTGCCGTCGGAGATATCAGCGATCAACAGTCGCAGGGAATTAGTTCCGCAATCAATTGCCGCAACGCGACTCATTCAACATCCAAGGAACAAGGATCCGCCAACCACCAGTTAGGAAGTGCGGCAAGCGCTTCATCACCTAATGGATTAACGCCAGGACCCGCAGCAAGCGAATGCGCAATTAGGGAATGTAGGCATTTAACGCGATCTGGCATACCGCCAGCAGTAATGCCTTCAACTTCAGGGACAACAATTCCGAGGGCAGCTCTGGCAGCTTGGTAATCCTCGTGAGCGGCGTAGTACTGACCAGCAAGTTCCAGATCCGTCGCCAACCTGGCGGTCATCTCAGCCATCATGCCAGTAGTCTCTAAAGTTGAAATCGCACCAGTCAACCGAGTGCAGGTTGCGTAATAAAAAGTTGGAAATGGGGTGCCATCTGAAAGGCGCGGTGGCGTTTCGACCACATCGGGCTTGCCACATGGGCAGCGATGGGCGATTGCATGTACATCTCTGGGAGTGCGCCCTAGCTGACGTTCGATTGCAATTAGATCTTCTGGAGTTGGTTTTTCGCTCATGCCTGCCTTAATGATTTGCGTTCGCACTGGTTATGGAGGCGATTACTTTGGAATACCAAGGTAAGCCGGTTGGAATTTGTTCAGCGACTGCTGCTGCAGGTTCGGCTGGTTTATCAGCAGTAGCTGGTGCGCCGAGCACGATGTACTGGCGCTCTCCAGGAAAGACAAAGTGCAAACGAGTTCGTGCTTGTGAGGCCACATACTTTGGGTCATTCCAAAGTGCCAGGTCACGAGTAGCTTGTTCAAGTGCCGACTTGCTGTCATTGACTTGCGCTTGAAGTGAATTAATTTGGGCGCGTTGGACAAAGTAATGCTGCAACGGTGGCGCCAAGGTAATAGCCAGTACAAAAAGCACTGCGGTAAAGGCTAAAGCCCGACCAGAAATCCCCCTGCTCTTAATAAGAGATTTACTCATATTGGTAGGCGAAGGGGATTTCGGCGACGTTGCCATGGTTATAGGTGCTTGATTAACCGTTAAATCGTGGGAATGCTGCGCGACCGGCATAAAGTGCAGAATCGCTGAGCTCTTCCTCGATGCGTAGCAATTGGTTGTACTTTGCAACTCGTTCGGAACGAGCAGGTGCGCCGGTCTTGATCTGACCACATTCCAAAGCAACCGCCAGGTCAGCAATGGTGGTGTCTTCGGTTTCGCCGGAGCGGTGGCTCATCATGGTGCGATAAGAGTTGCGGTGAGCAAGTGCGACAGCATCAAGGGTCTCCGTGAGGGTACCGATTTGATTTACCTTGACGAGTAACGCATTTGCAGTTTTAAGTTCAATACCCTTTGCCAACCGAACTGGATTGGTAACGAATAAGTCATCGCCAACGATCTGAACCGATGAGCCAAGTTGCTCAGTCATCTTTGCCCAACCAGCCCAGTCATCTTCATCCAATGGATCTTCGATGGAAACTAGTGGGTAGGCCTTCACGAGTTCGGCATAGTAAGCGATCATTTCATCTGAAGTACGAAGTGATCCTTCGAAGGAGTACTTGCCATCTTTGTGAAATTCAGTTGCTGCAACATCCATAGCTAAACCAATATCAGTACCTGGTTTGAACCCAGCGATTTCAATTGCTTCCAAGATTAAATCCAAAGCGGCGCGGTTGGATTCGAGGTTTGGCGCAAAGCCACCTTCATCACCGATGCTGGTTGCTAGGCCACGCTTCTTTAGAACGGACTTGAGGCTGTGGTAAATCTCAGCGCCCCATCGAAGTGACTCTTTAAATGATTCGGCGCCAATTGGCGCGACCATAAATTCTTGGATATCAACGTTGGTATCAGCGTGTGCGCCACCGTTGAGGATGTTCATCATTGGAACTGGCAAAGTGTGAGCCGTTGGGCCACCGATGTAGCGGAAGAAAGATAGGTCAGCACTTTCGGCTGCGGCACGGGCAACGGCCAAAGAAACACCGAGAATTGAGTTCGCACCCATTCGCCCCTTGTTTGCAGTGCCATCGAGATCCAACATTTCCTGATCAACCAAGCGTTGGTCTTGAGCGTCGTACCCAATAACAGCGGCTGCAATCTCATCATTTACAAATTCAACGGCCTTCTCAACGCCCTTACCTAGATAGCGCTTGCCGCCATCGCGAAGTTCAACGGCTTCGAATGCGCCGGTTGAGGCACCGCTTGGAACGGCGGCTCGAGCGTTGGAACCATCTTCAAGAACAACTTCTACTTCAACAGTTGGGTTTCCTCGAGAGTCAAGGATTTCGCGCGCATGGACTGCTTCGATAAGGGCCACAGATATCTCCAGATGTATTAGGTGGGACGATTCTAACGGGTCGGTCGATTAAGGCGTCGTTGCCCTGGGTTGTTCTGCTTCATAATCGTGAATAGCCGTGATGTACTGCTTAGTAGCGGCTCGAAGGGCGGCTTCGGCATCCAAACCTTGCGCTACGGCTTGGTCCAACAGACCAAATATTAAAGTACCCAGCTCTTCCTCGGTGCTGGTTTCCGAGAGTTTCACGGGATGTTCAACCGGAATTTCATAATTAAATTTTTCGGTTCGATAAAGCAACTTTGAAGCGAGCGCTAACGCTGGCTGGCCTAGTGGAACGCCTTCGGTTGCCGAAGTCCGTCCCTTCTCTTGCGCCTTTAGCGCCTCCCAGTTTTCTAATACTTCAGCGCTCGAAGAAACTTTTACATCGCCGAAGACATGCGGATGGCGGCGGATCAATTTATCGGCAACGGTCGCAGCGACATCATCAATTGAGAATGGTGCAACTGGATCTTCTTCGGCCATGCGCGAGTGAAAATAGACTTGTAAAAGCAGATCGCCAAGTTCTTCTTGCATAGCAACTCGATCGCCATCTTCAACCGCTTCAATATATTCGTACGATTCTTCGAGTAAATACTTGAGCAAAGTTTCGTGAGTTTGCTCGGCATCCCAAAGACAACCACCGGGAGAGCGAAGTCGATCCATTACTTCGCGGAGTCGGATCAACTGCGAATCAGCCACAAACTCTCCCTTACGCAATATGAAACTTACTTAGTAGTTACGGCACCTTTTGTAGCGTCGGTGGCAACGATATTTGCTTGGATTGGATCCCATTTGCCGTAGCGGGGATTGACCGTCACTTTTAGGCGACCTGCAGTGCTAACTACCATCGATTGGATTGCTGCGCCGGCCGTTGCTGTTGTGGCACCTTGGCTTTCAGCAAGCTTGGTTAGCGCCTCGGAATAGAGCACGCTGTTTAGGTACATATTAAAATCTGAGCTAGCGATTCCAGCACCTACCAAAGCCTTCGGTAGCGAAGCTTCACCACCGACCTGAGCGACGATGGAGGCGCGACGAGCAGTAATCTGGCTGGCCGTAACTGACAATTTCTTTTCAACGGCAACATCAGCCAATAGCAATGAGATCAAATGGAAGCGAAGTTCGCTGCGAGCCAGGACATCCCCGGTCTCCAAAGTCATTCCAGTGGTATCCACCTTTGAACGTTCGGCCAAAATGGCATCAACGCTCTTTTGAACCGTTGCAATTGAGATGGCATCGCTACCAACTGTGGCTGCTGAATTTACTTGGGAACAGCCAGTTAAAACGAGCAATAATCCGGCACTAACCAGCGCAACAATCCGCTTCACTTAAGACTCCATCTCGTTGAAAACTTACCCTTTGGCTTTAACCGGCGAGACAATGGAGTGAATAACCTCCAACGCCCACGGCAGGGCTGAAGTATCCCCTATTTCGGCCTCACCTATCCAATTTGAGGCGGTGGAGCGCGCCACAAGCACGGTTGAAACCGCCGCTTTGATGATTGAACCTGGGTAGATCCGCTGCAGCCGTAAAAGCCCAGATTCTGGGAGCAAGAGCGGGGTCAGGCGCAAAAACTTTCCTTGCAGAACGACTTCGGTTAAGCCGTGAGATTTAGCCAGGGTGCGAAGGCTAGCCACTGCCATCAGATTCTCTGCCTCCAGTGGCAGTTCACCAAAGCGATCGACCAACTCCTCACGAATCGCGGTGAGCGCGACATCAGTGTGAGCATCGGCCATTCGACGGTAGATATCCAGACGAAGCCGTTCTGATGGCACATACTCGACCGGCAGATGCGCCGTGACTGGAAGCTCAACTTTGCAATCTTTAATTCGCGGCGCTTCGTCAACATAGCCGATCTTAAATTCTTCCATCGCCTCTCCGACCATGCGCATATACAAGTCGAAGCCGACCTCTGCGATATGTCCAGATTGCTCGCCACCTAACAAATTTCCCGCGCCGCGAATCTCCAGATCTTTGAGAGCTACCTGCATGCCTGAACCAAGATCAGTATTTGTAGCAATCGTCTTTAATCGATCATGTGCGACTTCAGTCAGCGGTTTATCTGCAGGGTAAAGGAAATAGGCATATGCGCGTTCCCGACCGCGGCCTACTCGACCACGAAGTTGGTGTAATTGTGAAAGGCCGAAGATGTCGGCACGATCGACGATCAATGTGTTGGCATTTGGAATATCGATGCCACTTTCGATAATTGTGGTGCAGACCAAGACATCGAATTCGCGCTGCCAAAATCCCAAAATTACTTCTTCGAGTTCTCGTTCTGCCATTTGACCATGAGCGATCCGAATTCGAGCCTGGGGAACCAATTCTTTTAATCGGATAACAACGGCGTCAATTGATTCAACTCGGTTGTGAATAAAAAAGATCTGGCCGTCACGCAATAGTTCGCGGTGAATCGCCGCCGTAACTTGTTTCTCATCATAGAAACCCACATAAGTTAGAACCGGGTGGCGTTCTTCCGGTGGCGTCGTGATGTTGGACATTTCGCGAATTCCGGTAATAGCCATTTCAAGTGTTCTAGGAATTGGCGTTGCCGACATCGATAAGACATCCACATTGGTTCTAGCTTTCTTGAGCTCTTCCTTATGTTCTACGCCAAAGCGTTGTTCTTCATCGACAATTACTAACCCTAAATCTCTAAATTGCACATCTTTTGAGAGCAATCGATGCGTACCGATTACAACGTCTAACGAACCATCTTCGAGTTTCTTTAGAATCTCTTTGCCTTCTTTGGCAGTATTAAATCGGGATAATCCCGCCACTTTTATTGGGAAGCCGGCGTAGCGTCCTTCAAAAGTTGTTAGATGCTGCTGCACCAAAAGCGTCGTTGGAACCAGTACCGCAACCTGCTTGCCGTCCTGAACTGCCTTAAATGCCGCTCGAATCGCTATCTCGGTTTTACCGTAGCCCACATCACCGCAGACAACCCGGTCCATTGGATGGGAGCGCTCCATGTCACGCTTTACTTCTTCGATAGTTGCCAATTGATCAGTAGTCTCGACATAAGGAAATGCAGCTTCAAGTTCGCGCTGCCAAGGCGTGTCTGGTGAGAAAGCAAAGCCCGGCGCACTCATGCGAGCGGCATAGAGTTGAATCAATTCGGCCGCAATTTGCTTAACGGCTTTTCGAGCTCGGCGCTTTGCATTCTGCCAGTCGGCGCCACCAATTCGATGAACCGCTGGGGCTTCCCCGCCCACATATCTAGTCACTTGTTCCAAGGTGTCTGTGGGCACGAAGAGACGATCCGCCGGTTGACCACGCTTTGAAGCGGCATATTCAATAACCACATATTCACGAGAAACCGAACCAACGGTGCGCTGCACTAGTTCGATGTAGCGACCAACACCATGTTGTTCGTGAACTACATAATCACCAGGCTTTAATTCAATTGGATCGATCGCCTTCTTGCGCCGGGATGGCATTCGGGCTTGATCTTTGTTGGAAGAGCGTTGTCCGGAAATATCTTTCTCGGTAATCAGAACCACTTTGAACTCTGGTGAAAAATAGCCATGCTCAATTTGAGTCGCAGTTAAGTAGACCGCATCTCTGGTGAGCTGGGAATCGACTCGATTAATAAGTCGAGCCGCGATATCGGCTTCGCGAAACAAGTCTTCATAGCGTTGCAGAATTCCAGGACCCGAGGCCGTAAAAATAACTTGGTAGACTTCTGCAAGCCAGCCTTGAATATCAGCAAGTGCTGATTCGAACTTTCCACCATAAACCGGAATTGGTTCCAAGGTAGAAATCTCCTGACCTTCATCTTCGTCAGCTAAGTAAAAGTCCAATGCGCGCCATGGCAGCGCCTTCCGGTCTGCCCGCCCGCGCAGCTCTGTCATGGTGTAGTAACCACCAGATTCCAAATGATCGGTAACGTTAATTGGGGCCGCACCACCCATCGCGGCATTGGACCAAGATGCTTCTAGAAACTCTTTGTTAGTTTCGCGCAGGTCAATCGCGCGTGAGGTAATTCTTGGGGTGTCAATCAGAAATAGTTCAAAGCCCGCTGGAATGAACTCCAACAAGGAATTCATCTGTGGCTTTAATAGCGAGGAGAGTGATTCCATTCCATCAACCGGAATGCCCTCGGAAAGTTTTTCGCACATTTCGGCCAACTGCGGAAATTCAGCCGCCACATATTTTGCTCGGGCTTTCACCGTTTCAGATAACAGCAGTTCCCGGCACGGATAAATTGTGATCGCGCCACTAACAGGCTCGAAGGTTCGTTGATCGGCCACAGTGAAGTAGCGCAGCTCTTCAATCTCATCGCCGAAGAATTCGACCCGAATCGGATGCTCTTTATCTGGCGGGAATAGATCGACGATGCCGCCGCGCACCGCGAAGTCGCCGCGACGTTCCACTAAATCGGTTCTGGTGTAGCCAAAATAATTGAGTTTCTCAATTAGTAGCGTGAGTGATATTTCAATTTCTAATTCCAGGTGAAGCAGCTCTTCGGCTAAAAGATCAGCCACAATTGGCTGCAGCAGTGCTCGGATCGAGGTAACAACGACTTTCGGTAGCGCGGCTGACCCCATCCCATTAATAAGGCGCAATGTGTGAAAGCGGGCCGCGATCGTGTCGCTTTTGGGACTTAATTTTTCGTGGGGCAGGGTCTCCCAAGGTGGAAATTCGGCTACTGCTTCAGCGCCAAGATAGGCCCGAAGCTCATCAGCTAATTCGTCAGCCCGGCGCGATGAAGTTGTTACAACCAACAATGATTTCGAGTTAGAGCGCAACGCGAGCAGTAATCCTTGGGCGGATTCACTGGCGATTAGCGTTGCGCAACCGTTTTGGAGCGGCTCGATCTCAAGGTGTGAGAAAGCGTTAAGTAACGACACTTGCCCTCCTCACCAACAACGCAATAAGCCCCACATCCGCTGGATATGGGGGTCAGGTAACGTCCTAAGCCTAACGCGGAATCTGTAATGTTCACCCAGTGAGCGAACAGACCGATATTGCCCAAGTAGATCCCCAGGACAACGCCGACCTTCGAAGTGATGTTCGGCGCCTTGGTGATCTGCTCGGCGCCAGCCTGGTTCGCCAAGAGAATCAAGCGCTCTTAGATTTGGTCGAAGAAGTTCGGCTCGCAGTTCGCGATGGAAATGGTCAGGGCGTTCTCGATCGAATTTCAATTACTGAAAGTGTCCAGCTCGTTCGAGCGTTTAGTACCTACTTCAACTTAGCCAATGTGGCAGAGCAAGTTCACCGCGCCCGAGTCTTGGCAACGCAACGAGCCGCCGGCGGCTCTTGGCTTTCGAAAGCCGTTGATCACATTATTGATGTGCAAACCCAGACCAATGAATTCACCAAAGAAGATATTCAGGGCTGGATTAATCACTTCTCGGTTCGCCCGGTATTCACTGCTCACCCGACCGAAGCGGCACGTCGTTCGGTATTGAGCAAGATGACAACGATCGCCGAACTATTGGATCAACCAGTTGGGACAACCCGCGAACGTAGATTGGCAGAAGCGATTGATCTGCTTTGGCAGACCGATGAACTTCGATTGGGTCGCCCGGAACCACTAGATGAAGCAACCAACGCGTTGTACTACTTGGATGATTTGTTCCGAAGCACCATCCCCGAAGTTTTGGATGACTTTGCTCGAGAATTACGTCGTATCGGCGTAACGGTCTCTCCCACATCGCGTCCGCTAAGTTACGGGACTTGGATCGGTGGCGACCGCGACGGCAATCCCCACATCACCCCAGAAGTAACTTCGCAAGCGATTGTCTTACAAACCGGCCACTTCATACGAGTTATGTTGAGTTCTCTGGATGAACTGCGCCAGGCGTTATCAATCTCCTCCAGAATCGCCGGTGCTTCAAAGGAGTTAGAAGCATCAGTTGCTGGAGATCTGTTGGCCTTGCCTGAAATTGAAGAGCGCTACCGCCGACAAAATGTTGAAGAGCCATATCGGTTAAAGGCCACCGCAATTCGTCACCGCTTGATTCTCACTCAACGACGTCATGCTGCTGGCAGCCCGCACATTGACCACCGAGATTACAAAGATACCGCCGAACTCTTAGCTGATCTGAACCTGATGTACGACTCATTGAATAATCACAAAGGTGAAATCATTGCTACCGGGCTTCTGGAACGAGTTATTCGCACCGTCTCTAGCTTTGGTATCACCCATGCCACGATGGATATCCGCGAACACTCCGATGCCCATCACCATGCGCTATCGCAAATATTCGGCGAAGGTTATAACGACCGCGAAGCAAAAATTAACGAACAACTAAATTCTAAGAATCAACTTTTCGCTATTGGACATATTGACCCAGCTGCCCAGCGGTTGCTCGACACTTTTGGTGCGGTCAAGGATTTGATAGCTAAGTTCGGCCCTGAAGTAATCGAGACCTACATCATTGCGATGACCAAGAGCCACGTTGATGTTCTAGCTCCGGTTACGTTGGCAAAGATTGCAGGCTTGATCAATCTCGATGAAGGAAACGCCTTTGCGATGATTGGCTTTGCCCCGCTACTTGAGACTGTTGCAGAACTTCGAGCTGCTGGTGAAATCCTCGATGCCCTTTTGAGCAACCCGCAATATCGAAAGATTGTTTCGATGCGCGGCGATACCCAAGAAGTCATGCTGGGTTATTCCGACGGTAATAAAGATGCCGGTATTGCAACTTCCCAATGGGAGATTCACAAAGCCCAACGGAAATTGCGAGATGTCGCCATTAAACATGGCATCACCCTTCGTTTCTTCCACGGCCGTGGTGGTTCAGTTGGCCGCGGCGGCGGACCAACATATGATGCTTTAATTGCGCTGCCTTGGGGTTCAATTGATGGCCAAGTAAAGATGACCGAACAAGGCGAAGTAATCAGCGACAAATATGCACTGCCAGCGCTCGCCCGGGAAAACGTGGAGCTAATGATGGCAGCGGCGCTTGAGGCAACTGTCCTTAACCGTGCCCCGCGCCAGAGTCCATCTGATCTAGCCAACTGGAATGCGTGCATGGATCTGATCAGCGATAACTCATTTAATCAGTATCGATCCTTGGTTGATCACCCTGACCTACCCGCCTATTTCTACGCTTCAACGCCGGTAGAACAATTGGGCGATCTCTTTTTGGGCTCCAGGCCTGCTCGCCGAGCCGATGCCAGCGGTGGCTTAGGCGGCCTTCGCGCCATTCCTTGGGTCTTCGGTTGGACCCAATCGCGCCAGATCGTGCCTGGCTGGTTTGGCGTTGGTTCAGGTCTAAAAGCTGCTCGCGAAGCTGGGCAAACCGAAGTTGTTGCTCATATGTTGAAAGAGTGGCACTTCTTTCGAACCTTCATCAGCAACGTCGAAATGACGCTAACCAAAACCGACCTGGGTATGGCACGCAAGTACGTTGAAAAATTGGTGGAACCGGAACTTCATCATTTCCTGGACACCATCGAGGCCGAATTTGAACTCACAAAGCGCGAAATTTTGTTAGTGACCCACAAAGAAGAATTGCTTGGAAATCAACCGATTTTGGCGCGCACGCTCGCGATCCGAGACCAATATTTGGCGCCGCTTCATCTGCTGCAAATCTCATTACTCGAGCACGTCCGTAAAAATGGGGACCAAACAGATCCACTGGTTCGACGCGCATTGCTCTTAACGATTAACGGCGTCGCCGCCGGACTGCGAAATACTGGCTGATTACTTATTGAATTCTTGCTGAGTTGCTTCTAACCCGTTTTCAATTAAGTGCTCCGCCGCTTGAGCGCCTCTGGCAATAAAATCTTCCAAAACTTTCTTTTCGGCGCTGGCAAATGGTTTCAATACATAATCGGCAGGATCTTGCGGACCGGCAGGGCGGCCAATTCCCATTCGCAATCTAAAGTAATCAGCGGTGTTGAAGTGGCTAGTTAAACTCTTTAAACCGTTGTGGCCATTATCGCCACCGCCTAATTTCAGCCGAATCGTATTGAAGGCAATATCTAGCTCATCATGAATCGCGATAATTCGTCCTGGATCAATTTTATAAAAATCTGCCAGAGCCCGAGCGGGTGCTCCGCTTTCATTCATATAACCGCGGGATTTAGCGAGTACTAGTGGAACGGCGCCAAGCCGAATATCGGCAATTTCCATTCTAGATTTATGTGGCGAAAATTTAACACCATTGGCCAGATAGTTAATAACCATCTGGCCAATATTGTGACGAGTAGTTGAATACTGATCCCCCGGATTTCCTAATCCGATAAGTAACCAGCGCTCGCTCATGCGTGAAATCTAACTTATGAAATTAGGCTTTCGGAGCTTCGGCGGCAGGAGTCTCAGCTGGAGTTGCTGCGACAGCAGTATCTTCAGAAGGTGTTGCGCGCTCAGACAAGTGAACAACAGGCATATGTGGATCAGAGACCAAGGTAGTTCCTGCTGGTAGTGGGACGTCAGCTGCATAAAGTGAAAGTCCAGCCTTCATGCCGGTGAGATCCAAAGTTAAGAATGACGGGATGCTGGTCGCTTCGGCTTCAACTGTGATCACGTTGTTTACGTGCTCCAAGATGCCGTCGCGATCATGCTCGCCGGTTGTGTGAACTGGAACTTCAACAGTCACGCGCTCACCACGACGAACTAGAACTAGGTCGATGTGCTCGAGCTGGCTAGTTAGTGGATTTTTGGTGATGGATTTAGGCAAAGTAAGTTCGGTCTTGCCACCAACAACAACGTCGAGAAGGACGTTAGATTGCTTGAGGGCCGCGATTAGTTCGCGAGCTGGAAGTGAAACGTGAGTTGGAGTCTCGCCATGTCCATAAATAACTGCTGGGACTAGGCCGGCGCGACGATCGCGGCGTGAAGCACCCTTGCCAAATTCGGTCCGTAGGTTGCCGTTGATCGTAATCTCTGCCATTTACTTCTCCCTTTATCAAGACACACACGTCCCAGGAGAGCAACCCGTCGATTACGGATAATTAACTATCCCTCGCCGGAACGAGCCTGAAGGTTACCGAATCGCCACCGCAAAGACCAAATTGCGGTTAATGATCCAGAATTACCTCACTCAAAATCAGGTCAATGAGCGTAAACCAAGCCTCGGGCTCGACCTGAGTGGGGGCCAAAATATCCACAACGGACCCGATATTTAAGCTTTGCAAGAATACGGAAACCGCCATTGGATCGAGATCAGAATTTGCCCAGCCACGACGATTGGCTTCCCGAAAAATTTCCGCAATTGCATTGGTGATCCGCTGTTGAATTGGACCCTTGATCTCTCGCATTCGAGTGCTGCTTAGCGCCTTAGAAATTGATTCGATCCGGGCTAACCGTGCAGCGCCGACATCTGGGCTCCGATTTCCATGCGAGATAGGTCGCAAGCCTTGCAAGAAATCAGCTTTGGTTTGCGAAGTTGCCATTAATTCTTGCAATCCTTGAATTTGAGAATCGGTAAAAATAGAAAGTGCTCGAACTTGGACATGCTCCATCAAATCAGAAAAATCTTCAAAGTGGTGGTACAGCGAACCTTTAGAAATTCCGGAAGTCTCTAACACCAGATCGCTGGTGATTTCAGCCATCGGGCGAGTCAGTGACAACTCAAAGGCGGTTGAAATTAAAAGTTCTTTAGTTGGGTGTGAAGCGTTCATGAGCTCACCTCGGCACACAAGACGCGCTCGATCACTAGATCTACTAACTGAAACCAACGCTCCATTTCAATGTGCTCCGGCGTGAAATCATCGATAACCCGTCCGATCGTGTAAGCCTGAACTAAAACAGCGCCGGCTCGGGGATCAATTTTTTTAGAACCCCAGCCTTTCTCTTGAGCTTCGCGGAAGAGATCGGTGAACGAATCAGTTAATCGCCCTTGTTCGGCGCCCATCAAGTTGCGCATCCGTTGATTTGTAATTGCTTGTGCAATCGCATTAATTCTAACAATGCGCATATTTCTCATGGCAGGTGACTGAGTTGCTCGAGTAATCTCTTTTACTCCTGTTAAAAAATCATTCGGGCTTTTGCAGTTGATTAATAGTTGGTTGAAAGCCTCGATCGATTGATCAACATATCGCGAGAACATATACACCAGCGCATATTCCATTAACTCGGAAAAGTCATCAAAGTGGTGGTAAAGCGAGCCTTTTGAAATGCCGGAAAGTTCCAGGACTTGCTCGCTGGTTATTTCAGAGCTCGGGTGAGAATCCAATAAAACGATGGCGCTCTTGATGAGCGACTTCTTGGTCGGGTGAAATGCGGAGAGCATTTTTAAGGCTTAACTAAGGCCATCAAAGAGACTGGTGACGGAACCATCCTCAAATACTTCACGGATCGCGCGCGCCAGGAGCGGCGCAATCGAAAGTACAGTCAGGTTCTCGAAGCGA